>NZ_FNSO01000003.1:685694-1028542 GCF_900105945.1 Amycolatopsis tolypomycina | reverse complement strand
CCTGGTGATGACGCTGGCCGGCTGGGCGGCGGCCGCGGAATGGGTGCGCCGCCACCACGGCATGCCCCGCTCCACCGCGCTCTCCTGGGCCAAGGACGGATCCCGCGCGGACTGGGCCGAGTTCCGCCGGATGAAGCGCTACGGCTCCCACTCCGATGGCTGGTACGAGCGGGAAGCGCAGAAGCTGATGCGCGCCAACTGGTCCCGGATCCAGCGCTACACCCGCGAGCTGGTGCGCACCGGCCGTCTCCCGGGCAGCCACTTCAACTAGCCGCCGGGCCCTGCCGGGGTGTCGGCCCGGCAGGGCCCGGCGCTGCCGCTGTCTTCGCCGGGCTGCGCGGCCGGCCACCTGATTGCCCCGCGCGGCCCGGCGGCCCCACTTCGTTGACTGCAAAGGAGCTTCGCCATGTTCCTGCCTCGCCCGACCTGTCGGGCACCGACGCCTACGCCTGCCTCGGGGTGCGCGCCCGGCCGTGCTCACCGCGCGGACGGTGCCGTGCTCGCCGTCGGGTCACCCCCCGCGGCCGCGCTCGGCCTGATCCGCGCCGCCGCGCCCGGCGGGCTGGTCCCGGACCGGGCCGACGCGGCGGTGTTCCGGCTGCGCTGGTTCGCCTACACCCACCCCGGCCGCGACGGCGCACCCACGCGCCTGGCCGCCCCGGCGAGGACGGCGCGTTCCCGGTTGTCATCTGGCGCGCCGTCGACCAGGCCGCCGGCGCGATCCCGCGCCGCACCCACGCCGCGCTGCTGCCTGTGCTGGCGGTGGCGGCATGACCACCAACGACTCGGTGCCTGCACCGCGAGCTGCAGCGTCAGCAGGAAGAGATCGAACGCCAGCAGCGGGAAGCCGCGCAGAAAGGGGAGAACAAGTGACGTTCGCCAGCCCTACGTCGTAGCCGTCAACGCACCCGGGGTGTGGGTGCACGAGCTGCTCAGCGCAGAGCCGTTCTTCCCGATCGCCGACGTGGTCGAGGAGATCGCGGCGGTGTCGCAGGACACCGGCGTCCCGCTGACCGCCTACGCCCGCAGCACCAACGGGATCACCTCGTCGCTGCTGCTGGTGCGCGACCCCAGCCGCACCCACGGCACCCCGGGCATCGCCGACTGCGAACGCGCCGCCGCCGCACTCGCCGCCCGCGGCACCTGGCTCAGCCGGGGCCAGGACGCCCGCTCGTGCATGCTGCTGGCGCTCGGGCTGCGCGAGGGCTACGACCCTGCCGCCCGGGTGCACTCGCCGGATGAGGTCATCAACCGGGTGCTGAGCAAGGGTCAGGTGTGGTGCGGCTGGCCGGCCGAGCTGATCTCCGCCCGGCCGCAGCCCGACGGCCCCGCGCAGGTCTACCACGAACCGGGCGTGCTGGCCTTCACCGACTTCGACCAGATGCCCACCCTCGCCGCGATCGCCCACGACCTGCGCCAGGACCGGTTCGTCATCCACAACTGGCTCACCGGCTGGACCACCGCCTTTCGCCGCCCCGCCGGTCCGCACGGCACGTAGGCCGGGGTGATCGGCGGTGGCGGGCAAGGAGAAGTACAGCGCGGCCGAGGTCGCCGCGTGGCTGACCGAGCACACCGGCGCCGACACCACCACCGCCCGCCGCGCCGGGCGGACGGTGGCCGGGGCGTGGAACGCCCGCGAGTTCTACGCCTCGGCCACCTGCCCCGCCCTGGTGCGGCTGCTGCGCGCCGCGAAAGAGCCGCCGTCCGATGTGGACCGGCTGGCCGAGGCGCTGGCGCGGGCGTTTCGGGTGCACCTGCACGACGTCGCGGCCTGGGACCCCCGGCCCGACTGGCGAAAGGAGATCGACGCATGAGCGATGCCCAACGCGCCGCACTGGAACGGGTCGCGCTGGCCATGGCTGGCAGAGGGTGGGCGGTGTTCCCGATCATGCCGAACCGCAAGTGGCCGCCCGCCTGGCACCGCAAGGACACCTGCCCCGGCCGGGGCCCGTGCGCGGCGGAGCACGTGACGCCGGAGTCGCTGGCCACCACCGACCCGGAGACGATCACGCGGGTGTGGGCGACGGCCCCGTACAACGTCGCGGTGTTCCCGGGCAAGTCCGGCTGGCACGTCATCGACTGCGACGTCCGCAAGCCCGACGAACCGGCCGGCCCCGACGGCTGGGAAGAGCTGCAAGCCCTCGCCGCGGTGCGGGCGGGCCGCTGCCGTACACGTGGACCACCTCGACCCCCAGCGGCGGGCGCCAGCTGTGGTACCCGGTGCCGCCCGGGGTGCGGCTCGGCTCGACCGTCAAGTGGATCGCGGGGCATGTGGACACCCGCGGCTGGGGCGGCTACGCCCTCGCCCCCGGCAGTGTCCGCGAGGACGGGGCCTACGAGCTGCTCGACGACACCGACGGCCCGCCGCTGCCGGGGTGGCTGATCCAGGCCAGCGTCAAACTCCCGCCTGCGGGCAACTCGGGGCGAACCGAGAAGGCCGTAGCCGCCCCGAGTGCGTACGCAGCGAAAGCGGTGCGGGCCGAGTGCGACCGGGTCGCGGCGGCCCCGTCAGGGCAGCGGAACAAAGCCCTCTCGACCGCTGCCTATGCCCTCGGTCAGCTGGTCGGGGCGCGGCTGCTGGACAAGGACTACGCGCGGGCCGAGCTACGGGCCGCGGTCGCGGCCTGGAACACCCCCGACTCCGCCGTCAAGGACGACGGGGTGATCGAGACGGCACTCGCGGCTGGGGAGGGCAACCCCCGGCGGATCACCCCGCGGCAGGGCACCCGCCGCGCCGCCTGAGGACCAACCGTCTGCACACCAACGGAAAGCGAGCCATCTCATGACCATGCTCACCGTCGCCACGGCCACCCACGTCGGTGGCCGCCCCGCCAACGCCGACGCCGCAACCGTCGTCACCACCTCGCTCGGCACCGCCGCCGCGGTCGTCGACGGCATCGGGTCCGAACTGCGCACGTGCGCCGCGGCGCAGCTGGCCGCCGGAACAGCCGCGACCGTGGCGGCCCACCGTGGAGCACAGGCCGGGCTGATGGCGGCCGCGGACACGATGCCCGACTACCCCGGCGGCCCCAACGCGGTCGCCGCGGTCGCCTCGGTCGTGAACGGGCAGATCGAGATCGCCCACGTCGGCGACGCCGCGGTCTGGACCTACTCGGCCACCGCCGGGCTGCGCCGCTGGACGGTCGACCAGACCGCCGGGGAGCACATCCGGCACATGCTCGACAACCCCGGCCTCACCGACGCCGACCGCGAGGCGCTGGAACGGGTCGGGGCTGCAACGGAAGTCCTGGCCGACTACGTGCTCAACGGGCTGAAGTTCGCGACCGTGTCGACGATGTCGTGGACCCCGCTGCGCGGCGAGGACGCGGACGTCGAGCTGATCATCGTGACCAGCGACGGCGTCCACAAGCCACTCGCGACCGGACAGATCGAGGAGCTGGTGCGGGTGTTCCACGACGACCCGCAGAGACTCGCCGACGTCCTGGTGGAGGTCGCCGTGTTGTACGAGGCCGGCAAGCACAACCCGGCCTCGGATAACGCGACCGCGGCCGTGATCGCCCTGCCGCGCAGGCAGGCCGCGTGAGGCCCACCCTGTACGCCACCATCGGCCCGGCCGGCGCCGGGAAAACCACCTGGCGCCACCAGCACGCCCCGCCCGGAGCCACGGTGATCTCCCTCGACGAACGCCGCTCCGCGCTTTCGCCGTGCGGGTGCTCGGCCGACCCGTCGGTGAACGCCGCCGCCGTCGCCGACGGCACCGCCGACACCCGGGCGGTGCTCGCCGCGGGCGGGACGGTCGTGTGGGACGTCACCAACTACCTGCCCCGGTTCCGTGCGCACCTGCTCGACCTCGCGGCCGAGTTCGACGCGGCCACGGTCGGGCTGGTGGTGCTGCCGCCGCTGCTGACCGTGCTGGCCCGCAACGGCGGCCGCGACGGCCGGATCTGCGCCGTGTGCGGCATGGCCCGGCGGGTCCCGGACCCGGTCGTGTGGGCCATGCACGCCGCGATCACCGACGCGCTGCCGGGCTTGCACCGCGAGGGCTGGCACACCCTGCACTTCCTGTCCCTGCCGCCGTACCTGCACCGTCGACACCACGGAAGGACACCCTGATGGCCGCCATCGTCCACCGCTGCGCCTGCACCCACCTCGACAGCCACCACCGCGAACACCCGCTCACCGACGACACCCGCCCCTGCCTCGCCTCCGGCTGCGACTGCGCGGACGCAGACCTGCAGGCACCGGAGGTCATCCCGACCTGGCACGCCGCCAGCCCGACCGCGCAGGCCGAGCCCGACCCGGTCGTGATCGAGCCCGGCACCGTCGACGGCCCCGGGCTGGGACGGCTGTGCGACTGCGCGGACTGCTGGAACCTCTACGAAGCCGGAAGCGAGGCCGCGTGATGACCCGCACCCTCACCCCGCCCGAGGACCAGCAGATCCCCGAGCGGTGGCGCAGGTACCCGCGCACCCCGGTCCCGCCCGAGCAGACCACCCTCACCACCGTGAGCCTCGCCATGACCGTGGGCACGCAGCCGGTCGCCGGGGAAACCACCGCGATCCCCGGGGTGCTGCTGGTTCCGCACGTGACCGGCGAGCCGTTGCGCTACACCGGGAACTGGCGTCTCGTGCACGCCGCGTCCGGGCTGTGCGTCTGCCCGGCCGCGCCGATCGCCTACGCCCGCGAGGTGGCGCAGTGGTACGAGCAGGCCGGGATCGACTGGGACCGCCCCGGCGCGGTCATCGCCGACGACCCGGCCACGCAGCGGACGTACCTCGCGCTGATCACCGACCTGCAGGACGCGCGCCACGAACACCGGCCGCTGGTGTACGCCCGCACCTCGTGGGTGCCCTGGCCACCCCAGTGGCGAATCTGGCAGGACGGCAAGCCCGACCCCGGCGGGTTCGACACCTACGCCGATGCCGCCGCCATGGCCGAGTGCGCCGGGCCCGGCGACGGGGACGCGCAGATCCGCCGGGACACCACCTCGCCGGGCTGGGCCCTGCGGTGCGCGGCCCCGTCGTGCCGCGACAGGCACGCCTGGTTCTTCGACGGCTGGGACGCCTACACCACGCCGCACGTCGCCGGGCGGAACGCGATCGAGCGCGACGCCCGCGCCGTCGGCTGGCGCGAACACGACCCCCAGCACTGGGTCTGCTCCACCTGCACCGACCAGCACCACTGACCACTAAGGACACCAGAGAGGGCCGGGCACCGCGCGTGCCCGGCCCTTCCCGTGCCCGCCTCCCGAAAGCGAGCCCGCGCCATGACTACCACCCACCCCGTCGCCGCGCACCCCACGTTCACCGTGCTGGCCGAGGTCGCCGCCGAACGCACCCGGCAGGACACCCAGTGGGGCGAGCAGAACCACCCCGACGGCACCGGCCCCGACGTCGCGCTGACCGGCCTGTCGCGCCGCGCCGCCGACGCCGCCCACACCGCCCGGTTCGCCACCGAGCTGGCTCGCGCCGAAGGGCGCCTCACCTGGCTGCACATCCTGCGCGAGGAGGTCTACGAGGGGCTGGCCGATGACGACCCCGCCGCGCTGCGGGCCGAGCTGGTGCAGATCGCCGCCACCGCGGTCTGCTGGATCGAGGCCATCGACCGCCGCGCCGGAAAGGTGACCGCCTGATGCGCATCCGTGTCGAGGGCACCGAGGCCGAGATCGCCGCAGCAGTCGCGGTCATCACCACCGTGCTCGACGTCCAGGAAGCCAGCGGCTTCTACCGCAACCGAGGCGCGTCGAAGCTCGGCCGCGTTTACCTGACCGTCGTGGCACCGGCCTCGCCTGCCGGGCCGGTGCAGGCCACCGCCGAACGCGCCGACCGACCCCAGAGCAACAGCCGCGTCCCGACCCGGCACCGGAAGGAGATCCGCTGATGACCGTCACCACCTACCACGAGTTCGCCGGGTTCGGCGGCGACACCACCGGCGTCCTGGCCGTGCCCGGCACCGAGGGCGTCCTGGCCGCCAACCACAACCCCGACGCCATCGCCACCCACGCCTACAACCACCCCGGCATGGATCACTACGAGGGCGACATCGCCAAGGCCGACATCGGCAAGTTCCCGCGGGTGGACTTCTTCTGGGCCTCGCCGTCGTGTCCGCCGTGGACGGACGCCCGCGGCGAGAAACGCGACTTCGACCAGAGCACGCAAGGGGTGCTGTTCGATCCGGTGACCGGGCCGCGGGCGCTCAACCCGGAGACCGCGCGGGCGCGGGCGCTGATGGAGGAGATCCCGCGCTACCTCAAAGCCATGGCCATCCGGCGTGCGCCGGTGCTCGGGGGCGTGGTGGAGAACGTGGTCCAGGTCGTGAAGTGGGACCAGTTCGCCCGGTGGCGGCGCGAGATCGCCTTCTACGGCTACCGCACCAAGGTGATCGCGCTCAACGCCATGCACGTCACCGGCCCCACCCTCGGGAAGATCGCGCAGTCCCGCAACCGGTTCTTCCTGGCCTACTGGCACGTGAGCCTCGGCCGGGACCCGGACTGGGACAAGTGGCTGCGCCCCAAGGCGTACTGCCCGGTCTGCGACCAGGTCGTCAGTGCGGTGCAGGTGTTCAAGAACCCCCGCAACACCATGGGGATCTACGGCATCCGCCACGGCCAGTACGTCTACCGCTGCCCGCACCGCACCTGCCGACACCAGATCGTCGAACCCGCCGTGCTCCCGGCCAGCACGATCATCGACTGGTCGCTCGACCCCGGGCAGCGCATCGGGGAACGGGTCGACGACCACGGCCGACCGGACCCGCTCACCGAGAACACCATGAACCGGATCAAGGCCGGGCTGGCCCGCCACATCGGGGCGCTGCTCACCCCGGCCGGCGGGACGTGGCGCCAGCACGCCACCAGCGTCGGCGAGCCCCTGCCGACGCGCACCACCCGGGAGACCGACGGGCTGGTGTGCCCGCCTCTGCTCGTGTCGTGCGCCGCGCGGGCCGGGGTCGACACCGCCAGCACGATCCTCGAACCGATGCGGACGCAGACCTGCCGCCGGGAGACCGCGGTGGTGGTGCCGCCGTTCATCTCGATCCAGCGCAACGGCGGCTCGTTCAACGCCGCCTACCCGCTGGACGGGCCGATCCCGACCGTCTCGGCCGGGGGCAACCACCACGGCCTCGTGGGCCCGCCGACCGGCGAGGCGGGGCAGGCGTTGCTGATGGCCTACTACGGCAACGGCGGCACCCAGCTCACGGACGACCCGATCGGCACGCTGACCACCCGCGACCGCTACGCCCTGGTGGGCGGCACCGCGCCGGTCGAGGCGTGCACGTTCCGGATGCTCGAACCGCACGAGATCGCCGCCGGAATGGGTTTCCCTGCCGGCTACAAGGTGCCGCCGAAGGTCGCGAAGTCCAAGCGCAAGTGCGTCCGCGGCTGGGGCAACGCCGTCCCGCCCGGCATGGCCGAAGTCCTCGGCTCGGCCGTGATCGAGGCCATCACCGGCGAACCGCTGGAACCCGCCGCGTAAGCGCGGCATGCATCACCCGCACGACGGAGAGGGAACGCCATGGCCAGCACACCCGCACAAGCCCGGTCGCTGTGGCCGCTGGGCAACACGGGTCGCCCGCGGCTGCGCATCGGTGAGGACCCGGACGCCATCCGCATCCTCACCGGCGCGCTGGACGACCGGATCATCCCGGACACCTACGTGTCCGAGGGCGCCCCGGTGGTGGTGGAGGAGATCTCCGGCGCCACCGAGGACACCGAGGCCGGGGATGCCGACGTGGCGTTGCCCATCACCGCCTCGGTCCTCAAGCCGCCGCTGCTCGCCTCGCTGCTGGCCGAGCACGCCGAGGTGATCGACGTCAAACGCGAAGGGAAAGAAGTGGAAACCACCCCGAACGCCACCGTGCTCAACGCTGTGTTGGCCCGGCGGTCATGGCCGAAACTGCCGGTGCTGCACCGGATCATCTCCACCCCGGTGCTGCGCCGGGACGGAACCCTGTTGCAGGACCCCGGCTACGACCCGGCGACCGGGTTCTACCTGGCCGGCAACCAGCACCTCGGCCGGATCCCGGAACAGCCCACGCCGGGCGAGGTGGCCGAGTCGCGGGAGTTCCTGCTCGACCGGTTCCTGCGGGACTTCCCGTGGCGCAGCGACGCCGACCGCGCCAACTACCTGGCGCTGCTGGTCACCCCGCTGATCCGCCCCTACACCCGCGCGTTGTCGCCGTTCGGGATGATCGAGGCGTCCATGCCCGGCTCGGGCAAGACGATCCTGGCCGGCTGCGTCGGGCTGCTGGTCGGGCAGCGGGTGCTGACCTGGACCGACTCGGAGGAAGAGCTGCGCAAGGCCATCACCACGGTGCTGGCCGACAGCGTGGGGGTGATCGTGTTCGACAACCTGGCCGAGGGCGCCATGGTGAACTCCGCCGTGCTGGCCCGGCTGGTCACCGAACGGAACTGGTCGGATCGGCGGCTGGGCACGAACTCCGCGGCGAACTTCATCAATGACCGGTTGTGGCTGGCCACCGGCAACAACCTGCGCACCGGCGGGGACATGGCCTCCCGCTCGGTGTGGGTGCGCCTCGACCCGAACTGCCCGCGCCCGGAGGCCCGCACGGGGTTCACGATCCCGAACCTCGACTCGTGGATCCTCGACCCGGGCAACCGGGCCACCGTGCTGCGGCACGTGCTGATCCTCATTCTGGATTGGACGAACAACGGCGCACCGACCGCCAGCGCGGTACCGCAGATGCGGCAGTTCACCCCGTGGGCCCGCCACCTCGGGGGCTTCCTGGAACACCACCAGGTCGGCGGGTTCCTCGCCAACGCCGACTCCGTCCGCGAGCTGGATGAGGAAGACGGGGAGTGGCGGGCGTTCCTGATGGCCTGGGACGACATCCACGGCGACGTCCGGCTGACCTCCCAGCAGCTGCGCCAGTCCGGCGAGCCGACCACCGGGACCGACCCGTGGGCCGGGACGTTCCCGACCGACCGGGCCGGAAAGCCGCTGTCGGTGAAGAGCCTGGGGTGGCGGCTGCGTGGCCAGATCGACCGCTGGCACGGCGACGTCGTGCTACGCAGCGCAACCGACAAGCACCTCAACAGCAAGCTGTGGTGGGTCGAGCGGCAAGCGTCCTAGGAGCACAGGCGGCGAAAAAACCCGCAAAACCCGCAAACCCGCAAACGATCACTCCGTAGGGCTGTGACCAGGGAAAAGAGGCTGGCAGAGGGAGGCGGGTTTTTCGTCCGGGGTCGGTGGAGAAACCCGCAAAACCCGCGGGTTTCTCGGGTTGCCGGGAGAAACCCGCACCAAAACCCGCCAGCAAACCCGCTGGTCAGAGGCCACTTTGCGGGTTTGCGGGTTTTGCGGGTTTCTTCCAGCCCCCGCCGCCCCAGCGCTGCTACCCGCCCCTACCTCTCTGCCAGCCTGCCCAGCCCGGCAAGCACCCACCGTAACCGAATCACGCCGCCCGACCCGTGTCCGGCGGCGCTTCACCAGGCCCGACCGCGGGCGTTTGGAGGTCATCACGCCATGGCTCCCGCCAACGACATCGCCGCACTCGTGACCACCCTCGCCCAACTCGCCGAACGACTTGCGGCAGCCAAGGAGGCAGACGCGCAACTGCACTCGCGACCGATGCCCCCTCGCGTCCTGTTCACCGTGGCGGAAGCCGGTGCACAGCTGGGTGTGGGCCGCACCACCGCTTTCGCGCTAGTCGCATCCGGCGAACTCGAATCTGTCCAAATCGGACGGCTTCGAAGGGTGCACATCGATGCCATCCGCGACTACGCCGCCCGGCTGGTCGCCAACGCCAAGAAACCTGACGCCGCCTGAGAAAGGGCCCACCTGTGGCACGCAGCCAACGTCCCAAGGGCACCAAAAACCCCGATGGGCAAGGAAGTTTCTACTACAGCGAATACGACGGCTACTGGCACGCCCGGGTGACCGTGGGCGTCAAGGACAACGGCGATCCCGACCGACGGCACATCAAACGGCGTGACGAGGACGAGGCGCGCGACGCCTACCGAGAACTGCTGAATCAGGTCGAGAAGGGAGAAGTGCTCAAGCCTGGCGAGTCTTGGACAGTCGAGGCGTGGCTGATCCACTGGGTCGAGAACATCGCCCCGATGACCGCCCGGTACAAGACAGTCGTCGGCTACAAGACGGCCGTCTACCGTCACCTGATCCCGGGCGTGGGCCGGTACAAGCTGACCCCAGGCCTGGGCAAGCGCAGGGGAAAGCCCATCGAGCCGGAGCACTTCGAGCAGCTATACCGCAAGATGCTGGCGGCCGGGCTCAAGCCGGCCACCGTGCACCAGGTTCACCGCACGGCCCGCACCGCCTTCCAGGTCGCCTTCGACCGCAAGAAGATCTTCCGCAATGTGGTGGCGATTGCCAGGGCCCCGAAGGTCGAGGAAGAGGAGGTAGAGCCTTTCGAGCCCGAAGACGCGCAGGCGATCATCGAGGCCGCGCTCAAGCGCCGCAACGGCGTGCGGTTCGTGATCGCCCTCGCCCTGGGGGTCCGCCAGGGCGAGACGCTGGGCTTCAAGTGGCCAGCACTCAACCGGGAGCGCCGAACGCTGCGCATCCGCAAGGCTCTGCAGCGGCAGAAGTGGCTGCACGGCTGCGATGACCCGCATGAGTGCGGCGCGGCCTACCACAAGACGGCGCCGTGTAAGCAGCCGTGCAAGCGGCACACGCGCCCGTGTCCGCCGCCTTGCCCGCCGACCTGTGTCGAGCACGCACGCAAGTGCCCGCAACGCCACGGCGGCGGCCTGGTCGAGGTGGACGTCAAGTCACGGGCCGGGCGCCGCACGTGGCCGCTGCCTGACCAGATCTTCGAGCTACTGATGCGGCACGAGCAGCGCCAGGCACGCGAACGAGACCGGGCTGCGGACCTCTGGGAAGAGGGTGGCTGGATCTTCACGCAGGAGAACGGCCGGCCGATCGACCCGCGCGCCGACTACGAGACCTGGCGCGAGCTGCTGGCGGAGGCCGGCGTCCGGGAGGCCCGCCTTCACGACGCCCGACACACCGCCGCCACGGTCCTGCTGCTGCTCGGAGTGGACCCCCGAGTGGTGATGAAGCTCATGGGCTGGTCGACCGAGGCGATGCGACGGCGGTACCAACATGTGACCGACGGTATCCGGGAGGAGGTGGCAGGCCAGATCAACACGTACTTCTGGAAGGACGGCGCCTGAGACCCGTTGAGACCCTTTGTTGAGACCCTGGATACGAGACAGGCCCCCAACCCGATAGGTTGGGGGCCTGTCTTCGCAGGTAGATAGTGTGGCCAGGGCCGGGGTCGAACCGGCGACCTTCCGCTTTTCAGGTCTTGGGTTGTTGGTTCAGCACGGTCCGCGGAGAAGATCGATGCAGGTCAGCGCCTATTGAAGTCGGCACCGAACCCCCATGAACGGCAGTGGCTGAGACCCCCATTGAGCCCCTCCCAGCCTGGGCCGGGTGCAACATGGGAGCCGCGGACATCAACGCAGAGTGATGTCAGCACGGCCGGTAGGCCGTGATGCGGTGACCCTCGCCATGCTGCTGCGTCAGGGTCAAGTGGCCAAGCTGGGGCCCCGGATCGGGTCCGGGGACGCCAGCGAGGCCGCCGAAGTCGAGGGCGCAGGCGTCCACGGTGAGCGTGCTGGCTGGCCCGGGTTGGGTGGCCTGACCGGGCAGCCAGAGGCGGTTGACGTACCCGCTGGGGTCGGTGACCCGGGCAGCGAGTGCCCGGATGGCTCCGGCACAGTCGCCGCCACCTTGAGCGTCGGCGAGCTGACGTTGCGCGTCCGGGCTGAACACGAAGCACGCATCGGCGACCGCTTCGGGCGTGGGCCGGGTGATTCGTTCGGCGAGGAAGTTCACCATGCTGGCCGGGGTCCGCGGCAGGATGCGCGCCACGGCCTGTTCGTGCGCTTGGGCCTGCTGCTGACGCTCGACCTCGGCTGCCTGGGCCGCGTGCACCGCGAGCACCACCGCGGACGTCGCCAGCAGTGCCAGGCCGGCCACGGCGGCGGCAAGCACGTGCGTCCGGCGATGCTGCCACCAGCCCAGCCACGTTCCGGCGACCGCCGCGAACCCGAGCGCCCCGATTCCAGCGAGCAGACCCCACCACCACGGGTTGACGTAGCTGAGCAGGGCAGCATCGACCGCCAGCAGAGCCGTAGCGGTCATGTAGGCCGGCCCCAGCCGCTGACGAACTCCCGCCAGGGCGAGCACTGCGAGAAGTCCCACGCCGATTGCCCACGGCCACCACGGCCAGCCCGCCAACACCCCGAGCGCCAGCCCGGCGACGGCAGCACCCGACAGCAGTGGCCATCGTGCGGCCCGCTCAATCGCCGCCCAACGTGCCCGCCACGCCTCATCCCGCTGCATCGCCCGGCGGCCGGCTGCCTCCCACTTGTCGAAGATCGTTCCCTCGCCCATGTCGCCAGGATGCCCCGGTGAGCTGTGCGGCGTCGACCACCGCGGATCGTCCGTCATATCCAGGTGGACCCCCGCCCACCGGAGACGCAGGCTCAGCACGCTGCTGCTGGACGCCGATCGTCGGCGACCCGCGCCGCGGCCCAGTAGCCTGAACGAGTCACCGATAGGAGAACGGACGGCATGACACAGACCGGTCCCGCGCTCACGCCGGATTCCGCTGAGCGTGCGCTACGCGAAGCGTGCCAGGTCGCAGACCTCGACTGCGAATCCGCCTCCCTTATCCGCATGGGCGAAAACGCCATGTTCCGCTTGCAGCGCGACGTCATGGCGCGGGTGGGGCGCTCCGAAGAGGCCAGTCGCAAAGAGATTCGAATTGCCGCATGGCTCGAAACCGCCGACTTCCCGGCAGTCCGACTCGCCCGGCAAGCTCCGCAGCCAGTCCTCGCCTGCGGATTCGCTGTCACATTCTGGGAGTTCATTCGCGAGAGTAATGAACCGGTTGAATATCAAGATCTCGGCGAGATACTACGTCAACTGCACAATCTCCCCTCGAACGACACTCTCGCATTGCCACAATTCGAGCCTTTCCCCAAGGTGGCCGCACGCCTCGATCGGGCAAATGGAATTCCGGATGCCGACCTATCATTCCTTCGCAATCGGTCAATTGAGCTAGAGGCGAAATTCGAAGAACTCGATTTTGTTCTACCTCTCGGTCCAATCCATGGTGACGCGCATAACGGAAACCTCATGCGCGACGAGAATGGCATCGTTCGCCTGATCGATTTCGAGGATTTCGCATTCGGGCCACGCGAGTGGGATGTTGCCGTTGCGGCTGTGCGATACAAGGCATTCGGATGGCTCGACAAGGCGTCATATGCGGCATATGTCAGAGCCTACGGATTCGATCCGACCAAGTGGGCAGGCTTCCCTGTACTTCGCGCTATTCGCGAGCTAAACATGACGACATGGCTAATGCAACGAATGGGCGAGACGGATGAGCTGGACGCAGAGATCCTTCATCGCATCTCGGATCTACGCAATGAACAACTGCCGCGACAGTGGGGAATCTACTGACCCAAGCAGACTCTCGGTCTGTTCCGTGAAGTCGCGCACCGCAGACTCGGAAGAATGACCGCGAAGGCGCTTGCGGAAGTCGTGCAAGTAGGAAACGACACGGAAAGACTTCAGTTGCACGGCGGTGTCGACGACCCCTTGCGCCACTTTCACGGCTTCTTCTATTTCGTTAGCTTGAAGGTGCCCCGTTGCCAGTACTGTTCGACAGAATGAAAGGCTGCGGACATAGAGGTTTTTAGACGAAGAAATGGATTCCGCAGCGTGATGCACCGCCAAATCGGCCTGCCCTAAGTCTCGATAACAGTGGGCAAACTCGGCATGCAGCTCTGCATTGTCGAAATACGTGATCCATTCCGGATCCTTTTCGGGATCACTTTTTCCGAGCCATTGCTCGGCGGCAGCAAGTGCTGCAATCGTTTCCGCAGTCTTTCCCATTGACGCCAGCGCTCGGGCTTCCATCGCATAAAAAAGGGCATTGGTCGTCGCAGTGGCGTGGTCCCGAGCGCCAAATGCCGCACCGCGGGCGAGATGAACGGCACGTTCGAAATGTCCGAGAAAGTTTGCCTGATGACTCATCCCTGCGAGAATTCGCCCACACAACGCTTTATCGCCTGCCGCCCGCGCGAGCCTGAAAGCCAGAAACAGGTAATGCTGAGCTGCGCCGTGCTCGCCGATGTCGTATGCGGTCCAGCCCGCGAGCCGCGTAAGGGCCGCTACTTCTCGGAAGTATTCTCGTCCTATTGCGGTACTGGGTGAAACCGCGGGTAGCAGTGGAAGCACTTCCGTCTTGAGAAAAGTACCGACCATCGGTCGAGGTCGACCGCCGCCGTACCTGTAGTCCGCGTTCGCGAAGTAGGCCGTCGCATCCTTCACCACTTCGACGTCGACTTCGCCGATCGGTCGTGGCTCGACCGGAGCGTGCGGCTCGCTGTCCTCACCGTACGTCCACCGCGTCAGCAGACCGTCCCATGCCTCCGGCACGACTACCAGGCCCCCGGTCGCCGCGCCGTCGCGCAGCTCGTATGCGGCGAGCCGTTCGAGCGACGTCACGGTCGCTTCGATAGTCTCGGGGTAGTCCAAGGGGGACTCGTCTGGGGTGTTGCCCGGCCGGCCGCCGCCATAGCCGACGTCTTCGAGTGTGAGGCGGCGCTGGAGGCGCCCACTCAGCGCCTTAACGAGCACCTGGCAGGTTCGCGCGTTCGGACGCCTCGTTTCGCCGCTCAACCACTTGGCCACATTCGTGTGCGACGGCGCGATGGGCTTCCCGTTGTCGCGCTCGCTGATCATGCGCATGTGGTGCGCGAGGCTCTTCTGGCTGAGCTGGGCCTCCCGCATCAGGGCCGCCAGCTGGGTGTTCGGCACCCTTCCCTGTTCGTTCATCGCCCCTCCTCACCCCCAGTTAAACACAGGTGATCGGCAGGGGGCACAAACCGGACTCCTCCGAATGTGCCCCCCCTTGTGCCATGTGCCCCCGCTTGCGCCCTGATGTGCATGGGGGTCCATCCGCGAATCTGGTTTCAGCAAGGCGGCCCGGTCCGAACCGGACCAGCCAAACGACCACAAAGGAGAGATCATGGCGAAGAGTTCGTTCCCTGGGTTCAAGACCGGCGGCGGGGGCTGGAAGAAGTTCCTTTTCGGGCTGACCGTGCTCGTGGTGATCGTTATCGTGATCAAGTCTCCGATTGAGGCTGCCGCGGCCGTCGACACTGCCGCCGACAAGGGCGACGGCGCCCTCGACAGCTTGATCCAGTTCGCCCGCGCACTGTTCAACGGCTAGCCAGGACGGCGTTCCAACGTCTCGACACGCTCACGCAGGTCAGCCAGTTGGGCCGCAAGCTGGCTCAACGTCAGCGGCTCCGCCTGTCCCGCGTTCTCCGTGACGAAGACGCCAATCGACTGGCGCGCCACGAGGCGCCCTTCGTCCTGAAGGACCTTGAGCGCCCGTTGAACGGTGGCGACGGCGATGTCGTACCGGCCGGCCAACTCGCGATGAGTTGGCAGCTTGTCGCCCGGCTTTAGCTTCCCTTCCCGCATATCCCTTCGGATCTCGGCTGCCACTACTTCGAAGGGCGCTTGCCCAGCAGAGCTGTCCATAGCTCCAGATTAGTCCGCTTGTATCAGGTTGGGCTAGTTCACTCGATCGGCCTATCGTGCCTTTGAACTCGCTTGCGCTAGATTGAATGAGTCAACGACGGAAGGAACTGCCGATGAGGAACGCACGACCGAGCCGCCGCCAGATCGAGGCGGCGACGGATGACCTGGACTTCGACTACTTCGCGGACACGACCGGCCTGACTGGTGACGGCGTCCTGGCCGGGGGCTTCGAGGGTGGGGCCGAGCTGGTCGACCTGTACGCGGAGATGGCGGAGATCGAGGCCGCGCTGGCCGAGCTGGAGGCCCCGGTGGCCCGGGTGTACTCGCTGCCGGTTGTGGCCTCGCGTGAGCTGGGGGAGGTGGCCTGAGATGCGGAGCAGCACGGTTCGTGGGCTGGCGTTGTTCGCGGCGTTGCAGGCGACGTTCGCCGACATTCACCCGCTGTGTGACCAGTGGCTGCAGTCCAGTGAGGACGCGGCGGGCAAGGGCAAGCCGGGGCGGGAGGGTGCGCGGCACTGCGCCCGGCACGTGGCCAGCTACACCGCTGGTCAGGTGGGTGCGGCGGTGGCGGTGACGCGGGTGCTCGGGTTCCGGGTGCCGCTGCGGGCGCTGGCCACGGGGGTCGCGATCAACGCGGCCACGCACTACGTGATCGACCGGCGGGAGCCGCTGAAGGCGCTGGCGCGGCTGGCGGGGCAGCAGGGCTACGTCGAGCACGCGACGGTGCAGCGCCGCGACGGCGTGGTCGACGCCGCCGGGCCGGGGACCGCGCTGACGGAGCTGGACCAGGCCGCGCACCGCGCGATCGGCGTGGCCGCGTCGCTGGTCACCACCTGGATCGCCCTGCGCTACGGGAGGCAGTCATGACCGACCGCCTGTTCGTCCCGGCCGCGTTCGCCGGGCTGCTGGCCGGGATGCCGCCCGCGACGGCGTCGGCGTTCGACCGGCTGGACTGGCTGGACCGTACCTACGAGCGGCTGCGCCGCGAGGTCGCCGGCCCGCACGGGCTGAGTGCGATCCGGCTGGCCCAGTGGATCGACCAGGTCCGCCACGCCACGCACCGCGAGTTCTTGCAGACGATCGCGGCTGCCGGGTTCGGTCTCGCCGCCTGACCTGACCCACCACCGCGTTCCGGCGCCTTTTCCGCGCCATTCAAGCCATTCCGCATTCGTCCCGGGGCAGCGCCATGCCTGCTTCCGGCTGCACCGCACGAAAGGGACCGCTCATGACCGCCACGCTGACCACCGTGACCGCGGCCCGGTTTGCCGATCTGGCCGACACCCTGACCCGCAACGCCGCGCTGCTGAGCGCGGCCGGGCTGCCGGAGGTCGTGACCGGGGTCCGGGTGGCCGTCTACGGCGATGTGGCGGCGCAGCTGCGGTTGCTGGCCGAGGCCGAGCCCACGGCGGCCGAGGGGAACCCGCTGGTGCTGGTGCGTGAGGACGGTCCGGCGGTGGTGGCGCGCCGGTTCGAGATGCTGGCCGGGCTGCTGGCGGCCAACGCCCGGGTCCTGACCCGCGGCACCCGCGACGCGGTGATGCACCAGCGGGCCGGGGTCTACCGCGACGTCGCGGCGCAGGTTCGCCTGTTGGCCGCCGCGGAGCGGGAGGCCGCGATGGCGTCCCGGCCGCGCACCAGCCGGCCGCCCCTGTCCAACCTGGCCGGACCGTGCCCGGTCGCGGCAAAGGCGGCGAAGCGGGCACCGCGGGTGCGGCCGGAGTTCCTGGACGCGCTGGTGGCCGCGATCGCCAAGCGGCGCGCGCAGGGCTGGTCGGTGGCGCGGCTGACGCTGTGGCTGCGCACCACGCTGCGGGACCCGCAGACCGGGGCGGTGCACCCGTGTGCGGAGCGGTCGTTCGTCTCCTACGTCACCGCTCTGCTGACCGCCGCGCCGGTTCACCAGCTGCGCGCGGCCTGATCTTCTCCCTTGTTCTGCTCCACCCCCATTGACGGAAGGACGTGTTTCACCATGGGCGTTTTCAAGAACGCGGTGCGCGCCAACGCCTCCGACGAGGCGGCGACCGCGACGGCGCTGCGCGACAAGGCCGAGGAACACGAGCGCAACGGCAACTACCGCCAGGCCGCCGTCTACAACAACGCGGCCGCCAAGGCCGACGAGCGCGCCGACGTGTGGCGGGACCTGCTCCGCTGACCCTCCGCCCTCTCTGCCAGCCCTCTTTCCTACTCCTGAAAGGACATTCGCCGTGTCGCTGCTCGGTTCGCTCGCCACCAAGATCGCCGCCCGCCTCGACGACCGGACCCCGGTGTTCTACGCCGCGGACATGGTCGCCTTCACCCTGCGGGGTGGGAAATGGCACGTGCTGGTGATCCAGCGCGGCTGGAACCCGCACAAGGGCAAGCTCGCCCTGCCCGGCGGTCACGTCGAACCGGACGAGACTGCCCAGGAGGCGGCGGTGCGGGAGCTGGCGGAGGAAACCGGCGTCGCGGTGCCCGCCGGGGCGTTCGTGCGCCAGGTCGGGGTGTTCGACGCTCCCGGCCGCGACGCCCGGGGCCGCTACGTGTCGGTCGCCTACGCCGTGGTGCTGCCGGAGGAGGCACCCGACCCGGTCGCGGCCGACGACGCGGCGGCGGCGGAATGGATGCCGGTTCGGGTGGCGGTCAAGGTGGCGCGGGCGGGCGGGTTCGCGTTCGACCACGACCGCATGCTCTCCGCGGCGATCGTCGCGTGCAACCTGCCGCGGACGCTGCGCACGGAACTGGACCTGCGGGAGGAGCCGTGACACAGCTGCTGTTCCCCGCCACCGTCATCGTCGACGACCGCGGCGAGGTCGAAGGGGTCTGGGAGTACACGACCACCGACCCGTGGGCGGTCACCCTGCACCTCGGCCCGGTGTCGTGGCTGTTCGCCCGGGATCTGCTGCGCGACGGCCTCGCCGCTCCGGCGGGGACGGGCGATGTGCAGGTCACCCCGGACGTCGGCGGCGACCGCGATCGGGTGCTGGTGTGGCTGTGCCTGACCAACCCGGCGGTGAAGCTCTCGGCCGCCCGCGGCACCGTCACCAGCCTGCTGGACGCCGCCTACGCCCTGGTGCCCGCCGGATGCGAGGCGGGCGCTGTCGACTGGCCGGCCGAATGGGCGCGCCTGGCCGACGGCCCCGCCACCGCCGCGTGACCCGGCCCGCTCTCGCGCACCACCGCACATCCTGCCCCTCATCGAATGTCCGGAAAGGACAGGTGTCTTCGCCATGCCCGCCAACACCCCCGACCACAACGACGACGGTTCGACGACCCCGAACCCGCCGACACCGCGCACGCTGGTGTGCGGGCAGTCCGGCCCGATCGAGCTGGCGATCTACTCCCACGACGACGTGATCGAGGTGATCGCCGACGACTCTCTCGAATACGGGGAAATCACGCTCGCCCCCGCGGCCGGGGACACCAGCCGCGAAACCGCCGCCTTGATCTCGGCGGCCACGATCGAAGCCGAAGGCCGCCGCTTCACCCTGCGCATGCCCCAGCCCGAGGGCGCCGGAGGCGGCGCGACGGTAGTCCGCTCCGACGGCCACGTGAGCATCCAGGCCGGGATCGTGACCGGGTCGGTCGTCGGAATCCAGTTGGGCACCATCGACGGCGACATGGTCGTCGGCGACGGCGTCACCATCGTCAACGGCACCGTCATCGCCGGTTCCGGCCGCTACACCGTCACCGGCGCCGGGGCGGCCCGCCGGGGCGGGCCGGTCCGGATTACCGCCCGGGTGGCCCCGGGGTCATCGGTGATCCTGTCCGGGGTCACGCCGCACCTCACGGCGACCGGCCCGCTCGGGTTCGTCGACGTCGAGACCACGGCGGGGAACCTCGCGTGCGTCGATGCCACCACGGTGCGGGTGAAGACGATGTCCGGGGACGTGCACACCGCCCGCGCCGCGGAGGTGTCGGTCCGCACGGTGTCCGGGTACGTGATCTGCCGGGAACTGGCCGGGTCGGCGCAGATCAAAACGGTCTCCGGCGACATCACCGTCGACGCCGCCACCGACTCGACCGTGCGCGCCCGCTCCGTCTCCGGCGACATCGCCCTGACCGCCCCAGCCGGCGTCGGCATCGACGCGACCACCCGCACCGTGTCCGGCACCGTCACCCGCCGGGACCGCGCCTGACGCTGACCATCGCACTGCTGATCGTCGCGGCGGCCGGAATCTACGTCGACCACCGCAAACAGCCCTGAACACCACCAAACCCCGCACTCTCGAAGGAGCTTCGTCATGGCCCGCAACAAGAACAACAACACCAACGCCCCGCAGACCTGCACGGTCTGTTCGTCGCCGGCCACCACGGTCTACGCGGGTGACCCGATGTGCGCGCCCCACGCCGCGTCCCGTCAGGAGCTGGACGAACGGCCCTGCTTCCGCCTCTACGGCCCCGGCCCGCACACCCGCTGACCCTCCACAATAGACACCGGAGATGACTGCCGCAATGACCGACCAGAGTGGATCGGGCCTGTTCGGCCCGGTCACCGACAACGAACGCCGCCGCTGGCAGATCCAAGGGCACGCCGCGCTGGCGACGGTATTGCAGCGCGCCAGCGCAGCCGGGCTCACGCCGCTGCACTGGACCCTGAGCGACACCGGCCACTTGCGCGGCACGGTACCCGTCCTCGACCACACGGCCGAAGACGTGACCGCAATCTACGTCGCGTGGGCTGGCTTCCTGGACCTGGCGACCCGCCGCACTGCCCCCGGCGACCACGGCACCGTCCACCTGTCCGCGATCGGCGACATCCCCGACCGCACCGGCCGGCTCGGCCACCCGGTCGTGATCTCCGCCGACCTGCGGCCCGCCGACGACACCGAACAGGAGAGCTGACCATGCGCCGCCGCAAGGAACCGTTCCTGCCCGACGAGATGGACATGTTGGCCGACGACGTCGCGGTCCTGCGCAGCATCGGCCGTGATCTGGCCGCCGCGATCCGCGGCGTCATCGCCGATCACCGGGAAGCCAAGGCCGCCAACGCATCCGAGACCGAAGAGAGCCCGTCATGACCGGACCCGAGCACTACCGCGAGGCCGAGCTGATCGCGGAGATCCTGACCAGCGGCAAGCACAACAACGCCCTTCTCACCGCCAGCGACATCGCCCGCTTCGACGCGGCCGGTTCGCTGCACGCCCGGCTGGCGCTGGTGAATCTGCTGGCGGCTTCGATCACCGGAGACGAGCTGGCCGGGCGGGCGGACATCGACCGCGCTTCGTTCGCCACGGCCTGGGAGGCGTGATGTACACACCGGACGGTATGCCGCCGAACCCGGATGCGGCGTTGCTGGGGACGCTTTTGGAGCGCAACGGGACGTGGGCGCTGCTGCGGGTGTTCGCGGCGCTGGCGCTGTTCCTGGCGCTGCACCTGATCCGGATTCCGCTGGTGGTGGCGGCGCGGATTCTGGCCGGGGTGATGGCCCGGCTGGACGCCTACGCCACCCGCCGGGTGTCGACGCCGCCGCGCGGCCCGATCAACCAGTTCTTCGACCCGCACAACACCCACCCGAGTCCCGGCCCGCCGCCGGGCCGGATGCACTGGGAGGTCGCTCATGCCTGAACGCAACGACCCGGCCCCGGCCGCCGTGCCGCGGTGCAGGACCCGCACGGACGCGGCGGTGGCGTGGACGACCGGCCACGCGGCCGAGCTGGCCGGCGTGGCCGTCCCGCTGATCGGCGGGGTGCTGTTCACGCCGTGGCTTGACCTGGTGTCGGTGGTGTGGGCGGCGGTGTGGGCGGTCAACGAGATCCGGCTGCGCCGCACCACATCCACCGCACGCCAGTTCGCGGTGGCTACCCGTCCGGCCCAGTCCGCCCTGACCGCCAGCGCCGCGCCCGCCGGGCGCGCGACCGAGGACACCGACCGGAAGGAGGCCAAGGCATGAGCTCCACGACCACCACCCCGGCCGACGGCCACGCCGATCTCGCCCGGACCCTGACCGAGATCGAACGCCAGCTGGCCGCCAACGACCTGCCCGCACCGGTGGAACCGGACCCGGCCGAGCCGGAGCCCGCCCCGGACACGGCCGATGGGGAGAACGAGCCCGCGCCGGACCTGCACCCTGGGGTCGCCGGCCGGGCGCGGCGGTCCGGGATCACCCGCCGGGTACGGCGGCGGGCTGCCGAGCACGCCGAAGCGCACCAGCTTCTCGCGCTGGAGTCCGACACCGCGCCGTTCGCGGTCACCACCGAGAAGGTGCGGGCGCGACGCAAGGCGGTCGAGCAGGCCGCCGCGCTGTGGCGGCTGGACCGCGACCCGCGGGTGCTGGCCTACCGCGACGCCCGGGTGCGGCGGCTGGTGCTCGCCGTGGCGCTGGTGTCGCTGACCCTGGCGCTGGCCTGGTCGACGGCCGGGGTGCAGGCGTTCGCCGCCGAAGGCGCCCCGGCCGGGAGCCCGCGGTGGTGGTTCGCGTGGCTGGCGGAGCCGTTCTGCTCGCTGGCGCTGCTGATGGTGGTCGCCGGCCGCGCCTACCTCACCACCCGCGGCCAGCCGCTGCAGGACAAGGCGGTCGACCGTACGGAGTGGGTGTTCCTCGGGCTGACGCTCGGGATGAACGCCTGGCCGCACCTGCCCGGCGTCGCCGACGCCTTCACCGTCTCGGGGCTGGTGCTGCACCTGCTCGGCCCGGTCGTCGCCGTCGCGGTCGTGCGGTGCCTGCCCCGGCTGCTGGCCGCGTTCGCCGGGCTGGAGCTGCCCGACGACGCGGTACCCGCTGGGCCCGGCGAGGGCCCGGAGCAGGCGGCGACCCCACCTGGCGAGGGGGAGGGACCAGGCGGGATCGCCGCGCTCGACCCTACGCAACCGCCACCCGGCTCGCCGGTCGCTGAGCGCGGCGGCACCCGCCCGGTCCGCGCGGTCCCCGCGCGGCGCACGCCGCCCGCGCGGCGGTCGACGCGGTTGCCGGAGCCCAAGCGCCGCACGCTCGATCAGCTGCGCGAGGAGTTCAAGACGGCCCTCGCGGCCCGGCCGGCCGGGTTCGATCCGGACAACGGCGAAGCGATCCGCCGCACCTTGCGGTGCGGCAAGAAGTTCTCGGTGCAGCTGCGCGACGACTACCGCGCAGGCCGCATCGGCTGACCCCTCCCCGCACTCGCTGGGCAGGGCCAACCGCAACCCCGCCCGGGGACGTGTGGTTCGGCCCTGCCCGGCGGGGTGCGCACCACCCACGGCAGGAAGGCTCCCGCGATGAACCCGACCGACCACCACGACGACGAGAACACCACCACCGGCACCACGCCCGCCGTGGGGCCGGCCGGGGAGCTGGCCACCGTCCACCACCTGCCCGCCCGCGAGGACGGCGGCCCGGCGATCGAGGGCGAGATCGTCTCCGAGGAGGAGTGGGCGCTCTACACCGACCAGCAGGCCCAGCGGGCGTGGCGGTATGCCGAGTACCGCCGCCAGGGCGCCGCGGTCGCCCGCTACACCCGCACCGCGGTCACCCACGACCGCACGGTCGCGGCGGCGAAGTTCGCCGGCCGCCACACCGCCTACGTCTTCGGCGGGGCCGGGATCGTGGCCAAGCGGGTGTGGGAGGCCAAGACGAACTCCCGCTACGAGCGGCTGATCCGCGCGGCCGAGGCCCGCGGCGATGCCGAGGAGCTCAAGCACTGGGAGGAGCGGGCCGAGCTGGCCAAGGAGAAGCGGCACCGCCGCGCGATGGACTGGCTGGACGCCCCGGCCCAGATCGCGAAGACGCTGCTGCTGAGCGCGCTGGTGGCGATCGTGGTGCTGTTCGGCATCGGCTGCCTGCTGGCCCTGTCGTTCAAGGACGTCTCGATGATCGGTGCCCCGTTCGGTGCCGTGGTGGACGTGGTCCGCTGGATCACGATCGCGATCTCGGTGGCGTGGGGCCCGCTGCTGCTCGCCGCCCCGTGGATCGGGCTCGCCGCCTTGCACCACATCGGCCGCCGCGCCGAGGCCACCCCGGGCTGGCTGGCGCGCGCCGACGGCGGCGGGATGGACGCGTCCACGCTGCTCACCGCGGACGGGATCATCGCCGCGCTGCGCCACCTCGGCATCCCCGCGATGAACAAGGCGATCAAGGAGGGGTGGACTCCGCGGTTCGAGCTGAACCCGACCCGCGAGGGCACGGCGCCGTTCAAGGGGTACCGGGCGATCGTGGACCTGCCGATGGGCGTCGCGCCCACGATGGTCGCCGACCGCCGGGAGGTGCTGGCGAAGAACCTCAACCGCAACGCGGTGGAGGTGTGGGCCTCGGACTATGGACGCGAGAAGGGCGGCAAGGCCGGGTACCTGAACCTCTACGTCGCGGACTCCGGGGTGATGGACAAGCCGACCCCGCCCTACCCGCTGCTGCACGAAGGGTCCACGGACGTCTTCGCCGGAGTCCCGATCGGGATCACCCAGCGCGGGGACGTCGTGTCCATCCCCATCGCCGGATCCAACGCGGTGTTCGGCGGGCAGCCTGGCCAGGGAAAGTCCAACGCGGTCCGGGTCATGGTCCTCGGGGTGGCGCTGGACCCGCTGGCCGAAATCCGGGTCCACGTGTTCGCCATGAACGGCGACTTCGACGCCTACGAACCCCGCCTGTCGCAGTACGAGAAGGGGGCGACCACCGAGCACGTCGAGTCCGCGCTGGCCCACCTCGAAGCCCTCTACGCCGAAGTCGGACGCCGGGAGGGGCGGCTGGCTGAACTCGGGGCCAAGAAACTGACCCGGGCGATCTCGCAGCAGCACGAGGACATGCGTCCGCTGCTGGTCGCCTTCTCCGAGTGCCACGAGCTGTTCGGCCACGCCGACTACGGCAAGCAGGCCGCGGACCTGGCGGTCAACATCGTCAAGCGCGGCCGCAAGACCGGCGTCTCGACCGTGTACGACACCCAGTCCTCGCGGGCGGACGCGATCCCGTCGCAGCTGGTGGAGAACGTCGGCGCCAACGGCTGCTTCGCGGTCAAGACGTGGCGCTCGAACGACGGGTTCCTCGGGGACGGGTCGTTCGCGGCCGGGATCCGGGCCACGGAGCTGCGGTTCAACGTCGACCGCGGAACCATGGTCGCCACCGGCATGACCGACGAGCTGTTCGAGATCGTGCGGACGTTCTTCGTCGAGGTCGACGACGACCGCGGCTGGGACGCCGCCGCCGACGTCATCGCCCGCGCCATGGCCCAGCTCAAGCCGGGCACCCCGGTGGCCGGCGCCCGCCCCGCCCCGGCCCTGGAAACCGCCCGTGACCTGCTCGAAGACGTCGCCGAAGCCCTCGGTGACGACGAGAAGGCCAAGGCCACCGACGTCGTGGCCCGGCTGCGCCAGCTCGCCCCGAACCACCGGCCCTACCAGGGCCTGAACGCGGACAAGCTGGCCTCCCAGCTCGGTGAGCTGGGGGTCAAGGTCACCAAGGTCGGCGTCCTCACCGTGTTCACGGAGCGTGTCCGAAAGGCGCTCGCTGACCGGGCCGCCGACGCCTAGGGAGGGAATCGCCCCGCACTCCCGGCACCCCGCTCCCAGCGGGGGTGCCGGGCGGGCGAATTCCCTCGCTTCCCTCGTTCCCTTCGAGCGCATCCGCGCTGATCAGCCATAGGGAACGCCCAGCGGGTGCCGGACAGGGAATTTTCCCTTCCCAACCTCGGATTCCCTCGCCCGTTCCCTTCCGATCCCGCGGTCCGCCGCACCCACCGATCGTCACTGTGAGTCATATTTTGGAGGTTGTCATGGGCTTGTTCAGCTCGGCCACCCGCGAACAGCGGGCCGAACGCCAGCAGCGCGAGCAGGAAGCCACGCTCACCCTCGCCGCGCACGAGGTCGGTCACGCGATCGGCTGCGCCGCCGCCGGAATCGAGGTCCAGCACGTGCGGCTGGCCGGCGGCCGCGGGGAGTGCTCCCACGCCGACATCGACCTCGCCGACCTGCACAAGGTCGACGGCGCCCTGGTGATGACGCTGGCCGGCTGGGCGGCGGCCGCGGAATGGGTGCGCCGCCACCACGGCATGCCCCGCTCCACCGCGCTCTCCTGGGCCAAGGACGGATCCCGCGCGGACTGGGCCGAGTTCCGCCGGATGAAGCGCTACGGCTCCCACTCCGATGGCTGGTACGAGCGGGAAGCGCAGAAGCTGATGCGCGCCAACTGGTCCCGGATCCAGCGCTACACCCGCGAGCTGGTGCGCACCGGCCGTCTCCCGGGCAGCCACTTCAACTAGCCGCCGGGCCCTGCCGGGGTGTCGGCCCGGCAGGGCCCGGCGCTGCCGCTGTCTTCGCCGGGCTGCGCGGCCGGCCACCTGATTGCCCCGCGCGGCCCGGCGGCCCCACTTCGTTGACTGCAAAGGAGCTTCGCCATGTTCCTGCCTCCGCCCGACCTGTCGGGCACCGACGCCTACGCCTGCCTCGGGGTGCGCGCCCCGGCCGTGCTCACCGCGCCGGACGGTGCCGTGCTCGCCGTCGGGGTCACCCGCCCCGCGGCCGCGCTCGGCCTGATCCGCGCCGCCGCGCCCGGCGGGCTGGTCCCGGACCGGGCCGACGCGGCGGTGTTCCGGCTGCGCTGGTTCGCCTACACCCACCCCGGCCGCGACGGCGCACCCACGCGCCTGGCCGCCCCCGGCGAGGACGGCGCGTTCCCGGTTGTCATCTGGCGCGCCGTCGACCAGGCCGCCGCGCGATCCGCGGCCGGCACCCACGCCGCGCTGCTGCCTGTGCTGGCGGTGGCGGCATGACCACCAACGACTCGGGTGCCTGGCACCGCGAGCTGCAGCGTCAGCAGGAAGAGATCGAACGCCAGCAGCGGGAAGCCGCGCAGAAAGGGGAGAACAAGTGACGTTCGCCAGCCCCTACGTCGTAGCCGTCAACGCACCCGGGGTGTGGGTGCACGAGCTGCTCAGCGCAGAGCCGTTCTTCCCGATCGCCGACGTGGTCGAGGAGATCGCGGCGGTGTCGCAGGACACCGGCGTCCCGCTGACCGCCTACGCCCGCAGCACCAACGGGATCACCTCGTCGCTGCTGCTGGTGCGCGACCCCAGCCGCACCCACGGCACCCCGGGCATCGCCGACTGCGAACGCGCCGCCGCCGCACTCGCCGCCCGCGGCACCTGGCTCAGCCGGGGCCAGGACGCCCGCTCGTGCATGCTGCTGGCGCTCGGGCTGCGCGAGGGCTACGACCCTGCCGCCCGGGTGCACTCGCCGGATGAGGTCATCAACCGGGTGCTGAGCAAGGGTCAGGTGTGGTGCGGCTGGCCGGCCGAGCTGATCTCCGCCCGGCCGCAGCCCGACGGCCCCGCGCAGGTCTACCACGAACCGGGCGTGCTGGCCTTCACCGACTTCGACCAGATGCCCACCCTCGCCGCGATCGCCCACGACCTGCGCCAGGACCGGTTCGTCATCCACAACTGGCTCACCGGCTGGACCACCGCCTTTCGCCGCCCCGCCGGTCCGCACGGCACGTAGGCCGGGGTGATCGGCGGTGGCGGGCAAGGAGAAGTACAGCGCGGCCGAGGTCGCCGCGTGGCTGACCGAGCACACCGGCGCCGACACCACCACCGCCCGCCGCGCCGGGCGGACGGTGGCCGGGGCGTGGAACGCCCGCGAGTTCTACGCCTCGGCCACCTGCCCCGCCCTGGTGCGGCTGCTGCGCGCCGCGAAAGAGCCGCCGTCCGATGTGGACCGGCTGGCCGAGGCGCTGGCGCGGGCGTTTCGGGTGCACCTGCACGACGTCGCGGCCTGGGACCCCCGGCCCGACTGGCGAAAGGAGATCGACGCATGAGCGATGCCCAACGCGCCGCACTGGAACGGGTCGCGCTGGCCATGGCTGGCAGAGGGTGGGCGGTGTTCCCGATCATGCCGAACCGCAAGTGGCCGCCCGCCTGGCACCGCAAGGACACCTGCCCCGGCCGGGGCCCGTGCGCGGCGGAGCACGTGACGCCGGAGTCGCTGGCCACCACCGACCCGGAGACGATCACGCGGGTGTGGGCGACGGCCCCGTACAACGTCGCGGTGTTCCCGGGCAAGTCCGGCTGGCACGTCATCGACTGCGACGTCCGCAAGCCCGACGAACCGGCCGGCCCCGACGGCTGGGAAGAGCTGCAAGCCCTCGCCGCGGTGCGGGGCGGGCCGCTGCCGTACACGTGGACCACCTCGACCCCCAGCGGCGGGCGCCAGCTGTGGTACCCGGTGCCGCCCGGGGTGCGGCTCGGCTCGACCGTCAAGTGGATCGCGGGGCATGTGGACACCCGCGGCTGGGGCGGCTACGCCCTCGCCCCCGGCAGTGTCCGCGAGGACGGGGCCTACGAGCTGCTCGACGACACCGACGGCCCGCCGCTGCCGGGGTGGCTGATCCAGGCCAGCGTCAAACTCCCGCCTGCGGGCAACTCGGGGCGAACCGAGAAGGCCGTAGCCGCCCCGAGTGCGTACGCAGCGAAAGCGGTGCGGGCCGAGTGCGACCGGGTCGCGGCGGCCCCGTCAGGGCAGCGGAACAAAGCCCTCTCGACCGCTGCCTATGCCCTCGGTCAGCTGGTCGGGGCGCGGCTGCTGGACAAGGACTACGCGCGGGCCGAGCTACGGGCCGCGGTCGCGGCCTGGAACACCCCCGACTCCGCCGTCAAGGACGACGGGGTGATCGAGACGGCACTCGCGGCTGGGGAGGGCAACCCCCGGCGGATCACCCCGCGGCAGGGCACCCGCCGCGCCGCCTGAGGACCAACCGTCTGCACACCAACGGAAAGCGAGCCATCTCATGACCATGCTCACCGTCGCCACGGCCACCCACGTCGGTGGCCGCCCCGCCAACGCCGACGCCGCAACCGTCGTCACCACCTCGCTCGGCACCGCCGCCGCGGTCGTCGACGGCATCGGGTCCGAACTGCGCACGTGCGCCGCGGCGCAGCTGGCCGCCGGAACAGCCGCGACCGTGGCGGCCCACCGTGGAGCACAGGCCGGGCTGATGGCGGCCGCGGACACGATGCCCGACTACCCCGGCGGCCCCAACGCGGTCGCCGCGGTCGCCTCGGTCGTGAACGGGCAGATCGAGATCGCCCACGTCGGCGACGCCGCGGTCTGGACCTACTCGGCCACCGCCGGGCTGCGCCGCTGGACGGTCGACCAGACCGCCGGGGAGCACATCCGGCACATGCTCGACAACCCCGGCCTCACCGACGCCGACCGCGAGGCGCTGGAACGGGTCGGGGCTGCAACGGAAGTCCTGGCCGACTACGTGCTCAACGGGCTGAAGTTCGCGACCGTGTCGACGATGTCGTGGACCCCGCTGCGCGGCGAGGACGCGGACGTCGAGCTGATCATCGTGACCAGCGACGGCGTCCACAAGCCACTCGCGACCGGACAGATCGAGGAGCTGGTGCGGGTGTTCCACGACGACCCGCAGAGACTCGCCGACGTCCTGGTGGAGGTCGCCGTGTTGTACGAGGCCGGCAAGCACAACCCGGCCTCGGATAACGCGACCGCGGCCGTGATCGCCCTGCCGCGCAGGCAGGCCGCGTGAGGCCCACCCTGTACGCCACCATCGGCCCGGCCGGCGCCGGGAAAACCACCTGGCGCCACCAGCACGCCCCGCCCGGAGCCACGGTGATCTCCCTCGACGAACGCCGCTCCGCGCTTTCGCCGTGCGGGTGCTCGGCCGACCCGTCGGTGAACGCCGCCGCCGTCGCCGACGGCACCGCCGACACCCGGGCGGTGCTCGCCGCGGGCGGGACGGTCGTGTGGGACGTCACCAACTACCTGCCCCGGTTCCGTGCGCACCTGCTCGACCTCGCGGCCGAGTTCGACGCGGCCACGGTCGGGCTGGTGGTGCTGCCGCCGCTGCTGACCGTGCTGGCCCGCAACGGCGGCCGCGACGGCCGGATCTGCGCCGTGTGCGGCATGGCCCGGCGGGTCCCGGACCCGGTCGTGTGGGCCATGCACGCCGCGATCACCGACGCGCTGCCGGGCTTGCACCGCGAGGGCTGGCACACCCTGCACTTCCTGTCCCTGCCGCCGTACCTGCACCGTCGACACCACGGAAGGACACCCTGATGGCCGCCATCGTCCACCGCTGCGCCTGCACCCACCTCGACAGCCACCACCGCGAACACCCGCTCACCGACGACACCCGCCCCTGCCTCGCCTCCGGCTGCGACTGCGCGGACGCAGACCTGCAGGCACCGGAGGTCATCCCGACCTGGCACGCCGCCAGCCCGACCGCGCAGGCCGAGCCCGACCCGGTCGTGATCGAGCCCGGCACCGTCGACGGCCCCGGGCT
The DNA here is from genome assembly GCF_900105945.1 of Amycolatopsis tolypomycina. Lineage (NCBI taxonomy): Bacteria > Bacillati > Actinomycetota > Actinomycetes > Pseudonocardiales > Pseudonocardiaceae > Amycolatopsis > Amycolatopsis tolypomycina. The sequence continues at coordinate 998,851 of NZ_FNSO01000003.1, read as the reverse complement.
GGGACGGCTGTGCGACTGCGCGGACTGCTGGAACCTCTACGAAGCCGGAAGCGAGGCCGCGTGATGACCCGCACCCTCACCCCGCCCGAGGACCAGCAGATCCCCGAGCGGTGGCGCAGGTACCCGCGCACCCCGGTCCCGCCCGAGCAGACCACCCTCACCACCGTGAGCCTCGCCATGACCGTGGGCACGCAGCCGGTCGCCGGGGAAACCACCGCGATCCCCGGGGTGCTGCTGGTTCCGCACGTGACCGGCGAGCCGTTGCGCTACACCGGGAACTGGCGTCTCGTGCACGCCGCGTCCGGGCTGTGCGTCTGCCCGGCCGCGCCGATCGCCTACGCCCGCGAGGTGGCGCAGTGGTACGAGCAGGCCGGGATCGACTGGGACCGCCCCGGCGCGGTCATCGCCGACGACCCGGCCACGCAGCGGACGTACCTCGCGCTGATCACCGACCTGCAGGACGCGCGCCACGAACACCGGCCGCTGGTGTACGCCCGCACCTCGTGGGTGCCCTGGCCACCCCAGTGGCGAATCTGGCAGGACGGCAAGCCCGACCCCGGCGGGTTCGACACCTACGCCGATGCCGCCGCCATGGCCGAGTGCGCCGGGCCCGGCGACGGGGACGCGCAGATCCGCCGGGACACCACCTCGCCGGGCTGGGCCCTGCGGTGCGCGGCCCCGTCGTGCCGCGACAGGCACGCCTGGTTCTTCGACGGCTGGGACGCCTACACCACGCCGCACGTCGCCGGGCGGAACGCGATCGAGCGCGACGCCCGCGCCGTCGGCTGGCGCGAACACGACCCCCAGCACTGGGTCTGCTCCACCTGCACCGACCAGCACCACTGACCACTAAGGACACCAGAGAGGGCCGGGCACCGCGCGTGCCCGGCCCTTCCCGTGCCCGCCTCCCGAAAGCGAGCCCGCGCCATGACTACCACCCACCCCGTCGCCGCGCACCCCACGTTCACCGTGCTGGCCGAGGTCGCCGCCGAACGCACCCGGCAGGACACCCAGTGGGGCGAGCAGAACCACCCCGACGGCACCGGCCCCGACGTCGCGCTGACCGGCCTGTCGCGCCGCGCCGCCGACGCCGCCCACACCGCCCGGTTCGCCACCGAGCTGGCTCGCGCCGAAGGGCGCCTCACCTGGCTGCACATCCTGCGCGAGGAGGTCTACGAGGGGCTGGCCGATGACGACCCCGCCGCGCTGCGGGCCGAGCTGGTGCAGATCGCCGCCACCGCGGTCTGCTGGATCGAGGCCATCGACCGCCGCGCCGGAAAGGTGACCGCCTGATGCGCATCCGTGTCGAGGGCACCGAGGCCGAGATCGCCGCAGCAGTCGCGGTCATCACCACCGTGCTCGACGTCCAGGAAGCCAGCGGCTTCTACCGCAACCGAGGCGCGTCGAAGCTCGGCCGCGTTTACCTGACCGTCGTGGCACCGGCCTCGCCTGCCGGGCCGGTGCAGGCCACCGCCGAACGCGCCGACCGACCCCAGAGCAACAGCCGCGTCCCGACCCGGCACCGGAAGGAGATCCGCTGATGACCGTCACCACCTACCACGAGTTCGCCGGGTTCGGCGGCGACACCACCGGCGTCCTGGCCGTGCCCGGCACCGAGGGCGTCCTGGCCGCCAACCACAACCCCGACGCCATCGCCACCCACGCCTACAACCACCCCGGCATGGATCACTACGAGGGCGACATCGCCAAGGCCGACATCGGCAAGTTCCCGCGGGTGGACTTCTTCTGGGCCTCGCCGTCGTGTCCGCCGTGGACGGACGCCCGCGGCGAGAAACGCGACTTCGACCAGAGCACGCAAGGGGTGCTGTTCGATCCGGTGACCGGGCCGCGGGCGCTCAACCCGGAGACCGCGCGGGCGCGGGCGCTGATGGAGGAGATCCCGCGCTACCTCAAAGCCATGGCCATCCGGCGTGCGCCGGTGCTCGGGGGCGTGGTGGAGAACGTGGTCCAGGTCGTGAAGTGGGACCAGTTCGCCCGGTGGCGGCGCGAGATCGCCTTCTACGGCTACCGCACCAAGGTGATCGCGCTCAACGCCATGCACGTCACCGGCCCCACCCTCGGGAAGATCGCGCAGTCCCGCAACCGGTTCTTCCTGGCCTACTGGCACGTGAGCCTCGGCCGGGACCCGGACTGGGACAAGTGGCTGCGCCCCAAGGCGTACTGCCCGGTCTGCGACCAGGTCGTCAGTGCGGTGCAGGTGTTCAAGAACCCCCGCAACACCATGGGGATCTACGGCATCCGCCACGGCCAGTACGTCTACCGCTGCCCGCACCGCACCTGCCGACACCAGATCGTCGAACCCGCCGTGCTCCCGGCCAGCACGATCATCGACTGGTCGCTCGACCCCGGGCAGCGCATCGGGGAACGGGTCGACGACCACGGCCGACCGGACCCGCTCACCGAGAACACCATGAACCGGATCAAGGCCGGGCTGGCCCGCCACATCGGGGCGCTGCTCACCCCGGCCGGCGGGACGTGGCGCCAGCACGCCACCAGCGTCGGCGAGCCCCTGCCGACGCGCACCACCCGGGAGACCGACGGGCTGGTGTGCCCGCCTCTGCTCGTGTCGTGCGCCGCGCGGGCCGGGGTCGACACCGCCAGCACGATCCTCGAACCGATGCGGACGCAGACCTGCCGCCGGGAGACCGCGGTGGTGGTGCCGCCGTTCATCTCGATCCAGCGCAACGGCGGCTCGTTCAACGCCGCCTACCCGCTGGACGGGCCGATCCCGACCGTCTCGGCCGGGGGCAACCACCACGGCCTCGTGGGCCCGCCGACCGGCGAGGCGGGGCAGGCGTTGCTGATGGCCTACTACGGCAACGGCGGCACCCAGCTCACGGACGACCCGATCGGCACGCTGACCACCCGCGACCGCTACGCCCTGGTGGGCGGCACCGCGCCGGTCGAGGCGTGCACGTTCCGGATGCTCGAACCGCACGAGATCGCCGCCGGAATGGGTTTCCCTGCCGGCTACAAGGTGCCGCCGAAGGTCGCGAAGTCCAAGCGCAAGTGCGTCCGCGGCTGGGGCAACGCCGTCCCGCCCGGCATGGCCGAAGTCCTCGGCTCGGCCGTGATCGAGGCCATCACCGGCGAACCGCTGGAACCCGCCGCGTAAGCGCGGCATGCATCACCCGCACGACGGAGAGGGAACGCCATGGCCAGCACACCCGCACAAGCCCGGTCGCTGTGGCCGCTGGGCAACACGGGTCGCCCGCGGCTGCGCATCGGTGAGGACCCGGACGCCATCCGCATCCTCACCGGCGCGCTGGACGACCGGATCATCCCGGACACCTACGTGTCCGAGGGCGCCCCGGTGGTGGTGGAGGAGATCTCCGGCGCCACCGAGGACACCGAGGCCGGGGATGCCGACGTGGCGTTGCCCATCACCGCCTCGGTCCTCAAGCCGCCGCTGCTCGCCTCGCTGCTGGCCGAGCACGCCGAGGTGATCGACGTCAAACGCGAAGGGAAAGAAGTGGAAACCACCCCGAACGCCACCGTGCTCAACGCTGTGTTGGCCCGGCGGTCATGGCCGAAACTGCCGGTGCTGCACCGGATCATCTCCACCCCGGTGCTGCGCCGGGACGGAACCCTGTTGCAGGACCCCGGCTACGACCCGGCGACCGGGTTCTACCTGGCCGGCAACCAGCACCTCGGCCGGATCCCGGAACAGCCCACGCCGGGCGAGGTGGCCGAGTCGCGGGAGTTCCTGCTCGACCGGTTCCTGCGGGACTTCCCGTGGCGCAGCGACGCCGACCGCGCCAACTACCTGGCGCTGCTGGTCACCCCGCTGATCCGCCCCTACACCCGCGCGTTGTCGCCGTTCGGGATGATCGAGGCGTCCATGCCCGGCTCGGGCAAGACGATCCTGGCCGGCTGCGTCGGGCTGCTGGTCGGGCAGCGGGTGCTGACCTGGACCGACTCGGAGGAAGAGCTGCGCAAGGCCATCACCACGGTGCTGGCCGACAGCGTGGGGGTGATCGTGTTCGACAACCTGGCCGAGGGCGCCATGGTGAACTCCGCCGTGCTGGCCCGGCTGGTCACCGAACGGAACTGGTCGGATCGGCGGCTGGGCACGAACTCCGCGGCGAACTTCATCAATGACCGGTTGTGGCTGGCCACCGGCAACAACCTGCGCACCGGCGGGGACATGGCCTCCCGCTCGGTGTGGGTGCGCCTCGACCCGAACTGCCCGCGCCCGGAGGCCCGCACGGGGTTCACGATCCCGAACCTCGACTCGTGGATCCTCGACCCGGGCAACCGGGCCACCGTGCTGCGGCACGTGCTGATCCTCATTCTGGATTGGACGAACAACGGCGCACCGACCGCCAGCGCGGTACCGCAGATGCGGCAGTTCACCCCGTGGGCCCGCCACCTCGGGGGCTTCCTGGAACACCACCAGGTCGGCGGGTTCCTCGCCAACGCCGACTCCGTCCGCGAGCTGGATGAGGAAGACGGGGAGTGGCGGGCGTTCCTGATGGCCTGGGACGACATCCACGGCGACGTCCGGCTGACCTCCCAGCAGCTGCGCCAGTCCGGCGAGCCGACCACCGGGACCGACCCGTGGGCCGGGACGTTCCCGACCGACCGGGCCGGAAAGCCGCTGTCGGTGAAGAGCCTGGGGTGGCGGCTGCGTGGCCAGATCGACCGCTGGCACGGCGACGTCGTGCTACGCAGCGCAACCGACAAGCACCTCAACAGCAAGCTGTGGTGGGTCGAGCGGCAAGCGTCCTAGGAGCACAGGCGGCGAAAAAACCCGCAAAACCCGCAAACCCGCAAACGATCACTCCGTAGGGCTGTGACCAGGGAAAAGAGGCTGGCAGAGGGAGGCGGGTTTTTCGTCCGGGGTCGGTGGAGAAACCCGCAAAACCCGCGGGTTTCTCGGGTTGCCGGGAGAAACCCGCACCAAAACCCGCCAGCAAACCCGCTGGTCAGAGGCCACTTTGCGGGTTTGCGGGTTTTGCGGGTTTCTTCCAGCCCCCGCCGCCCCAGCGCTGCTACCCGCCCCTACCTCTCTGCCAGCCTGCCCAGCCCGGCAAGCACCCACCGTAACCGAATCACGCCGCCCGACCCGTGTCCGGCGGCGCTTCACCAGGCCCGACCGCGGGCGTTTGGAGGTCATCACGCCATGGCTCCCGCCAACGACATCGCCGCACTCGTGACCACCCTCGCCCAACTCGCCGAACGACTTGCGGCAGCCAAGGAGGCAGACGCGCAACTGCACTCGCGACCGATGCCCCCTCGCGTCCTGTTCACCGTGGCGGAAGCCGGTGCACAGCTGGGTGTGGGCCGCACCACCGCTTTCGCGCTAGTCGCATCCGGCGAACTCGAATCTGTCCAAATCGGACGGCTTCGAAGGGTGCACATCGATGCCATCCGCGACTACGCCGCCCGGCTGGTCGCCAACGCCAAGAAACCTGACGCCGCCTGAGAAAGGGCCCACCTGTGGCACGCAGCCAACGTCCCAAGGGCACCAAAAACCCCGATGGGCAAGGAAGTTTCTACTACAGCGAATACGACGGCTACTGGCACGCCCGGGTGACCGTGGGCGTCAAGGACAACGGCGATCCCGACCGACGGCACATCAAACGGCGTGACGAGGACGAGGCGCGCGACGCCTACCGAGAACTGCTGAATCAGGTCGAGAAGGGAGAAGTGCTCAAGCCTGGCGAGTCTTGGACAGTCGAGGCGTGGCTGATCCACTGGGTCGAGAACATCGCCCCGATGACCGCCCGGTACAAGACAGTCGTCGGCTACAAGACGGCCGTCTACCGTCACCTGATCCCGGGCGTGGGCCGGTACAAGCTGACCCCAGGCCTGGGCAAGCGCAGGGGAAAGCCCATCGAGCCGGAGCACTTCGAGCAGCTATACCGCAAGATGCTGGCGGCCGGGCTCAAGCCGGCCACCGTGCACCAGGTTCACCGCACGGCCCGCACCGCCTTCCAGGTCGCCTTCGACCGCAAGAAGATCTTCCGCAATGTGGTGGCGATTGCCAGGGCCCCGAAGGTCGAGGAAGAGGAGGTAGAGCCTTTCGAGCCCGAAGACGCGCAGGCGATCATCGAGGCCGCGCTCAAGCGCCGCAACGGCGTGCGGTTCGTGATCGCCCTCGCCCTGGGGGTCCGCCAGGGCGAGACGCTGGGCTTCAAGTGGCCAGCACTCAACCGGGAGCGCCGAACGCTGCGCATCCGCAAGGCTCTGCAGCGGCAGAAGTGGCTGCACGGCTGCGATGACCCGCATGAGTGCGGCGCGGCCTACCACAAGACGGCGCCGTGTAAGCAGCCGTGCAAGCGGCACACGCGCCCGTGTCCGCCGCCTTGCCCGCCGACCTGTGTCGAGCACGCACGCAAGTGCCCGCAACGCCACGGCGGCGGCCTGGTCGAGGTGGACGTCAAGTCACGGGCCGGGCGCCGCACGTGGCCGCTGCCTGACCAGATCTTCGAGCTACTGATGCGGCACGAGCAGCGCCAGGCACGCGAACGAGACCGGGCTGCGGACCTCTGGGAAGAGGGTGGCTGGATCTTCACGCAGGAGAACGGCCGGCCGATCGACCCGCGCGCCGACTACGAGACCTGGCGCGAGCTGCTGGCGGAGGCCGGCGTCCGGGAGGCCCGCCTTCACGACGCCCGACACACCGCCGCCACGGTCCTGCTGCTGCTCGGAGTGGACCCCCGAGTGGTGATGAAGCTCATGGGCTGGTCGACCGAGGCGATGCGACGGCGGTACCAACATGTGACCGACGGTATCCGGGAGGAGGTGGCAGGCCAGATCAACACGTACTTCTGGAAGGACGGCGCCTGAGACCCGTTGAGACCCTTTGTTGAGACCCTGGATACGAGACAGGCCCCCAACCCGATAGGTTGGGGGCCTGTCTTCGCAGGTAGATAGTGTGGCCAGGGCCGGGGTCGAACCGGCGACCTTCCGCTTTTCAGGCGGACGCTCGTACCAACTGAGCTACCTGGCCGGGAACGCCGGCAAGGAGCCGAACGATCTTGCGACCCTGACGGGACTCGAACCCGCGACCTTCGCCGTGACAGGGCGACGCGCTAACCAACTGCGCCACAGGGCCTTGCATCTACTACAGTACTGCGTACTCCCAACGGGATTCGAACCCGCGTTGCCGCCTTGAAAGGGCGGAGTCCTAGGCCGCTGAACGATGGGAGCCCGGCCGGTTTCGGGTGACCGACCGACCGCGCTCTCAGGTTCCCCTGGGAGCGATTACAAGCATAGGGCACGCCGCCACCCGTTTGCACAGGGGGTGACTTAAGCCGTCGGCAAGGCTGGGACCTGCGCAAACGTCGCCAGTTCCGCCAGCCGGCGATCAAGCTCGGCTCGCTCCGCCTCCGTCAGAGCCGAAGCCAGCAGTTCGCCGATGCGGTCGTCGGTGAGCGCTTCGGCGCGCTGCCACCGTTCGCGCAGGTCCGGTTTGCGCGCCGCCGCCGCCACCAGCTCGTCGGCCGCGTCCTCGGGCCACGCCGTGCGCAGCAGGCGCGCGCGGCCGCCCTCCGGGTCCGCGATCACCGCCTCCGGCACCGACAGCCCCAGCGCCCGCAGGGCCGCGAAGTGAAGGCCGCCGCGCAGCTCGCGGAAGACCATCAGCGCGAAGCCGAGGCGCTCGACGTCCCCCTCGGGACGCGCGGCGTTCTTCCATCCCGCGAACAGCGCCAGCCCGCTCGCGTCGGCGGCGTCCACGACGTGGAACAGCAGCTCGGCCAAGCGGCCGGGCTCCGGTACGGCCGAAAGGCTGACACGCGACCACCGAGCCGATGACTCCGCGTAGGCGCGGACGGCGGCGGACGCGTCGAGAGCGGCCGTCGCCGGCGGCAGGACGAAGTCGAACAGCCAGTGCGGGAAGATGCCGAACAGCTCCGCGGCCACCTTCGGCGGGACGTCCCCGAGCACGGCCGACCGTCCCCGCACGTACAGCGAACGCGGCGGCAACCCGACCTCCGCCTCGACGGCGGCCAGCTCCGGCGACGTCATGAACTTCCCGCCCAGCACCTGCACCACCGGCCTGATCCGGCTCGCCAGACCCGCCGCACCCTCGATCGTCGTCATGCCGGCCCCCTTTCGACACGACAACCGTAACAGTGTTACTAAACCTGCGTCAAACAGCAGGCGGAGACCCGCCAATTACTTCCCGAAAAGAGGCATAACCTGCGGAAATATCACCGGACGGGTCCGGCGCACCCACGCCGGACCCACCCGTTCAACGCTGAACGGGCGCCTGCCCGTCCTCATCCAGGTTCAGCCCCAGCATCTCCAGCAACTGAACACAGTCCTCGACCCCCAGCGCCCCATGCGCCACCGCCAGCCGAGCCCGCCGAACCTGATCATCCGACACCCGCTGCGCATCCGCGGCACCACTTCGCTGCGCCGGCAACGCCCCCGCAAACGGAGCGCTCCCCCCATCGGCACCTTCGTACCGAAGGAGGAACTGCCGCACTTCAACAGACCCGCTCATAGCCCCTCCACACGGCTCACAACAACTTGGCCGCGAGGCTAACCAGCACCGGCCACCACACACAGCCCCCCGGAGAGTGAACCTGAGGCCACGCTCCGCTCAACGCAGCGCAATCGGCAACACCGAAGAAGAACTCACCCCGAACGAACGTCACCCCCAGGGCAAAGTGACACCACACGGGGAAATTTCCCGCTCTCCACTCGCCCAACCACCCAACTCGTGCAACAATCGAGGTGCTGACACACCCCCGGTCAGCGCCTGTGGAGATCCCCTCCGACCCCCGCGTTCCTCCCCCTGGCGCGGGGGTCCTCCATTTCTTGGGCCGCTCGGGCTTCGCCCTTCGCCTGGCCCAATCATTTCGGTGTGCTGACCCGGGGGGCCGAGCCCCCCGGACCCCCACGGTGCCTTGCGCTCGGCTTCCAGCGTGGTCCCTCTTCGCCTCGGGCGCTGCGCGCCCTGGCGGACCCCCGTGCGCTGTCCATGTCCTGGCCCCCTGCTGGGTGACCCGCCCCTTGCTGGCGTTGTCCGGGGCCCCCGCTCCCAGCCCGCCCCGCTTGATCGACCCGCTCGGTTATCCGGGGGTTGCTTTCCGTTGTTGTGCTTTGGGCTGAATGGGTGGCCGCTCGGCTGAATGGGGAATTTCGACGGCGTGTTGTAGCTCACAGTGGTTTGTGTGGCGAGATCCAAACGTTATCGTGGCTTTCGTGCCTCTCCCCTCCCTTGGCCGCTTGAGCAGCCGCACGAACCTGAAAGCCGCCGCGTCTTCCGGGCGTCATCGTGGTGCCGCGAAGCCCGTGGACGACGGTGTTGTCGAGGACACTGAACTCACCTCGTACCTGGCGGCGCTGGCCCCCGACAACGACCTCGAGAGCACCGGATCCGGCAAGCGGTTCGGTGAAGCCCAGGTCATCCAGCTGCGGCTGAGCCTGGTCGCCAACCAGCAGCTCAAGGACATCGCCGCCGAGCGGCAGATCTCGCCGCAGGCGCTCGCGCAGGAATGGATCCTCGAGCGGCTCAACTGGGAGGGGCAGGCCTCCTCCGCCCAGGACCAGCGGCAGCAGGCCGGCGTCAGCGACCTCACCGACGAGTTCCACTTCCCCGCCGACGCCTTCGACGCGCCGGCCGTCGCGCACCGCTGACCACCCAGACCCACGAGAAAGGGCCCCCGGCGAGATTCGCCGGGGGCCCTTCGCTCAGGCCTTGAAACGCGCAGAGGGCCTGCTTTGAGGCTTCTTCAGCCTCAGTTTCAGATCGCGCGGACCTTCTGGGCCTGCGGACCCTTCTGACCCTGGCCGACCTCGAACTCCACTCGCTGGTTCTCCTCGAGCGTGCGGAAGCCGCGACCCTCGATCTCCGAGTAGTGAACGAACACGTCGCCTTCGCCGCCGTCCTGCGCGATGAAGCCGAAGCCCTTCTCCGCGTTGAACCACTTCACAGTGCCTTGCGCCACCGCTGTACTCCTCGTTACACAGATCCGCTTCGAATGCCACCGAAGCGGCACCCCGACCGTCCCGGGCGGTTCCAACGAGTCGAGTCAAGAGCGTGTCGGCTCCATGGCTCGCGTCAGAAGTTCCGCGAGTGTGAAGCCACTAACACGCAAAACGACGGCCTGAGAGCAGACTACCGGGATCTGGCCAAAGTTGAACCCCGTGATCGAGGCGAAAACCGGCTCTGCGCACCAAGGTCACCGGAACGTCGTAGGGCTCCCACCCCGTTCTGTCGTACCCACCGGCTAGTCTGGCGCCGCACAGCGACACCGTGATCACCGGATACGGCTCGGAGTCGGCCGTGCCCCCTCAGTGAAAGCCCCCACCGGCCGTTGTGACGCTCGTCACGCCTGCGTTGCTCAACGCACACGGTCCACGGGGCGTCTCGAAGGGGGAAAGCACCAAAGGGGCAAAGGGGAATGGGTGTGACGGTGAGGATCTCCACGCGGCGCCGGGGCGCTGCCGTGGCACTGGGCTTGGTCGCCGTGCTCACGCTGGGGGCGTGCAGCAGCGAACCGACCGTCTCGGCGAGCGGTTCGTCGGGCGGTGGGCCGACCAGCTCGCCCGCCCCGAGCGCCCAGCCGGCGAAGCTGACGGTGACGCCCGCGGGCGGCGCCCAGGACGTCGCACCCGGCGAACCGGTCGGCGTCCAGGTCGCCGACGGCACGATCATGTCGGTCACGCTGACCAACCCGGACGGCAAGCAGGTCCAGGGGCAGACGTCGGCGGACAAGAAGAGCTGGAACACCACCGAGCAGCTCGGCTACGGCAAGACCTACACCTGGTCCGGCCAGGCGCAGGGCGCCGACGGCAAGAACGTCCCCATCTCCGGCGCGTTCACCACGGTCAAGCCGAAGCGCCAGATGGCGGGCAGCCTGAACGTCGGTGACGGCCAGACGTACGGCATCGCGATGCCGATCGCGCTGACCTTCCCGAACCGCGTCACGGACAAGGCTTCCGTCGAGAAGGCGCTGTCGGTCGAGACCACGCCGAAGACCGAGGGCTCGTGGGCCTGGATGCCCGGCGACACCTCCGTGCACTGGCGGCCGAAGGAGTACTACAAGCCCAACACGCAGGTGAAGGTCAACGCCAAGATCTACGGCGTCAAGCTCGGTGACGGCGTGTACGGCAAGCAGGACGTGTCGGCCAGCTTCGCCATCGGGCGCTCGCAGATCGTCAAGGGCAACACCACGCAGCACACGATGCAGGTGATCCGCGACGGCCAGCAGATCGCCGACTACCCCGTGAGCTACGGCCTCGACTCCGACCCGGGCCGCGTCACCCACAGCGGCGTCCACGTCGTCATGTCGAAGCACGCGACCTACTCGATGAGCAACCCGCGCTACAACTACACGGACGTCAACGTGCCGTGGGCGGTGCGGATCTCCAACAACGGCGAGTTCATCCACGGTCTCGCGGCGTCGGTCTGGGCCCAGGGCAAGAAGAACATCTCCCACGGCTGCCTGAACCTGTCGCCCGCGCGGGCCAAGGAGTACTTCGACGGCGCGCTGACCGGCGACCCGGTGGAGATCACCGGCAGCACGCAGACGCTGAGCGCGAAGGACGGCGACTACAGCGACTGGACCTACGACTGGGCCAGCTGGCAGAAGCTGTCGGCGCTGGCCCGCTGAACCACCCGAACACCGGACGGCCGGGAAGTCCTGCGCGGGCTTCCCGGCCGTTTTCCTTTTCCCGGAATCCGATGCAACCCCGGTGATCACCCGCCGCATGACTAAGGGCAGAGGCGCGGCGATCCCCTGCCGCGCCCGCGAGAATGAGGAGCTGTCTTGCGTATCCGCATCGCCCTGACCCTCGGCGCGCTCGTGCTCGCCGGTGGCGCCCTGACCGGTGGCATCGCCCTGGCCTCGGAGGCGCAGGCGCCGAACCCCACCCAGACCCAGCTGCCCCGGCCGGGCGAGCCGACCGTGGCCCCCCGCCCGGGCGAGCCGACCGTGGCGCCGGGCAACGTCCGGACGACCACCAAGGCGCCGACCGCCGTTCCCGCGCCGCGCGAGGCGCGGCCGCAGGCGCCGCGCGTCCCCCGCGCCGTCCCGGCCGGCCCCACCGGTGACCTGAACCTGCCGGCCGTGTGGGAGACCCGGTAACCAGGTGATTTCCCGCTCCCGCCCGTCGGCCGGGCCGGGCTCGCCGTGGGACGGCGAGTTCGCCCGGTACTTCGGCGAGCGCGCGCACAGCCTGCGGTCGACCGCCTTCCTGCTCTGCGGGGACTGGCACCAGGCCGAAGACCTCACGCAGGCCGCGTTGCTCAAGCTCTACCTCGCCTGGCCGAGGCTGTCGCGGCACGACGCGCTGGACGCCTACGCGCGCAAGGTCGTCCTGCGCACGTTCCTCGCCGAGCACCGGCGCAGCAGGTGGAAACGGGAGCGGCTCACCGACAGCCCGCCGGAACTCCCGGCGGCCCCGGCCGCGAGCGAGCGGGACGAACTCGTCCGGCAGGCTCTGGCCGTACTGGCTCCGAAGCAGCGCGCCGTGCTGGTGCTGCGGTATTTCGAGGACCTGAGCGTCGAGGAGACGGCGAAGGCGCTCGGCTGCAGCACCGGCACGGTGAAGAGCCAGGCCTCCCGTGGCCTGGCCACGCTGCGCAACCGGCTCGGCCCGCACTACGGTGCGCTGACGTTCAGCGCACCCACGGAGGGGAGGTGACGAACATGGACCCCGAAGACGACGTCCGCGCGATCCTGACCGGCGCGGCCGGCGGCGCACAGCCGCCGATGCGCCTCGAAGCCGCCGACGTGATCGAGCGCGGCGGCCGGGTCCGGCGACGACGCAAGCGCTTCGCCGTGGCGGGCACGTCGGCCGCGACGGCGGTCGTCCTGGCGGTGGCCGGTTTCCTGGCCGGCCACCGCGCCGGGCCGCCGCAACCGGTGGAGCCTGCCGGCCCCGGGCTGTCCACGGTCGGCACCACGTCCCCCAGCCCGCAGCCCACGGAGCTCCCGGTCCCGGCGACGTCGATCGCGCCGCCGACCGCCCAGCCGGACCAGACCCGGCCCCGCCCGGGGCGGACGTCGCTCCCCCAAGCTCCGTCCGCGGGCCCGCGGGAGACGTCCCGGTCGACGGTGGTGAGCCCCTCGTCGACCCCGGGTGCCGTCACGCGCCGGCCGGGCGACCCCACGCTGACGACCACCGGCCAGCCGTGAAGACCACTCCTGGCGCACGTGTGCCCCGCCCGGTGATCCGGACGGGGCACACGGCTTTCCGGTGACCGCTCAGCGCTGAGCGGCCGCGGAGGCCAGCTTCCCGCTGTTGCCCTCGGTTTCGATCTCGTCCATCGGCACCTGCGCCGTCTCCGGGATCTTGATGATCGGGATGATCGCGATCAGCGCCGCCGCCATCAGGTAGTACGCCGGCCAGTCCTCGTTGCCGGTGCTCTTGATCAGCGCGGTCACGATGACCCCGGCAGTGCCGCCGAACAGCGACGTCGAGATGTTGTAGCCGATCGCGAACGAGCCGTAGCGCACCCGCGTCGGGAACATCGCCGGGAACGTCGAGCCGATCACCGCGAGGATCAGCACCAGCAGGAGCGCCACGATCAGGAACCCGACGAACAGCCACAGGATGCTGCCGGACTGCATCAGCTTGAGGCAGGGCCAGCTCAGCACCAGGAACCCGATGGCCGCGGTGAGCAGCAGCGGTTTCCGGCCGATCCGGTCGGACAGCGCCCCGAGCGGGATGATGATCGCCATCTGGATCACTTCGACCGCGATGATGATCAGTGTCGCCGTGTTGTCGTTGATCTTCAACGTGTCCGTGAAGTACGTCGGCATCGTCGTCAGCAGCAGGTAGTCCGCGACGTTCAGCAGCAGGACGATGCCGATCAGGTTGAGGATCATCCGCCAGTTGCGGACGAAGATCTCCTTCAGCGGCGCCTTCTTCGGCGCCTCGCCCTTCGCTTCCAGCCGGCGGAACTCGGGGGTGTCCTCGAGCTTGTTCCGCAGGTAGAGCCCGATCAGGCCGAGCGGCAGCGCGACGAAGAACGGGATCCGCCAGCCCCAGGCCTCGACCTGCTCGGCCGACATGGAGAGCGTCACCGACAGCACCACGAGGTTGCCGAGCACGTAGCCGGCGAGGGTGCCGAGCTCGAGGAAGCTGCCGAAGAAGCCGCGGCGTTTCGTCGGGGAGTACTCGGCGATGAACGTCGCCGCGCCGCCGTACTCGCCGCCGGTGGAGAAGCCCTGGATGATCCGCAGCAGCAGGATCGCGATCGGCGCCGCGATGCCCATGCTGTAGCTGCCGGCGTAGGTCGGCAGGATGCCGACCAGGAACGTGCAGCCGGACATCAGCAGGATGGTGATGGCGAGCACACGTTTGCGGCCGAGCTTGTCGCCGAGCGGCCCGAAGAACGCCCCGCCGAACGGCCGGACGATGAACCCGACCGCCAGCAGGGCGAGCGATTTCAGGACCGCGTTGCCCTCGCCGGGGAAGAACTGCGAGCCGATGGCCACCGCGATCGCGCCCGAGGTGAAGACGCCGTAGTCGTACCACTCGGTGGCGTTGCCCATGGCCGACGCCCAGACGGCGCGCTTGACGGTTCTCTCGTCCACTGACGGTTTGCCCGTCGTTGCTGCTGGTTCGCTCATGCCGGCGACGACTCCTCCCGTGCAGTGCCCACTGGGCCGTTCGAGCTCATCAGCCCAGTCTTGACCGGCTCTCCCGCCTCGGCAGTCTGAGCCGCGAATTGTCTACAGTCGGGAACTTTCCGGCTACTGAGCGATGTGTGTTGCGGACATACCGCGCGGGTCGGGCGCGAGCGGTGTCTACCGGCGAGTTAACGTCAGCGCATGAGTCGTGTTTCTCAACCCTGGCCGCCAGTCGAGGTGGAGCCCGCGGTCCCGCACCCGAAGGCGCCGGAGCCGGGTACCGAGCTCGGCGTGCACTTCGCGGAGTGCTTCGGGTGCGGCGACGAGGCCGACGCCGGGCTGCACCTGCGTTCGACCGTCGGCGAGGGCCAGGTCGTGCACTCGCGGTTCACCGTCACCGCGGCCCACCAGGGCGCGCCCGGGCTGGCCCACGGTGGCCTGCTGGCGTGCGCGTTCGACGAGGCGCTCGGCTCGACGGTCGGCAACCTGATGCGCCGCCCGGCGGTCACCGGCAAGCTCGAGACGGACTTCCGGCGGCCGGTCCCGGTCGGTTCGACGCTGTTCATCGAGGCCCGGCTGGACGGCATCGCGGGCCGCAAGATCTACGTCAGCGCGAACGGCCGCCTCGACGCCGAGGACGGCCCGATCGCCGTCAGCGCGCGGGCGTTGTTCGTCGTCGTCGGCTTCGAGCACTTCAACACCCACGGCGACCCGCAGGCGCTGGAGAAGCTCGCCGCGCAGCACGAGAAGAACCAGCGTGCGCGCGGCGAACGCGACTGGGAGATCAACCCCTGAAGGGCACTTTCACGTGAAAGTGCCCTTCAGGTGAGAGTCCGGGGGCGGATGGCGTTGGCCCGGTCGACCAGCTCGATGCGCTGGTCGAGCGTGCCCGCCAGCCGCGCCAGCGCCCGGTAGCACCGCTCGAGGCCGAAGCGCAGCTCGCGTTCCTCGAGCTGACACCCGAGCACGCGCGCGCCCGGCGTCGGCTTGCCCTGCTTGAGCCACTCGTGCGCGGCTTCGAGCACGCCGGCGGACAGGCGGGTCTGGCGTTCGACGTCCAGCCGGAGCCGCTCGAGCCGGGCCGACGCGTCGAGCAGGTCGTGCTCGGTGACCGGGGTCTCGCGGCCGTTGGCCTTGGTCGCCGTCGTCTTGATCTTGATGGCCGCGACCTGCGCGTCGACGTAGTGGGTCGAGGACGGCGGCACGGTTTCGAGCACCTCGACCGCGCTCGCCCGGGCGCCCTGCGCCAGGTACACGCGGGCCAGGCCGAAGGCGGCGCTGACGTAGGTGCGGTCGGTGCGCCAGACGAGTTCGTAGAACCGCGCGGCGGCGAAGTAGTCGCCGACGCCTTCGGCGCTGATGCCCAGGGCGAGCTTCGGGGCGATTTCGCCGGGCAGGTCGTCGTACACCGCTTCGAACGCGACGTGCGCAACCCGCGAACGGCCGCCCGCGAGCTCGATCAGGCCGCGGTACCAGTCGATCCGCCAGTCGTGCGGGAAGCCGTTCTTGATCGCCAGGTACTGCGCGGCCTGCAGCTGCCGCTGCGCCTCGGCGAACTCGCCCAGCTCGATCCGGGCGCGGACGATCCGCAGCCGCACCTCGATCGACTCCCGCGGCGCGCCGGCCAGCGCCTCGATGGCCGCGCGCGGGTCGAGCGCAGTCGTGGTGGCGAGCACGCCCGCCGCCGGGTCGTCGGTGTCGACCTGCGGGATCGGCAGGCCGGCGACGACCTCGTCCGCGCCGGGCAGCGGCACGCTGGCGCCGGCTTCAGGCACGACCAGCTGCACGCCGAACGTGCGGCTCTCCGGGCCGAAGACCGTGGAGACGCCGGGCCGCGGCTTGCCGGTGCCGAGCGCCATGATCTCGCGCAGCACCCCGGTGAGCTGGTCGGACATCTCCTCGGCGGAGAGGAACCGCCGGTCCGGGTCGGCGTGCGTCGCGCGCCGCAGGAACCGGTAGTAGGAACCGAAGAGCGCGAACAGCGGGACCGTGTCCGGGCCGGGCAGCGTCGTCTTGTACTTGGTGGTGTAGCCGGTGAACTCGAAGCTCAGCACGGCGAGCGTGCGCCCGACGGTGAACAGGTCCGACGCGATCGACGCGCCCTGCGTCGGCAGTTCCGGCGCGCTGTAGCCGGTGGTGAAGAACAGCGGGCTCTCGTAGTCGTCGGTGCGGCGGACCGCGCCGAGGTCGATGAGTTTCAGCTGTTCGTTGGTCTGGATGACGTTGTCGGGCTTGAGGTCGCAGTAGAGCAGGCCCTGGCTGTGGAGGTACCCCAGCGCGGGCAGGATCTCCAGCCCGTAGGCGATGACCTGGCCGATCGGCAGGGGCTCCGGACGGCGGCTTTCCCGGTGGTGCGCCAGCGCGAGCTGCCGCAGTGACTGACCGCCGACGTACTCCATGACGATGTAGCCGACGGTCGTCCCGCTGTGGGCGTCCGGGTGCTGCACGAAGTTGTGGATCTTGACGATGTTCGGGTGCTCGACCTCGGCGAGGAACCGCTGCTCGTTGGCCGCGGCCGCCATCGCCGTCGCGTCACCGGTGTCGATCAGTCCTTTGAGGACGACCCAGCGGTCGCTGACGTTGTGGTCCTGCGCCAGGTAGATCCAGCCCAGGCCGCCGTAGGCGATCGCGCCGAGGACCTCGTACTGGCCGCCGACGAGCTCGTGCGGCTGCAGCTTCGGGACGAACGAGAACGGCGCACCGCAGTTCTCGCACTTCCCTTCCGGCGAACCGGGTTCGCCGTCCTTGCCGCGGCCGACCTTCGCGTTGCAGCTGCCGCAGAACCGCTTTTCCTCCGACACCACCGGGTTCGACAGCACCGCGGACGCGGGGTCGCGCGCGGGGACCGGCGGCACCTCGACCAGCCCGGCGCCGAGCCGGCCGCGCCGCGAACGCGACGTCCGCGACGACGTCCGCCGCGAGGTGCCGGGGAAGGCGCCGGGGGTGGAGCCCGAACCGCTGCCGGTCCCCGTTCCGGTGCCGGTGCCGGTGTGCCGGCCTTCGCTGGTGCGCTCGGGCAGAACGCTTTCGGTGCCCGGGTCCGGCAGCGGGGTGCCGGGACCGGTGTCCGGCCGCGGTACCGGCGGCATGATGCTCTGCGTCTCCGGCGCCGGCGACGCGAGCACGCTCGTGAGCTGCGGCTCGTCGGGCTGCGGCGGGGTGACGGCCTGCGTCGGCGCCGGCTGGACCGGCGGGAGGACGGGGTTCATGCTGCCGGGCGGCTTGGTCGGGTCGTCCGCGCCCGGGATCGGCGCGCCACGCGGCGGCGTCGGCGGACGGCGCACGGGCGCGTGGAACACGGTCTCCTGCCCACCGGACGGCTCGCCCTCGTCGAGGCGGCCCGAGATCGACGGCTCCGGCGTCTCCCACCGCACCGGTGGTGGCGGCTGCCAGCTCGGCTTGGCCGGCGGCTGCTGCTCGTCGTCCGGCGCGGCGTGCCGAGGACGGCGCGGCTCCTCCGACACTGCTACCTCCCGTATCCCCGACGACGTGCGGGAACAGATCCTAGTCGCGTCCGGGTCACTGGTACTGGGGCTGCGGCGGCGAAGCGGGCCCCAGCGAAGGCTCCACCCAGCGGCGGTAGCTGTTCTGCCAGGCGCCGCTGTTGCGGATGTTCTCGAGCACGGCGTTGACGAACTTGACCATGTCCGTGTTTTCCTTGGGCACGCCGATGCCGTAGTTCTCCTGCGAGAACCGGTCGCCGACGACCTGCAGCGTCGGGTCCTGCGCGGCCATCCCGGCGAGGATCGTGTCGTCGGTCGAGATCGCGTCGACCTGGCCCTGCTGCAGCATCACCAGGCAGTCCGACCAGTTGTCCACCGTGATCGCCACCAGCTTCGCCGGGTCCGTCGCGATCTTCGCCGCCGACGTCGACATCTTCGCCGCGCACACCTTCTTGCCGCTCAGGTCGGCCAGCTTGGTCGCCTTCGACTCCTTCGTGACCAGCAGCCGCTGGCCGGCGACGTAGTACACCGACGAGAACTGGACGTCCTTCTTGCGCGCGCAGGTGATGCTGTAGGTCCGGACCACGATGTCGACCTGCTGCTTCTTCAGCACGTCCGCTCGCTGCCCCGACGTGATCGCGCGGAACTGGACGTGGCCCTCGGGCGCGCCGAAGATCTGGCGGGCGATCTCGTTGACCAGGTCGATGTCGAAGCCCTCGAGGTTGCCCGAGGTGGGGTTGCGGAAGCCGAACAGGTAGGTCGTCTGGTCGACGCCGGCGATGAGCTTGCCGCTTTTCTTGATCCTCGCCATGGTCGAGCCGTCGGGGATCGAAATGCCCTTGTCCGGCGCCAGGCTGGCCAGCGGGTTGCAGCTGGTGTCGCTGCCGCCGCCCGCCGACGCGTCCGGGCCGCCGACGTGCGCGGGCTGCGGCCAGCCGGCGTCGCCGACCGGGGCCGGGTCGACCGGTTTCCCGGGGCTGCCGCAGGACGCCGCCAGCAGTGCGACGACCGCCAGCACGCCCGCCCGGACCGTGATGCGCCGCCTGTTCACCGGTACTCCCTCAGTCGCTCCCGGATCCCCATGGTGACACCCGCGGCGGCCACGATCGCCAGTACGGCGAGACCGGGCGCGAGGAGCGTCAGCGCGCGGTCGCCCTGGTGGGTGTCGTCGAGGAATTCCTGCCTGCCGACGTCGATGGCCGCCTGGAGGCTGTCGTCGAGCCGCCGGAACGCCGGCGCCGAGCCGTCGGTCTTGTCCTCCAGCACGGCGAAGTCGACGGCTTCCTGGTACTGGCCGGCGTCGTCCTGCGCGCGGACTTCCTTGTGCGCCTTGAGCCAGTCGTTCGCGGCCTTCGTCGCGTCGGCGACCTTCGCGACGCCTTCGCCGTCCTTGATGAGACCGCGGGCTTCGCCGAGCAGGCCGCCCTGGCCGTCGGGACCGACGAGCTGGGCCGCGTTGTCGTCGAAGTCCTTCTCGTACGCCGCGCCGTCGCCGCGGGCGACCAGCGTCAGCGTTTCGTCCGCGCGGGCCTGCAGCGCGGCGATGCGCGCGCGGACCAGCACGTCGACGCGGTGCGAGCCGTCGTCCTGGCCGCTGCCGACCAGGCTGCCCTGCACGACCAGCGCGACCGCGCCCCACAGCAGCGAAACCACGACGGCAGCCGTCGCGACGACGAGCCCGACGTTGAGCAGCCGGTTGGTGCGCCGGGTCAGGTAGACCTGCGCGGCGATGAGCGCGGCCAGCAGCGCGATCACCAGGATCGTGGCGAGCCACGGGAACCCGGTGGCGCTGTCCTGCTCGTCGATCAGCCGCTCGGTGTCGGCGCGGTAGAGGTCCTGCGCGGCAGGCAGGATCTTCGCCCGCATCAGCTCGGAGGCCTCGCGGAGGTAGGACGCGCCGACCGGGTAGCCGAGCCGGTTGTTCGTCCGCGCCGTCTCGACGAGCCCGGTGTAGACGGGCAGCGACTGGTTGAGGACGTCGACCGGGGCGGCCGCGTCGGCGACGTCCGTGGCGTCGGAGGCGGCCTTGGCGAGCGCGGCGCCGGCTTCGGCGATGTCACGTTCGTAGCGCTGGCGGAGTTCCGGGGGCTCGGTGCCGATGGAGAGGAACGCGCTCGCGGCGGTCGCGTCGGCGTCCGAGAGCGAGCGGTAGACCTGCTGCGCGGCGGCGGCGAGGGGCTCGCGGTGGTCGATGACGCCGCTGATCGTGTCGTCGCGGTCCTGCACCGACAGCGTCGCGACCAGGCCGGCCACGAGCGAGAGCAGCACCAGCCCGACGGCGATCACGGTCAGCCTGCCGGGCGTGGTCGCGGCGGACCGGACGATCGCGCGGACCCCCTGGCCCGGCAGGTCGAGCAGCCCCAGCAGGCCGCTGCGGCCCCCGGCGCGGTCCTGGCCGCCCGGCGGCGACGGTGGGGGTCCCGGCGCGGGCGCCGTCGGCCCCGGGGCCGTCGCAGTGCTGGTCATCCCCGATTCCTCCCCGTGCCATCCGGGGTCTCACCACCCGGATCCCCCCGAAAGACTCGCTGCGAGCCGTACCCGCAGAAGGTAGCCGAGTCGCCGCGCGCGCAGCCACCGGCACCGCCCGCTGTCATCAGCACGTGATCTGGGACGACGTGTTCCCGCGCACACCGGCGATCAGGTCCGCACCTCCGCCAGCACGCGCCAGTCAGCGTCTTCGGGGCCCGCGGTCAGCGTGCCGCCGGCCAGTGCGAGCCGCTCACGCATGCCGGCCAGGCCGAATCCTTCACCTGTCCGAGTGAACGCCCCGAGGTTGTTGCGCACGTCGAGCCGGACGACGCCGGGTGCGTAGCCGAGCCGCATCCGGATGTCCTCGCCCGGCGCGTGCTTGCCGGCGTTGGTCAGGGCTTCCCGTGCGACACCGGCCAGGGCGACGACCGCCGCGGACGGCAGCGCCCGGGTCTCGCCGTCGGCGTCGAAGGCGACGTCGACGCCGTGGTCACGGGCGTGCGCGGCGGCGACCGCGGCGAGGGTTTCGGTGAGCGGCAGGACGTCCCGGCGGAGGGCGGCGACGGCGTCGCGCGCTTCGGCCAGCCCGTCCGCGGCGAGCTTCCGCGAGCGCCGGACCGAGCGCAGCGCACCGTCCACATCGGACCGTTCGGCCAGCAGCGCCTCGGCGAGTTCGAGCTGGACACGCAGCGCGCCCAGCGAATGCGCCAGGACGTCGTGGAGCTCGCGGGCGATCCGGGTGCGTTCGTCGAGCGCGGCGGCACGGGCGTGTTCGGCCTGCGCGAACCGCGTCTGCGCCAACAGGGCCTTGGACTGCGTCGCCTGCACTTCGTACTGGCGGCGGTTGAGCCCGAGCAGCACCAGCAGCAGCATCACGCCGGCGTCGGCGAGCGACTCGCCGAGGGACCGGTCGGCGAGCGCGTGCGAGGTCACCGCCAGTGCGCCGTCCAGGAGGCTGGTGGCAACGATCGCCCCGACGCTGACCGTCGTGAGCGTCGCGAGCCGGCCGAGGGCGATGACGGACAGCAGGATCGCCGACGAGTCCCCGGCCCAGCCGACGATCACCGCCGGCAGTGCGCTCGCGGCGGCGAGCAGCGCGGCCGCCGTCTTCGGCCGGCGCTGTGTCTGCAGGACGAAGCCGAGCCAGCAGGCGGTGGCGACGCCGTACGCGGTCCAGACCCACGGGTTCGCTTCGCGGGCGGTGAGCAGCGTCGCGGCGAAGAAGAGCGTGCCGAGCAGCTGCACCACGAGCCAGCTCGGCGCGATGGTGTCGGGCAGGCGTTTCGGCACGCGTCCATGATCCCGTGCTCGGGCGGTTCAGCCGCGGATGGCCGGGGCGAGCGAGTGCGGGAGCACGGCCTCGGGGTCCGGCGGCCGCCGGACCACCACCTCGACGTCGTCGGCGAAGCGGTACGGCTTCGCGCCGAGGATGCCGCCGAAGTGCCGCCGCAGCCGGGACATCTCGGCGCGGACGGTCACCGTGCGGCCGGCGTCGCCGAACAGGTCGGCCGAAAGCTCGGACGCCGAGCGGCCGTCGCGGTGGCTGGCCAGCACGTACAGCACTTCGGCGTGACGCGGGCTGAGCCGGTGCGTCCAGGTCCCGGCGGCGCCGGCCACGGTGAGCTCGGGCTCGCGCGGCGACCGGACGTCGAGCACGACGCGGGTGGGCGGCGCGGCCTCGTTGTCGGTCAGCCGGATCAGCCAGCCGCCGGGCACCGGCTCGACCGAGCAGCCGCCGTACGCGGGCAGCCAGACCCGGCCGGGCCCGAGGCCGGTGGGCAGCGCGACCCGGTCGACCGGCGCGAGACCAGCGGCCGCGGCGACCCAGCCGTGTTCGTCGGCCACGACCGCCCGTCCGCCGACCTTGGCGAGGAGCGGGACGGCGAAGCCGCGAAGCCGTTCGAGCTCGGTGAGGTGGCTGGTGCGCAGCTGGGCTTCCGCCAGCCGCGTGACGGCGTCGACCAGCGCCAACGTCGTCGCGTGGACGGTCGAGGCAGGCCCGGAGAGGTCGACGACGCCGAGCAGCCTGCCGTCGCGCGGGTCGTGCAGCGGTGCGGCCGCGCACGTCCAGGAGTGCTGGGCCCGGACGTAATGTTCGGCCGAGTACACCTGCAGCGGGCTGCGCGCGACCAGCGCGGTGCCGATCGCGTTCGTGCCGACGGCTTCCTCCTGCCAGTCGACGCCTTCGACGAAGCCGAGCCCGTCGGCCCGGCGGCGGACCGCGGCGCTGCCGTCCCGCCACAGGACGGCGCCGCCCGCGTCGGCGATCACCATGATGTGCGCGGCCTGCTCGGCGAGGCTGATGAGCCCGCCGCGCAGGACCGGCAGCGCCTTGGCCAGGCCGCTCGCGCGACGGCGCGCTTCCAGCTGTTCGAAGGTCAGGACGGGCGCGGCGGCCCTGCCGTCCGGGTCCAGGCCCAGCCGGCGCATCCGCTGCCAGGAGGCGTCGATGACCGGCCGCGGCCGGCTCGGCAGCTTCCGGCCGCTCAGGGCCGCTTCGTGCACCTGCGCGAGGACACGGGCGTGCCGCCGTGGATCCGCCCCGGCCGGCAACGCCGCCTCGAGGTCTCGCTGCCCCAACCGCCGCTCCTTGTGCTGTACCTCCTCGGAGTCTGCCGTTTCGGCCGGATGATCGGTAGGTGGCGCGCGTCGCGCTCGGACGCCGGTCAGTAGGTGACGTAGACGCCGGTCTCCAGGTCTGGCGGAGCCGGCTCGGGCGCGGCGACCGAGTCTTCGACGAGCCGGGCGACTTCGGCGTCGATGGCGTCGAGGACCTGTTCGCGCAGCTCACCGCTGTCGGTGACGCGGGTGCGGAACCGCTGGAGGCAGTCCTCGACGTGCCGCGGAAAGCCGGCTTCGATCAGGGTCGGACCACCGCCGTCGCGGGCGCGACCGACCGCCTCCCCCGCCGCTTCGTGGACGGCGAAAAAGTCGGATCCGTCGACGACGACCCCCGGCACGCCGAGCCCGGCCACCCGATCGGCGTAACCGGGGTCCTCGGTGACGAAGATGGCGGGGAGGTGCCAGGCCGACGCGAGGTTCAGCGCCTCCAGCGTCGTCGTGGGGCAGTCGCCGAGGAAGGCCACGCCGACGCCGCCCGTGTCGCGCTGCTGGGCGGCGATCGCGGCGCCACAGATCAGCAGCGGGACGCCGCCGAGCGCGTCCGCCGCGACCGGCCGGCGGTGTTTGCGCACCTCGGCCACCACGGCCCGGACGTCGACGCCCTTGGCGATGCGCCGGCTGTGCTGCCGGTGGGTGCCGGCGATGGCGTCCCGCTCGTCGAGGTGGAGGCAGACACCGACGGCCAAGGCCTCCTCGCCGGGGTCCCCGGTGCCGACCCGGTCCGCGACGGCCCGGATGGTCCGCATCACGCGGTACGCACCCCGCAGGGCGTCTGTCATCTTCGGCGCTCCTTCCCCGGATCGGTATCCGCGCGCAGCAGCCCTTTCCGGGCGGCTTCCGCCATCGCCGCCCGGACGTCGACGACCCACGGCCCGTCCGGCTTGAGCTCGACGAAAGCGCTCTCTCCGGTCTTCAGCTCGAGTTCGCGTTCGCCGTCGAGCGCGATGACCCCGCCCGCGGCCGCGAGCTCGACGCGCACGCCCGGCTGCAGGATTCCCCAGCCGCGCACCCCGACCGGCCGCACGAGCCCGGGCGCGATCGGCGCGTGCACGACGTACGGCGTCTCCTCGGCCCGCCCGAGCTGCAGCGCAACGCCGTCGGGGCTCGACCGGGGGCTCGGACAGAGTTGGCCTGGAACGCTCGAGAGGCCGATGCCGTCCGGCTCGGCGAAGGTGCAGTACAGCTCGGTGAGCGACGACGGGTCCCACAGCGCCCGCGCCCCGATGTGCCTGCTCAGCGACACGCAGACGTCGACGAGGGCGATCTCCCGCCGCGCCTTGGTGACGACTTCCAGCACGCTGACGCGGTGGGTGACGAGGTCGGGGTCGACCTGCCCGGTGGCGATCAACCCGGCGGCCAGCCCGGCGACGGTCGCCTCCCGCATCTGCGGGAAGGCGTTGTTGGTCCCGGTGGAGAGGGCGAGGAGCGGGACGTCTTCGCAGGCCGCGGCGGCCACGCGGGCGGTCCCGTCCCCACCGAGGACGACGATGACCCCGGCGCCGGCCTCGACCATCCGGCGCACGGCGTTCGTGGTGTCGGCCGCGGTGCCGGTGATCGGGTCGTCCTCGCAGAAGTCGACCTTCGGCCAGCTGCCACCGCGGCCGAGGGCGCGCAGGACAGCGGCGGAGATGCCGCCGAGGTCGGTCGAGACGAGGGCGCGATCGAGCCCGGTGACGGCGAACGCCGCCAGCAGCCGCTGAACCATGTTCGCCTTTTCCGCGGTGGGGAACACCGACGCCTGCGCGACCAGCCGGCGGATGTCCCGCCCCGAAGCGGGGTTCGCGACGATCCCCGCCACCGTTTCACCCACCTGACCTCCCATTCTTTCACCGGAGAACAGGAGACTCCGCGATCGGGCGGAGCGGAAGGGTTGCAGGGCGTTGCAGTGTCTGTCGTAGCCCTCGGGAAGCGACGCAGATCACATCCGCGCGTCTCACCTGGTGATCTCCAGTGGACAGTCCAACCTGGAGTCGCGGGCGGTGAAGAACCAACCGGGGCGAGTTCCCGGCGCTACGGAACCAGGTCGACGGCGCCTTCGAAAGTGAAACCGGCTCCCGCGACCGCGGCCCGGACGTCGTCTTCGACGAGAGCGGCCTCGGCGCGCACGGTGACCCGGCCGGCCGGGACGTCGACGTCCACTTCGGCCACTCCGGGCAGTGCGGTGATTTCCTCGGTCACCGACTGGGCGCAGTGCCCGCAGCTCATCCCGGAAACGGTGTAAACGTGCTCGATCATGGTGCGCAGCCTACGAAAAGGGCCGCCACCCCGAACGGGTGACGGCCCTTTCCCAAGATCAAAGTCAGATCACGGTGACCGACGTGGCCTGCGGGCCCTTCTGGCCCTGGCCGATCTCGAACTCGACGCGAGCGTTCTCCTCGAGGGTACGGAAGCCGTTACCCTGGATCTCGCTGTAGTGAACGAAGACGTCGCCGCCACCGTTGTCGGGGGTGATGAAGCCGAACCCCTTCTCGGAGTTGAACCACTTCACAGTGCCCTGAGTCATCAAAAATCTCCATGTGTAACACCAAAACAGGAAGCCACTTCGGCGACCCGGGTCAGCACCCGGACGGTTTGCTTCCTCGGTGAGGAGACACTACGCCCGCTGAGTTCTGCGAGCGTGAAGCATCACGAACACAAAAATCGAGACCTTAGGCAGTAAAGCACAACTTGACCAGGGCGGACAAGCCATCTTCACCCGGGCGAGGTGAGCTATTCGCCACTCGCCGGGCGCAGCCCCTCGGTGGCGAACGGCGAGCGCCAGGTGGCGTCCCGATCGGCGGCGACCACGGCGTCGTCGTGGGCCTCTGAGCTGGCGCTGAACAGCACCGGCACGACGCCGGAGGACTTCCGCGGTTCGGATGCGTGCTGGTGATCGGTCACGTCGAAACTCCCCTCGTTCCCTGCCCGCTTCGGCGCGGGTCATGACCGTGATGGTGCCATGCGGCACCGACAGAAACCGGTTGTCTCCCGCCGGGACCCGGCCGGGAAGGTTCAGCGGCGAACCACCACCGGAACACCGTCAGGCTACCCGAGCCAACGCCCTGCTACCACACGACATTCCCAGCTTTTCCGGAACGAAACAGAGCAAAACCGTTACTGGACGGGAGGTTGCGGACGTGCCTGCGCGAGCAGGGCCGAGATCCGCACGTCCGGAGTAACGACGTCGGGGTCCGTCCGCACGTCGATGACGCACGGCCGCTGCCGCACGAGCGCGCTGGCGATGATGGGCTCGAGTTCTTCTCGATCGTCCACGGTGTACCCGGCCGCGCCCAGTCCACGCGCCCAGGACGCGAAGTCGGTCAGCGGGATGGAGACCCCGGTGAGCCGGCCGTACGTGCGGGCCTGGTGCATCGCGAGGGCGCCGTGCACGCCGTTCTGGAAGACGACCACCATCACCGGCGCCCGGTACCGGACGGCCGTTTCGATCTCCTGCCCGGTCATCAGCGTCCCGGCGTCCCCGACCATGGCCACGACGGTCCGCCGCGGCTCGGCGAGTTTCGCGGCAACGGCCGCCGGCACGGCGTACCCCATCGCGGCGTTGCTCGGACCGAGCTGGCTGCGCGGTGCCGTGAAGCACCAGTAGCGGTGCATGAACTGCGCGAAGTTCCCCGCGTCGCTGGTCACGATGGTGTCCTCGGGCGCCAGCTTCCGCAGCGCGCGGACGACGTCGACGGGGTGCACCCGCGTGTTCCCGCTGGTGTCGGGCGGGGTCATGAAGGTGTGGACGGCCGCGTTCGCCGCCGAAGCCCGCCTCGTCCGCGGCGACGCCACCTCCCGCAGCTCCCGCAGGAACGGCTCGACCTCGGAGTCGACGCGGAAGGTCAGCCCCCGCCGTTTCGGGCTGACATCGATGCCGGTGCCGACCATGACCAGCGTCTGCTGCGCGGTCGGGTACCGGTAGGCCTGCGTCGTCACCTCGTCGAGCTGGGTGCCGAGCGCGAGCACCAGGTCGGCGCGCTCGAGCGCGTCCAGCTGCCGGGCCGGGATGCCGAGCCCGAGGTGACCGGCGTAGCGGGCATGGTTTTCCGGGAAGGCGTCCTGCCGCCGGAAGGCGTTGTAGACGGGCAGCGCGAGCTCGTCGGCAACGGCGATCAGCTCGTCCCGAGCCGACCGCGCCCGCCCCCCGACGATGACGACGGGGTACTTGGCCTCGTCCACCAGCTGCGCCACGGCGTCCGCCGAACGGCCCAGCGTCCCGGACGCCGGCGGCCGCACCCGCGCCATCGGCTTCGCCGCGTCGTAGGGCATCCCCCAGATGTCACAGGGCACGCCGAGCACGACCGGTCCGGGCCGCCCTTCCTGCGACGTCGTCAGCGCGTGCGCGAGCAGCCCCGGC
This sequence comes from Amycolatopsis tolypomycina, assembly GCF_900105945.1. Lineage (NCBI taxonomy): Bacteria > Bacillati > Actinomycetota > Actinomycetes > Pseudonocardiales > Pseudonocardiaceae > Amycolatopsis > Amycolatopsis tolypomycina. Next base: position 971,417 of record NZ_FNSO01000003.1, on the reverse strand, counting down.
AGCCCGTCCGGGTCGGTCACCCGCAATGTCGACTTGGCGATCGACTCGAACATGGCTGTCAGGTCGGAAGTCGGCAGCTCCCCGGACGAAGACGGCACGGGTTCGATCGCCGGCGTCTCCAGCAGCACGACCATCGGTGTCTCGTCCTGGTACGCCGTTTGGACGCCGATGGCGAGGCTCGCCGCGCTCGGCCCCCGGCTGGCGAGCAGCACGGCGGGACGTTCGGTGAGCTTCCCTTCGGCCTCCGCCATGAACGCCGCGCCCGCATCGTGGCGCGCCGAGACCAGCGTGATCTCCCGCTCCCGCTGCAGGGCGTCGAGCAGCTCCAGGAAGGACTCACCGACCACCGCGTACACACGGCGGACACGCGCCTCGGTCAGGATCCGCACGGCCGTCTGGGCGACGGTCGCTCCCAGTTGGTATCTAATGAGGAGAGCTTAGGCGGGCACCGTTCAGTGCAGTCAAGTGATCTTCACCGAAACCGGACAAGGATAGGCCGAATGTCCGCTTTGACCGACTGTCAGCCGATCAAGGGAGCGAGGACCACCGCTTGACCGCCACCGAACATGAAACTGTTTTTACTTATGGCGCACCGGCGTTGAAGTACGGCACCGGAGCCAGCGACGAGATCGGCTACGACCTCACCCAGTACGGCGCCCACCGCGTGCTCGTGGTGACGGACCCCCAGGTCGCCGCGACGGGCTGGCCCCAGCGCATAGCCGACGGCATAGCGGGCTACGGCATCCAGGCCGAGATCTTCGACGGCGTACACGTCGAGCCCACCGATGTCAGCATGCAGAAGGCGGTTGACTTCGCCCGCGGAACCGGCCCGTACGACGCCTTCGTCGCCGTCGGCGGCGGCTCAGCGATCGACACAGCCAAGGCCGCGAACCTCTTGACGAGCAACGACGGCGACCTGATGGACTACGTCAACGCCCCCGTCGGCGGCGGCCGCGCCCCAGCCAGGCCGTTGAAGCCGCTGGTCGCGGTGCCCACCACCACCGGCACGGGCTCGGAGAGCACCACGGTCTGCGTCCTGGACGTGCTGTCCCTGCGCGTCAAGAGCGGAATCAGCCACCTCCGGCTGCGCCCGACCCTGGCGGTTGTCGACCCCCGGCTCACCGTCAGCCAGCCACCCGCGGTGACGGCCGCCAGCGGCATGGACATCCTTTGCCACGCGGCCGAGAGCTACACCGCCAAGCCGTACACCGAGTTCGAGCGCAAGCGCCCGGAACTGCGCGTGCCGTACTGCGGCGCGAACCCGCTGGCCGACATGTTCGCCGAGCAGTCACTCCGGTTGCTGTCGTGGGCCCTCCCGGCCGCCGTGCGCGACGGTTCCGACGTCAAGGCCCGCGAGGCCATGGCCCTAGCCGCGACGTTCGCCGGGCTCGGGTTCGGCAACGCCGGCGTGCACATCCCGCACGCGAACGCCTATCCGATCGCCGGCCAGGTGAGGGATTTCCACCCGGACGGCTACCCGGGCGAAGAACCCATGGTGCCGCACGGCATGGCCGTCTCCCTGACAGCGCCCGCCGCGTTCCGCTTCACCTTCGACGCGGCACCGGACCGCCACCTGCGCGTCGCCCGCCTCCTGGCACCCGACTTCGAGTGGCCCGGCGACTTCGCCGACCACCTGCCCGCGGTGCTGATCGACCTGGTGCGGCAAATCGGCATCCCGGACGGCATCGGCGCCGTCGGTTACACGGAGTCCGATGTGGACTCCCTCGTGGAGGGAACCCTCAAGCAGCAGCGGCTGCTGGCCACCGCACCACGCGAGGCATCCGCGGACGACCTGTCCGAGATCCTCCGCGGATCGGTGTCGCTGTGGTGAACGGGTATCCGCACTGGCAGACGGTGCCGTTGCGCTGGAAGGACAACGACGTCTACGGACACGTCAACAACGTCGTCCACTACTCATTGATGGACACGGTGATCAACACGTGGCTCATCGAGCAGGGCAGCCTCGACATCGAGACCGGGGCGGTGATCGGGCTGTGCGTCGAGTCGCACTGTGCGTATCACTCATCGGTGTCCTTTCCTGGGTCGATGAAGGTCGGTTTGCGGGTGGCGCACCTCGGGAAGTCCAGCGTCCGCTACGAGATCGGGATGTACGCCGCCGACGAGTCCCTGGTCGCCGAAGGGCACTTCGTGCACGTCTTCGTCGACCGCGAGTCCCGCCGGCCGACACCGGTCTCCGGCAAGCTGCGCGAGGCCTTGGAAGCACTGCAACCCGCCTGACGTCGTATTCACCTCCTCTCCGGCGACGCCGGGCCGGCTGCGTTCCAGTACTTCCGATGATGCATCACCTCACCGACAAGAACGGCCGATCGGCCCGAGTTGTCCACAGGCCGCGCAAAATCGCCGAGTTGTCCACAGATTTCCGTCGAGGGGTTCCCCACCCCCTCGACGGCGATAAGCTGGAAAGCCCATGAGATCGGTCCACAGTGGATGGGCAGTTCCCTCACCGGAGCGTTGGTAACACGGATGGCGACCTAGGCGTCGATCCGGTTGCGGCGGAAGTGTGGTGGGCGGACGGCTCGAGAGTGGTTTCGCCCCGTCGCCGGAAGGCGCCCCGGCGGCCACGAAACCCACACACGGAAGTGGACCCAGTGGTCGCGCGTCCGCTCCCGGCGGGCGCCCCGCGGGCGGACGCGCCACCACACCCATGTGGCCTGGCGAAGGTCGCGGATTCGTCGCCGGAAGGCGCCCCGGCGACGACCGCACCACCACCGTCAGGGCTTGGTAGAGATAGCGGACCCGGCGCCGGCAGGCGTCCGGCGGCGGGGCCGCGTCTCTACCGCAGGCAGCCGCCCCCTGATGCGGGGCGGTCGGCTGCCTGCACGGCAGTCGAGGCGATACCGGTCAGCGGCCGGAAGCCGAAGAAGAGGGCGTGCCGCCCAGGAAAGGCAGTACCTCTGTCCCATCGAGGAGAGCAGCGAGCGAGAGGAGGACCCCCGCCCCGCCGGTCTTGACGTCCATCGAGAGACGCAGGAGACGGTGGCCAGGGAAGGCGAGGCCACCCTTGAACGGCACCGCGTACATGGCCAGCCACGCCAGGTGCTGATCGACCGTCGCGCGGATCGGCTGCTCCGCGTCCCGATTCGCGGACAGCGCCACCGCCAGCCCGCACCGGCCGTTCAGCAACCCTGGATGATCGACGAACTCGCCCCGGCACGCTTCGCGCAGGGCGGGAAGACTCACAGCGGCCTCCGCAGCCGGACAGTGCCGAGCCAGCTGCTCGGCGGCCAGGAGAATCCCGGCACTACCGACACCGGCGTAGGGCAACGTGCGTGCCACGCCGTCGCGGACGTGCAACGAGCCGTCGTCGAATTCGATGCATTCTTCGAGGTCGCGGCACAGTGCCTGGTCGGCGAAGGACAGCCAAGCCGGCTCGCCGGTGCGCTCGAAGAGCCGGATGAACAGCAGCGCGGGTCCGGACCAGCCGGACAGCAGGCCGGCTCGAGCGGAGTTCCCCGGCGGCGCCGCAGTCTCCAGCCCTTCGGCCAGCCGCACGGCCGTGGTCAGGGCTTGGCGGCCGAACTCGTTGTCCTGGCGGGCGGTCGCGAAGTGCAGCAGCGTCAACCCGATACCGGCCAGACCACTCTCCAGGGAGTGGTCGGTCGTCTGCTCGACGAGCCGCGCGGACGACGTGAGCAGCTTGCCCGCCTCGTCGTGGTGCCCGAAGTTCTCCAGCACGTAGGCGATGCCCGCGCTGCCGTCGTAGAAGCCGGGCCGGGTCGGTGGGTCGCGACGGACCGCGTCGATCAGCCAGCGTTCGTGCTCGGGGAAGCGACCGGCACCGGTGACGTCGAGGGCGTGCAGCACGCCCGCGGCACCGACGCCGAAACAGGCGCCGCCGACGCCGGCCTGTTCGATGTCACCGGGGAACAGCCTGTCTTGGCGTGCGGGAGTCGCGCTGGCCAGGATTGCTTCGGCGATCTGCTTGCGGACCAGCGACCAGTCCGGTTTCTCGTGGTCGAGCTCGGTATGGAGCGGTGCCGGCTCCGCGGAGCTTTCACGCGGGGCCAGCACCGTGACTGCGTTGTCGGCGTACCCCGCAGGCAGCGCGAACCGGCGTTCGACGAAGTCGGCGATACGGCGCAGCTTCGCCGGAGCAATCTCCGTCAGCGGCCAAAGCGGCAAGAACAACCAGAGCCGCAGCGCTGCGATGGCGCACTCGTCGATCTCGACGCCGACGCGGTCGGCCGGAACGCGGAAGCCGGGCGCACCCGGTGCCGGGCGGTCGCCGGTCTCGGCGTCGAACGCCGTCCCGAAACTGGACAGAGAGATTCGGTCGTGGTCGTCCTCGTCGATCACAACGTTCAGCGGATGTAGCTCGCCCAGGACGATGCCGCGAGCATGGACCGCCTCGATCGTCTTCTCCACTGCCGCGACGATGTCCAGGGCGCGGCGGGTGTAGGTGGCGAGGGCGGCGGCCGTCGGGCTTCGCCTGGTCAGCGGGTGGTGCCGGGGCAGCCAGTCGGCCAGTGAGGTTCCCGGCAGGTGCTCGACGGCTAGGTAGTGGCGCTCCGAGACGGTGAACCGCTCGACGACTCGTGGCACGCCTGGGACGCCGGCGAGCCGGTCGAGGAGCTCCTGCTCGCGGTGGAGCCGCTCGATGGCGTCGACGTGCGCCTCGTCGAGACCGGCGTGCGGGCGAGCCTCCTTCAGGACGACCTGGTCGCCGCCCGCTTTGGGGTTGGCGAGGTAGCTGCCGCCGCCGTTCGAGATGTGCAGGGGGCTTCCCACTCGGTACGGGAACCGGGTCTGAGGATCGCCTTTGCGCGAGACGATGCTGCTTTGCAAACAGGCCGGGAGCTTCACCCAGTCGGGCAACGAGAACGTCGGCTTGCGGTTGTCGGGCACCAGCCGGCCGTCCGGCTTGCGGATCGCCGGGACTCGGGTGCCCTCGTGTTCGACCCACTGCTGCGCGAATGCGCCGTAACGCACGTAGAGGGGACCGTCGCCGTAGCGCAAGCCGCTGGAAATCGCCGGGCCGTGCTCGTCGGCGAGCCTCGACGAGAGGTCTGTCAGTACCCGATCCAGCTCGTTGTTGTCGACCGGATAAATGGTCGCCAGCTCGACGCCTCCGACGTCGGTCGCGTATTTCGAATTTCGTGCCAGCAGCGTCACCTTCGAGCGGAGGTGCTTGTAGGCGATCCCGTGCGCGATGCAGCACTCGTACACCTGCGCCAGCACCCGGGTCGCGTTGTCCAGACCAGCGGAAACGTGGATCTGCCAGCCCTGCGCAGGCAGAACACTCTTGTCCGGATGCATCGAGCGCCAGACGCCTCGGTCGGTGGCAGCCCAGCCGGCGGCCGCCTGGGTGAGCGGTGTGGCGAAGTCGTCGGCCGGCGCGTCGTTTTCCTGCTGCTCGTCATAGAACAACGGGTCGGCGAAGCAAAAAGCTTCGTAGCGCAGGTCCATCCGAGATACCCCTCCGTGCGAGCCCCCCGGACACACGGGTCCCGGGACGAGGAATATTCCCCCACGCCGAACGGTCTCGGGCCAATCCGCCAACCCGGCGGTTCAACTGGGCTATCCGAGGTAGGCAAAAGGACACTTACCTGTCAGTAGTCGAACCCAGGGTGATTTTCCCGAAGTCGAGCACCACACCATAGTGGCGTAACATGAAGTCTTTTCTGGCATTTCTGCAGGTCCGTCCAAGGATCAGCAGGAGCCTCCATGAAATTGGCGGGATGCCATCAACCACCAAGCGGTGATCAATTTTCACGATGAACATTATTCTCGTGAGCTGCCGAGGCACGCGGGTGGTCCGCACCACGCTCGCGGCACCTCGGCCAACGGACCCGGCGGTACCACGGAGTAAGTTGACGGCGGCGGACCGGAAGGAGGAACGGGTGATCTTCGGATTCGCCGTGACGGTCGCCGTGGCTGCCACGGTCGTCGCGCTCTGGAGCTTCGTCCAGTCGGCTCGGAACCGGCTTCCGGACAACCCGCTGCTGATCGCGCTCGCGGTCCTCGAACTGCTGCTGGTCGCGCAGCTGGTGATCGGGATCGTGCTGCTCGCCGGCGGTGACCGGCCCGGCAGCCTGGCCACCTACCTGGCCTACCTGATCGGCTCGCTGGTCGTGCTGCCCGTCGGCGCCGCCTGGGCGCTGGCCGAACGGAGCCGGTCGAGTACCGCGGTGCTCGGCATCGCCTGCCTGGCCATCCCGGTGATGGTGCTGCGACTGAACGAGGTGTGGAGTGGAGCAACAGCGTAGGACGGCCAGCGGCCCCGGCCGGGTGCTCGTCGCCGTGTACGCGATCTTCGCGCTGGCCGCGACGTCGCGGGCCGGTGTCCAGATCGGCACGAAGTTCCACGAAGCCCCGCTCGCCTACCTGCTCTCGGCGTTCGCCGCGGCCGTCTACATCGTCGCCACGGTCGCGCTCGCCCGGCGTGGTGACGGCTGGTGGCGCGTGGCCCTCGTGGCCTGCTCGATCGAACTGCTGGGCGTGCTGACGATCGGCACGCTGAGCCTCGTCGACGAAGCCGCCTTCCGGCACCCGACCGTCTGGTCGGTCTACGGCGAGGGCTACCTGTTCATCCCGCTGGTGCTGCCGGTCATCGGCCTTTACTGGCTGCGGAAGTCGGCGCCGGCCAAGGCGGACGTCGCCGCCTAGGCGAGGCCCGCGCAGTCGAACAGCAGCCCGGCCGTCGCGGCGTCCGGGCCGATCCGGGTGGGCGGCACCGGACGGCAGTGCTTCGCCTCCCAGCCGATCCGGCGGGTGAGCTCGACGGCGTCGCCCGGGGCGCCGGAAGCCGCGCCGGACGCCGCGCCGGCGTGGCCCATCTCCACGAACACCCGTGGCAGGAGCACGAACCGCAGCTTTCCGGCCGACACCCACGTCTGGAGCTCGGCCGCGGACGGTGCCGGGTCGAAGCCGAGGTAACCGCCGAGCGGTGCCACGCGGGCCTCGGTGTTCAGCAGGAACGGGTCCGCGCCATACGTCCCGCCCTCGACGGCCAGCGTGATCGCCGTCGACGGCGCCTGTGCCACCGCGTACGCGAGCACCTCGCGCTGGCCGGTGCCGAGCCGGTACGCGCTGTCCATGAACCGGATGTACCCGGCCTCGGCCGCCGCTCCCGTGTTCACCGCGACGACCGTGCTCAACGCGGCCGCCGAGGACGGTCCGGCACCCGGGTCGGCCGACTCCAGCACGCTGACCGGCCGCGACGCCGTCTCGACGACGAAGGCCGCGGGCCCGGCCACGATGGCGGCCAGCCCCGTCACGACGGCGACGCGCGAAGCCCGCATGAGCGCCGCGACGACGGCGAGCAACCCCAGCGCGAGGACCGTGAAGCGCAGCCACGGGAGCCAATCCGGTGTCCGGGAGAGGAGCACGTACGCGAGTGCTGCCGTCCCCGCCACCGCGGCCGGCAGCGCGAACCGGCCGGCGGCCGCCGAGCGGTGCCACCGCCACGCCGTGACCAGCCCCGCTGCCGCCAGTGCCGCGATGGCCGGCGCCAGCTCGGCCGTGTAGTACGGGTGGAAGATTCCGCCGGTGAACGAGAAGACCGCGACGCCCACGACCAGCCAGCCGCCCCACAGTGCCCAGCCCACTTTCGCGGAGGGGACAGCGCCGCGGGCCCGGCATGCGGCGACGGCCAACGAGCCCAGCGCGAGCGGCAGCAGCCACGCGATCTGCCCACCGACCTCGCTGTCGAACAGCCGCAGCGGTCCCGGGCCGCCGCCGAGGGCCGTGCCGACCGTGGCTCCGAAGCCGCCGCCGACCAGGCGCGTCAGGCCGTTGTAGCCGAAAGCCAGCTGCCAGACCGAACCGTCCGTGGTGCTGCCGACGAACGGGCGCACCCCCGGCCACAGGCTCACCACGACCGGCCAGGACAGCGACACCACCAGCGTCACCGCTCCGGCCGCCGCGAGCCGGGCCAGGCGACCCCCACGCGAGCCGGGCGCCGCCACGAAATACGCCAGCGCCAGGCCGGGCAAGACGATCCACGCGGCGAGCATCTTCGTCAGGAAGCCCAGGCCGACGAACACCCCGGCCCAGAGCAGCCACCGCGGGGCCGCCACCGCCCGGGTGACGCAGTACGCGGCGAGCAGCAGCAGGAGCACCAGCAGGGTGTCCGGCAGGTTGTCGCGGTTGACCGCCGCGGTGACCGGTGTCAGCGCGAACAACCCCGCGGCGAGCAACGCCGTCGACGGCCCGGCCCAGCGGCGCACCACCCGGTGCAGGACGAACACCGCGGCGACGCCTTCGACCGCCTGGACCAGCGCGATCGCCCACGGGTGGAAGCCGAACACGGCCACGCCGAGCGTCTGGGTCCAGAACGCGAGCGGCGGTTTGTCGACCGTGACGACGCCGGCCGGGTCGAAGCCCGCGAAGAAGAACGCCGAGACGCTCTGGGACATCGAATGCACGGCCGCCGCGTAGTACGGCTGCAGCGTCCGGTCACCCAGTGCCCACGACCACGCCACCGCCGCGACGACCAGGACCGCCCCCACCGCGATCCGCTCGCCACGCCCCGTCCGCACCTCGGCTGTCAGCGTCATGACTCCCCCTCCGGTTTCCCGCCCCGGAAACGCTAGGGCGGCGCGACGCCGGAGTCCTCAAGCCGCGGGTCGATCTCCGTCAACCCGGAGGTTGAGCCGGAACAGTACGGGAACTGCACGTACCCCACTCCCGGCAATAAATACGGATTCGACCGGCGACTTTCGTCGGTTCCGGACATTCGCCGGCAACTCGGACAATCTCCGGGTTCGGTCCCCACCGGCTTTCCCCCGCACGGTTCTCCCCCGCGCGAAAAGGAGTCAGCGTGAAATTCGGCAAGTTCGTCCTGCTGGCCGCGAGCACCGCTCTGGCCGTCGTCGGCCTCGGCGGTCCGGCGGCCGCCGACAGCACCCCGCAGGCCCAGCCGTCGATCATCGGCGGCAGCAACGCCACCAGCGGCCCCTGGGCGGCCCGGCTGTTCGTCAACGGCCGGCAGAACTGCACCGCGACGATCATCGCCCCGCAGTACATCCTCACCGCCAAGCACTGCGTCAGCAGCTCCGGCACCTACACATTCCGCATCGGCAGCCTGGACCAGACCAGCGGCGGGACGATGGCCACCGGCTCCACCATCACGCGCTACCCGGGCTCCGCCGACCTGGCGATCGTCCGGCTCACCACCTCGGTGAACGCCACCTACTCGCCGCTCGGCAGCGTCGGTGACGTCTCGGTCGGCCAGAACGTCTCGGTCTACGGCTGGGGCGCGACCAGCCAGTGCGGCTCCGAGATCAACTGCCAGTCGCGGTACCTGAAGGTCGCGACCGTGCGGGTGAACTCGATCGGCTGCAGCGACTACACCGGAGGCGTCGCGGTGTGCGCGAACCGCGTCAACGGCATCACCGCCGGCGGCGACTCCGGTGGCCCGATGTTCGCCTCCGGCCGCCAGGTCGGCGTCGCGTCGACCAGCGACCGGGTGAACAACACGGCGTACACCAACATCACGCGTTATCGCAGCTGGATTTCGCAGGTGGCGGGCGTCTGATACAGCCGAGAAAAGGACCCGGCCCCGCAAGGCCGGGTCCTTTTCTCGATCAGGACGTCGAAATGTCGTCGAGCTGTTCGGCGGCGGGCCGCACCGGGTAGAGGTCGCCGCCCGGCTGCACCGGCACCCGCGGCAAGGCTGCCCACGCGGCGCGGTCACCCGCGTCGGCCGCCGCGTGCAGGACGTCCAGCGCCGCGTAGGGCCGGAAGTCCAGCTCGGGGTACGGCCACACCGACGGCCCCTGCGTGGCGGCCGGGATCAGGAAGTCGACCGCGGCGAACAGCGTCGCGCCGCTCGGTGCCGTGTAGTGCCACAGGTCGACGCCGACGTGCTTGCCGATCTGCGCGAGCCGGGTCAGCGCGACCAGGTTGAACGTCGAGTAGTGCCAGCTGCGCGTCCGGCTCGTCTCCTGCGGCTGCAGGCCGCCGGCCTGGATCTGCGGCGCGATCCGCTGGGGCCCGGCGTCGCGCACGATGGCCGCCGCCAGGTCGCGCTGCCCGGTGCCGAGCGCGAGCGCGGCGGTGAGCATGTCGTAGAAGCTGCCGTGGTTGTTCTGGGCCTTGGCTTCGTCGGTGCCGTTCTTGCTGGTGCGCAACCAGTCCAGGAACTGCGTGTACCAGCCGGCCATGCCGGCCTGGTCGGTCTTCGTCCAGCCGGGTGCGCCGGTGGCCAGGATCGCGGTGGCGTCGACGACCTGGCTCAGCGTGTAGGCGAACTCGATGATGCCGATGCCACGGCCGTCCACCTTGCACGGGATGCCCTGCGCGAAGTTCATGTTCGGGTTCATCTTCGTGGCCGCGTCGAGGAACCACGTGCGCAGGTCGAGCGCCGCACGCTCGGCGTACCGCGCGTCGCCGGTGTAGTACCAGGCGAGCGCGAGCCGGTAGATCGCGGCGAACGCGCGGCCGCGGTAGGCGTGGTCGGTGATCTCGTCGACGATCGGGTTGCGCTGGCCGTCGCGCTGGACGAACGGGCAGCCCCACGGGTTCTCCGCGGTCGGTGGCGTGGTCGGCCACCAGTAGGGCGCCAGGCTGAGGTAGTCGTGCTTGTCCCCGCTGGGCGGGACCTGTTTCTTCGCCGTGACGCTCCACGGCCCCGCCGTCAGGTCGGTTCTCGCGGCGGCGAGGAGGTTGTTCAACGCCGTCCGGGACGTCTTTTCGCCGGCCAGGGCGGCGAACTTCGTGCGCAGCAACTGTTTTCCGTCGAGGACGGCCGTGGGTGGCGCGCACACTGCCCCGATGACCGGGACGGTGCAGCCGGTGGGTCTCGACGCGGCTTCGGCCGGCGCCGCAAAAGTGGCAACGAGGCCGACTGCGGTGAGCGCAGCCACGACGGTGTGGCGGAGAACCATGTCCGCTCCATTCACAAATATGAACATCAGACCTGTGAGTGAATGGAGAGTACGCATGTGAACGTTAACGGCGCAATGGCCGCACAATCAGAAGTCGCGGGGCCGGAAGAAGGCCACGAGCCGCGCCGTGCGGAGGTCGTCCCACGGATCCGCCGTGGCGAGCAGGGCCGCGGCGCCGGTCGGGAACTTGGTCTGAACCTGCCGGGTGTCGTCCCCGAAGCCGGCGAGGTGCAGGGTCACGTCGCTGACCCCGGGCTCGTGCCCGACGAGCGCCAGCGTGGTGACGTCGGACGGCGTCCGGCGAGCGGCGTTCAGCAGCTCGGGGACGTCGGCGCCGTAGAGGTCGTCGTCGTATTCGACGGGCGGCGGCGCGGGCAGCTCGTCGCTCACGCGCTGCCAGGTTTCCCGCGTGCGGCGAGCGGTGGAGCAGACGACGAGCTCGGGGACGTGCCCCTCCCCGGTGAGCCACCGGCCGAGCTTCGGCGCGTCACGGATGCCGCGCGGCGCGAGGGGTCGCTCGTGGTCGGGCAGGCCCGCCGACCAGTCCGACTTCGCGTGCCGGAGCACGATGAGCCACCTCGTCTCGTCCATGGCCGCCACCCTAACGGCGAAGGGGCCCTGGAGCGGTTCGCTCCAGGGCCCCGGTTCCGGCTCGGCCGATCACGGCCGGGTCGACACACCCGGCAGGTTCATCCACAGCAGCTTGCTGCCGTCCAGCCCGGACACGACGGGCACGGAAGGCACCGGGCTGTCGCTGCGCGACTCGTGCCCGGTCGCCCCGGCGACGGCGGCCGGCAGACCACCGAGCGTCTTACCCGACATCTCGCCCAGCGCGCCGGTGGCCTTGCCGATGGCGTCGGCCGAACCGCCGCCGAGCAGGCCCAGCGCGTTTTCGACGCCGTCGGCACCGAGGCCGGGCGCGTCGGTCCGGGCCGACACGTCGTCGCGGGCCAGCGGCGACACCCCGCCGAGCGCACCGGTCAGGTCGAGCTCGACCGGGATCTGCGCGGCCTCGGTCCGGCCGACCACGACCTGGGTCGTGTCGGTGCCCGTGTTGAGCACCTCCGCCAGCACCGGGATCGTCACGTTCTTCACCTGCGGCACCAGGCCCACCGGGATCTGCACCGCCGGCTTGGCCGTCGGCGTGCCGCTGACCTGGCTGTCCACCGTGCTGTCGACGTGGTTGTTCACCGTCGACAGCGCACCGACGCCCCAGCGGAACACCGCGGGGTCGGCCGCGACCGGCACGTCGAGCAGGGCGCCGCTGAGCGCACCGCTGCCGGCCGTGGTCTCGTCGCCGCCGTCGGTCGCCGTCAGGTCGTTCTGGACGTCGTTCGTCGCCGACCCGATGGCCGAGATGCCCAGGCCGTAGACCTGCGGCATCGCCTGCGGGTCGGCCGAGACGATGTCGCCGGAGAGCGCGCCGCCCGTGCCGTCGGTGACGATCGGGCCGCCGGAGACGAGGTCGTAGGCGTTCTCGGTGTGGTTGGCCGTGTTGGCCATCAGCGAGATCGACTGGCCGGTCGCCTGGACCAGCGGCTGGATCGGGGCCGCGACGGCGTCCCCGGCGATCGCACCGTCCACACCGGACGTGTACGTCGTGCCGCCGGCGTGCGAGCTGACGTCGTTGTCCGCGTCGGTGACCGCGCCACCGATCCAGGACACCGCCCAGCTGCTGACCTGGCCGGCCCCGCCGATCGGCGCCTCGACGACGTTGCCGGCCACGGCGCCGTTGTCACCGCTGGCGTAGTTCGGGCCGCCGGAATTGAACTCCGTGACGTTGGTGCCGATCGCCTCGGCGTTGCCGCCCCAGGTGGCACCGATCGTGTTGACCTGCACCGGAAGCGAGCTCGCCTGGTCGACGATGTTGCCGGCGACGGCGCCGCCCTTGCCGGTCGCCGAGTCGGCGCCGCCGGTGTGGACGTGGGTGATGAAGTCGCCGTGGCTGGTCGGGTTGCCGCCCCACGCACCGGCGATGTTCATCACCTGGGCGCCGACGGCTTCCGGCGCGGTGACGATGTTGCTGGAGACCACACCGCCGTCGTCGTCGGTGTTGTTGTCCCCGCCCGAGGTGAGGCACTTGTGCTCGGTCATCGTCGAGGTCGGGATGCCGCCCCACGCGTAGGCGCCGTTGAGCACCTCGACCGGCGTCGCCAGCGGCGCGTCGACGAGGTTGCCCGCCGCCACGGAGTTGTTGCCCGACGTGCCCTGGAAGCCGCCCGCGACCACGTTTTCGGCGTTGGAGCACGACGAAGTCGGGATGCCGCCCCACGCGCCGGCGTTGCAGATGACGTCGGCGTCGCCGGCCAGCGACGGGCCGACGATGTTGCCGCCGCCCACCGAGTTGTCACCGTGGTCGTAGGTGTTGCCGCCGACCACGGAGTCGACGGTGGTGTAGCACTCGGCGGTGGAGATGCCGCCCCAGTCGCCCGCCGTGCCGCAGACCTGGGCCGGGAGCGTCGCCGGCGCGTCGGCGACGGTGCCGCCGACGAGCGAGCTGTCGCCGTTGGTCACCTGGCCGCCACCGGCGTGCGCGGTGTTCTCGTGCGTGCAGTGGGTGGAAGTGATGCCGCCCCACGCGCCGGTGTTGCAGGAAGCCACGACGGGCTCCGCCACCTGCGGGTGCGCGACCGTCCCGCCGGCGAGCGAGCCGGCGCCGCCGGTGTAGACGTCACCGCCGGCCGTCGAGTCGACGAAGCTGGCGCCCATCGCGTCGGCCAGGCCACCCCACGCGGCGGAGTTGTGGTTGCCGGTCACTGGCAGCGCGACCGGCGCGTCGGCGACCGTGCCGCTCGCGACCGACTTCGTGCCGTCGGTGACGTCGCCGCCGCCGGCCTGCGCGCTGTAGTCGTTGGTGCAGGTCGTGCCGGTGATCCCGCCCCACGGGCCGGTCGTGCAGTTGACCTCGGCGGGGCCGGCCACCTGCGGGTGGACGACGCTGCCGGCGGCCAGCGCCTCGGTGCCGGCGGTGAGGACTTCGCCGCCCGCGACCGAACCGACGTTGTTCTCGGAGTCGGCGAAGGCCTGGCCGCCCCACGCGCCCGCGGTGCCGAGCACGGTGACCGGCAGGGCCACCGGGGCCTCGGCGCCCGTGCCGCCGGCGACGGACTTGACGCCGTCGGTGACGATGCCGCCCCCGGTGTTCGCGTTCAGGTTGTTCACGGAGTCGGTGTTGGTGAGGCCGCCCCAGGCACCCGAGGTGCCGTTGACCGCGACCGGGCCCGCGACCTCGGGGGCGAGCGCGGTGCCGCCGGCCAGCGAACCCTGGCCGCCCGTCGTGGCGTACGAGCCGCTGTTTTCGCCTTCACGCGCGGCGGATCCGGCGGCGGTGCCGGCCTCGGCGAGCACGGTGTTGACCGTGTTCGCGGTGCCCTTGCCGCCCCAGCCGGCGGCGGTGCCGTCGACCTGCGGCGCGACCGCGACCGGGACGCCGCCGATGGTGCCCGAGGCGACGCCGTCGTTGCCGCTGGTGGTCAGCTGACCGGGCGAGTGCGCGCCCTGCGTCGTGGTGGTGTTGACCGTGCCGGTGCCGCCCCAGCCGGCGGCGGTGTTGTTGACACCGATCGGCAGCCCGCCCTGGACCGCGGCGATCGTGCCGGACACGACACCGTTGTCGCCGTTGGTGGTGACCGGGCCGCCGACCGTGCTGTCCTGGGTGGCGAAGCCGTCGACCGTCGCGTTGGACAGCGTGCCGAACGCGAGGTTGTTGACGCCGACCGGCGCCGTCACCGGCGCGGTGACGACGTTGCCGCCGGCGGGCTTGCCCTCGCCGGTGGTGGTGATCGGGCCGCCCTGCTGGTGGATCTGCTGCGAGTCGTTGACGACGTGGGAGTCGCCGGCCGCGCCGACCGCCCAGCCCGTGACCTGGACCGGAACCGACACGTCGGGCTTGACGACGTTGCCGAGCAGGGCACCCGCGAGCGGCGCGCTCGAGTCGTGCAGCACCGTGCCGGTGTTGATGTCGGCGTCGGTGTCGAGCGGCAGCGGCGTCTCGCCGGCGGGCGTGCCGAGGTTGATCTTGCGGATCTGGATCGGCACGGACGCGCCACCGTCCAGCGGCGACGGAGCGAGGTCGGGGTTGACCTGCTCTTCGGCGGACGCGATGCCGGTGCCCAGCATCATCAGGCCGCCGGCCAACATCGCGGACTGCAGCCCGCGCCTGGCCCAAGGGTGCATTACCTGTTCTCCTGTTCGTGTTTTCGCGGTCTCAGTTGCTGGTTTCCTGCGCGCGACGCCGCGCGGACCGGACGAGGACGACACCCAAAACGAGGCTGACGACACCGAAGACAATCCACCACGTCAGATTCGCGCCGGTCGTCGCCAGCAGCCCGCCACCCCCGACGACACCGCCGATTCCAGGTCGATACACGATTTTTTCTCCGATTTTCCACATGACCGCGTCGCGCGCGACGGCTTGCCGACGCACGCCGCACCGCAGGAACCGCGAATGAATTGATCGAGACAGTATCCGCGGCGCAACAAAGGGCGCAAACGGGACGACCACACTACACCTGATAGTGGGGTTTGAACTGCTCAGCTGTGGTTACAAACTCAGGTCGATCACGGATTCGACCAGGAACTACCCGAACAACTGACGTCCGAACGAGTGATCAACCCCGCGCGGATGCGCGCACAGCAACCCCGTTATCGTGCGGCCAACGCCCTGTTTCCTCCTCCACGGAGCAACGCAATGAGCCTGTCGTTATTGCTGAGCTGTGCGCAGGCGTTCGCGATTGTCATGAGCGCGGCGTTCGTCCTCTACGTCTGCGGGATCATCGTGCCGTACCTGCGGCACCAACCCACATGGCCCGGCGATCCGACGCTGTTCCGGTGGCATTTCTTCGTGCCGTGCCGCGACGAGGAACTCGTCATCGGGGACACCGTCCGTTACCTGCGGACGCGATTCCGTGCCGCGCACGTCTGGGTGATCGACGACCATTCCGACGACCGCACCCTCGAGGTCGTGCGGCGGCTGCAGGGCCGGCGTGACCCGCGGCTGCACGTCGTCGCCCGCCGCCGTCCGCACGCCCGCACGGGCAAGAGCGACGCGCTCAACGCCGCCTACCGCGCCCTGCGCGCGTGGATCGGCCCCGAGGACGACGGCGCGAACACGATCGTCGTGGTGGTCGACGCGGACGGCAGGCCGGCGTGGAACTGCCTGTACGTCTGCACGGCTCCCCACCTCTTCGGCGACCCGTCGGTCGGCGCGGTGCAGATCGACGTCCGGATGGGCAACCGCGGCACGGCGCCCCGGGCGGGTGGCCGGGTCCGCCGCAGGTTCGGCCGGGCGCTCGTGCGCATGCAGGACCTCGAGTTCCGCACGGCGATCGCGGCGATCCAGATGTCCCGCGGCCACACGGGAACGATCGCCATGGGCGGCAACGGCCAGTTCACGAGGCTGTCGGCGCTCGATTCGATCGCCGGCCCGCAGCGCCGTCCCTGGCGCGGCTCGCTGCTCGAGGACTTCGAGCTCGGTGTCCACTTGCTGACGGCGGGCTGGAAGACGGGCTTCAGCGTGGACACGCACGTCGACCAGGAGGGGCTGTACAGCATGCGGCGGTTCCTGGCGCAGCGAACCCGTTGGAGCCAGGGCACGATGCAGTGCGCGCGGTACGCCCGCAGGATCTGGAAGTCGCCGCACCTGACGACGTTCGGCGCGGCGGAGATGCTCTACTACCTGGCCCAGCCATGGATGCAGCTGCTGGGCAGCGTGGTCTACCCGATCCCGTTGGTACTGCTGACGATCCAAGCGGTGGCCGAGCCGGCGGCGGTGTGGGAGTGGTTCACCGGCGGCGCCTGGAAGTCACTGTTGCTGTACGGGATCGCGGGCCTGCTGCCGTTCCTGATCTGGGGGCCGGTGTACCGCAAGCACTGCGAGCCGAAGTCCGGGCCGCTGCGCGGAATCGCGTACGGGCTGGGCTACGCGTGCTACATCTACACGTTCTACATCACGGTGTGGCGGGCGGTGTTCCGGCTGGTTCGCGGGCGGAACGGCTGGGCGAAGACGCGACGCAACACCGAGCAGGCGAACACCAAGGTGGTGGCGCTGGACCGGTGAATTAACCCGGTAGGGTGACCCCTCGACGCAGTTGATCTACAACTCTGGGTGGTCATCATGGGGAAAATCCGCCGTCTGGCAACGATCGCGACGGGTGTCGTGGCAGGGGTGGCGATGACAGCAGCGCCGGCTTCGGCGGCCCTGCCCGAGGGAATGACCGCCAGCTACGTCGTCGTCGACCAGGAGACCGGCACGATCTTCGGCGCCGACGAGCACAAGCAGTACCGCTCGGCCTCGCTGGTCAAGCTGTTCATCGCCCTCGACTACCTCGAATCCCACGGCCCGGACTACGAGATCCCGGCCGACGACCTGGCGCTGCTCGAGCCGATGCTGCGGTCCAGCAACGACGACGCAGCCAGCACGCTGTGGGTCCGCGACGGCTGGGACGAGATCGTCAAGCGCATGGTCGTCAAGATCGGCCTCACGGACACGGCACCGCCGGCTTCTCGTGGCAAGTGGGGTTACACGGCGATCAGCGCCGCGGACATCGCCAGGACCTACCAGTACATCCAGCACGAGGCGAACCCGAAGTACCGCGACTTCATCATGAGCAACCTGGAGCAGTCGACGAAGTGCGGTTCGGACGGCTTCGACCAGTCGTTCGGCCTGCCGAGCGCGATACCGGGCCCGAAGGCGGTCAAGCAGGGCTGGTCGGGTTACGGCGCCGCGCCCGCACCGGGCGAGGAGTGCAAGGAGCCGGACACGAGGGTGCTGCGTTCCCCCGAGGTCAAGGCGGCCACGGCAATCGCATCGAGCGGCGAGGGCCCGGCCGGCACCCAGGACATCGACGTGACGAGCCGCGCCATGCACACGAGCGGCACGGTGAGCGGCAAGATCGTGGTGGTGCTGACCCTCGAGCCGACGACGCTGTCGTGGCAGGAATCCGCTGACCGGATCACCACGCTCACCCGGGACGTCTACCTGCGGTCCGCACTCTGAGCAGGCCGGCGCCGGTCAATCCGGCAACTCGACCACGACCAGCGCACCCTGCCCGTCCTCGGGTTCGTCGAATCGTGCACGCCCGCCGTGTGCGGCCGCGATGTCCGCGACGATCGCCAGGCCGAGTCCCGAACCCGGCAGCGACCGGGCCTCGGGCGCCCGCCAGAACCGCTCGAACGCGGCCTCCCGGTGATCCGGGGAGATGCCGGGGCCCAGGTCGGCGACGGCGATCCGGCCGGGGACCGAACGCACCGTGATCACAGACCCCGCGGGCGAGAACTTGATCGCGTTGTCGAGCAGGTTGAGCACCATCCGCTCGAGCGCGCCCGCGTCGCCGCGCACCCGCCACTCGGCGTTTTCGACGTCGAACTCGTGGTCCCGGGCACGACTCGACGCCCGCCGGACCGCCTGCCGGACCACGGCCGGCATCGCGACGTCGGCGTGCTCCAGCTCGTGCTCGTCGCGGGCGAGCACCACCAGCTCGGTGACGAGGTCGCCGAGCTCCTCCGCCTGCACCTGCAGCCGGTCCAGCGTCCGGGCGCGCTGCGCGACGGCCAGCGGGCGGCCGGTGCGCTCGCTGCGGGCCAGCAGGTCGATGTTGGTCCGGAGACTGGTCAACGGCGTGCGCAGCTCGTGGGCCGCGTCGCTCACCAGCGCTCGCTGGCGGCGGCGCGATTCGGCGAGCGCACCGGTCATGGCCGCGAACGCCCGCCCCATGCGCCCCACTTCGTCGCGACCCGACACCGCGACCGGGATGTCGAGGTCCTGGGTCCGGGCGATCTCCTCGGCGGCGCCGGTCAGCCGCGCCATCGGCTCGAGCGTCCGGCGGGTCAGCACCAGACCGGCCGCGGCCGCGAGCGCCGCTCCCAGCACGGACACCACGACCAGGACGTTGCGCAACCCGCTCAGCGTGCTTTCGACGTCGGCGAGGCTGCGCGAGATGACCAGGACGTTCCCGTCGCCGGCCGGGCCGAGCAGGACCCGCACCGGCGCGCCGGACTCCGTGTGGCCGTCCCGCAGCGCCACCGAGCGGGTCGCGCGGTCCGCCGGATCGAGGACGACGGCGTCGACACCCGGCGGCGTGCAGGCCGTGCCGTCGGCCTTGATCAGCTGGACGCCTTCGAGGAACCGCTGGAGCGGACGGCTGCCGTTGACCGCCCGGCACAGGTCGGCCAAGTCCGGCTTCGGCACGGCCGGGTCCCGCGCCCCGGGAGGCGGCCAGCCGCCGAGCAGCGTCTCGTCCAGCTGGGCACGCAGGTTGTGCTGGGTGGACACGTAGGTGACGGTGCTGATCGACGCGATCGCGAACGCGACGATGACCGCGGTGATCAGCGCGACGCGGCTGCGCAGCAGCATCCGGGGCCTCACGGTGCCCGCAGCACGAATCCGACACCGCGGACGGTGTGCAGCAGCCGGCTCGCCCCGCCCGCTTCCGTCTTGCGCCGCAGGTAACTGACATAGACGTCGAGGTTGTTGGTACGGCTCGGTTCCCGGCTCCACACCGCCTGCCGCAGCTGATGCTTGGTGAGTACCTTGCCCGGCGCGTCGAGGAACACGGTGAGCAGGTCGAACTCGGTCGGCGTGAGGTCCACCCGCCGCCCGCCGCGGGTGACCTCGCGGGAGCCGGGGTCGAGCTCGAGGTCTTCGAAGCGCCGGACCGCCGGCACGTGCCGGCGGCCGCGATTCTGCTTGAGCAGCGCACGGACCCGGGCGAGCAGCTCCTCCAGCGCGAACGGCTTGACGAGGTAGTCGTCGGCCCCGGAGTCGAGGCCGGTGACCCGGTCGCCGAGCGCGTCGCGTGCGGTGAGCATCAGCACCGGCAGCCGCTCCCCGGCCGCCCGCATCCGGCGGCAGGTCTCCAGGCCGTCGACCTCGGGCATCATGACGTCGAGGACGACCAGGTCGGGCTTCGCGTCGCCGGCGACGGCCGCCAGCGCCGTGGTGCCGCAGGTGGCCGTGCCGACGTCGTAGCCCTCGAACTCCAGGCTGCGCTGCAGGCTTTCCCGCACGTCAGGATCGTCGTCCACCACCAGGATCCGCACCGGCCAGAGGTTACGCGGCGATTCTGTGCGTCAGCTGTTGATCTCACCAGCGAGGTGAGAGATCCACCTCTAACGATTCTCTCAGGTTAATTCCAGGCCATTCTCACGATCGGTAGCCCACCGTGAGAGCCACGTAACCGGTCACACAGCGTCGTGCTCGACCGCAGGAGACCCAGAACGGAGGAAGCATGTCGGTCGGCGCGACCGGAGGCCTCAGGACCTCCCCCGAACAGCGTGCTGCGACAGCCACGGTGGACATCGTCGTCCCGGTGTACAACGAGGAACGCGCGCTGCCGGGGTGCATCCACGTGCTGCGCGAGTTCCTCCGCGACCAGTTCCCCTTCGACTGGACCATCGTGGTCGCGGACAACGCCAGTACCGATCGGACCCTCGAAGTGGCGGAGGCTCTGGCCCGCGACGACGAGTCCGTCCGCGTGCGCCACCTCGACCGCAAGGGCCGCGGCCTGGCCCTGCGGGAAACCTGGCGGGCCAGCACCGCCGACGTCGTCGTCTACATGGACGTCGACCTCTCCACCGGGCTCGACGCGCTGCTGCCGCTGGTCGCCCCGCTGGTCAACGGCCACTCCGATGTCGCCATCGGCTCGCGGCTGGCCCCGGGGGCGCGCACGGTCCGCGGGCCGAAACGCGAGTTCGTCTCCCGCTGCTACAACGGGCTGATCCGGCTGAGCCACGGCGCTCGCTTCTCCGACGCGCAGTGCGGCTTCAAGGCCGCCCGCACCGACGTCGTCCGGCCGCTGCTGGACCACGTCGAGGACGATGCCTGGTTCTTCGACACCGAGCTGCTGCTCCTGGCCGAGCACAACGGGCTGCGCGTGCACGAGGTCCCGGTCGACTGGGTCGAAGACACCGACAGCCGCGTCGACGTCACCAAGACCGCGCTCGACGACATCCGCGGGCTGATCCGCGTCGCGCGCGCGAAGGCGGCCGGTACCGCCCGCGTGCCGGATCTCCCCCGCCGTCCCGCGCCGCGCGCCGCCCACCCGGACGCCGTCCTGGGCGCGCCGAGCGGCGGCCGGCTCTGGGAAGTCCTGTCCTTCGCCGTGATCGGGGTCGTCTCCACGGTCGCGAACCTGGTGCTGTACGCGGTGTTCCGGCTCTGGTGGCCGGTGCTGGTGGCCAACCTCGTCGCGCTCGTGCTCACCACGCTCTTCAACACCGAAGCCAACCGCCGCTTCACCTTCGCCGGCGCGAGCACGCCACGGGGCAAGGCACACCTGCAGGGGCTCGTCGTCTTCGGGCTCTACTACGCCTTCACCTCCGCCGCGCTGCTGGCGCTGCACGGGTTCGACCCCGAACCGGGCCGGGCGCTGGAGCTGACGGTGCTGTTCGCCGCCTCGGTGCTCGGCACCGCGGGCCGGTTCGTGCTGCTGCGCAGCTGGGTCTTCCGCAGTTCCCCAGGAAAGGACGAAGAATGACACTCGCCGCCGACCAAGCGGCACCGGCCGGTTCCGTCGCCGCCCCCGCCCGCACGCGGTGGCAGGCCTGGGCGCTCGCCGGGATCTGCGTCGCCGCCGCCGTGCTCTACGCGTGGCGGATCGGCGCGGGCCAGCTGGGCAACACGTACTACTCGGCCGCCGTGAAGTCCATGACGGACAGCTTCACGAACTTCCTGTTCGGCTCGTTCGACCCCTACGGCGTGTTCACCGTGGACAAACCACCGATGTCGCTGTGGCCGCAGGCGCTTTCGGTGCTGGTGTTCGGGTTCCACGGCTGGGCGCTGCTGCTGCCCCAGGTCATCGAGGGCGTCGTGGCGGTGTTCCTGCTGCACCGCACGGTCCGGCACTGGGCGGGTGAGAACGTCGCCCTGCTGGCCGCGCTGATCCTGACGCTCACCCCGATCACCGTCGCGATCAACCGGGACAACAACCCGGACACGCTGCTGGTGCTGCTGCTCATCGCCGCGGCGTACGCGTTCACCCGCTCCGTGAAGACGGACACGAGCCGCGCCCGGACGCGCTGGCTGCTGTGGTGCGCGTTCTTCGTCGGCTGCGGGTTCGTCACGAAGATGATGCAGGCGTGGATCATCGTGCCCGGGTTCGCGCTGGCGTACCTGGCCGGCACGCGCGCGCCGGTCAAGCGGCGGATCTTCGACCTGCTCGGGGCGGCTGTCGTGTTGTTCGTGTCGTCGTTCTGGTGGGCGGCACTGCACGACTGGTGGCCCGGGTCGAAGCCGTACATGGGCGGCAGCACCGACGGAACCGCGTGGAACCTCATCTTCGGCTACAACGGGTTCGGCCGGATCTTCGGCGGCGAAGGCGGCTTCGGCGCCGGTGGTGGCGGCGCGCGGCCGGATCTTCCCGAAGGGATGAGCCTGCCGTCCGGGACGGGCGGCGGCATGTTCGGCGGCGGTGACACCGGGCTCGGCCGGATGTTCGGCCAGTCGGTCGGTGGGCAGATTTCGTGGCTGCTGCCGCTGTCGCTGTTCGTGCTGGTGGTCGTCGCCGTCCAGTGCGTGCGGACGAAGGGACCGGGCGACCCGGCGTCGCGGGCCGGCTGGTTCGCCTGGGGCGGCTGGCTGCTGGTGACGGGGCTGGTGTTCAGCTACGCGCAAGGCATCTGGCACCCGTACTACACGACGATGCTCGCCCCGGCGATCGCGGCGATTTCCGCGGCCGGGCTCGCACGGTTCTGGCGCGCGTACCGAGGCGACGGGGCGGTCTCGTGGCTGCTGCTGCCCGCCGCGGTCGCGCTCACCGCGGTGTGGGCGTTCGTGCTGGCGGGCCGCGATCCGTCGTGGCACGGCTGGACCCGCTGGGCGGTCCTCGTCGCGGGCGTGGTCACCGTGGCCGCGTTGCTCGGCGCCCGGCTCGCCGAGACGCGCCGGCTGGTGGTTTCCCGGGTGGCGTTGGTGTTCGGGGTGGTGACGGTGCTGCTCGTGCCCGCGGTGTGGTCCACGGCCACCGCGACCGCGGCGACCGGCGGCAACCTCGGCGTGATGCCCGCCGCGGGACCGGCCGGCGGCGGGTTCGGCGGCGGGTTCGGCGGCGGGTTCGGCGGCATGCGGCCGGGCGGGTTCGCCGGCGGCATGCCGCAGGTACCCGGCGGCACCGGCGGCTTCCCCGGCGGCACCAGCGGGTTCCCCGGCGGCACCGGCCGGGCGGGCGGCGGCTTCGGCGGTATGGACGGCAAGCTCACCGAAGAGCAGCGCCGAGTCCTCGACTACGCCCGGCAGCACAAGGGAAACGCGGAGATCACCCTGGCCGTCGACGGCTCGGCGACCATGACCGCGGGCTTCATCATCGGCTCCGACGAGACGGTCATCGGCATGGGCGGGTTCATGGGCAGCGACGACTCTCCCTCGGTCGACCAGCTCCAGCAGTGGACCGCCGAAGGCAAGCTGAAGTTCGTTCTCGGCAACGGGTCCGGCGGCGGCATGCCCGGCATGAACGGCGGAGCCGGACAGCAGCGCCGGCAATGGATCGCGCAGCACTGCACCGAGGTCGATCCGGCCGCCTATGGCGGGCAAGCCCAACAGCAGACGGGACCGACGGGAGCACAAACGCTCTACGAGTGCCACGCATGAGCGCCGTTGCCGTCCCGGCCGTCCAGGTCCGGGACGGCAACGGCGTTCGTCGCCGCCCTGGCCAGGCACGCTCCGGCCGCCGGCTACAGCTTCCGCGCCGCCCGGAATCCGGTGCACAGCTCACCCAGGCCATCGATGCGGCTGGTCAGCACGTCGTCCGCGGCGAGGCAGCACGGCAGCCACCGTGCGCCGGTTGCCGACACCGGCCAGGGGTCGCCTGTCCCGGGACGTCGAAGGCACCAGCCCGGGCACGGCGGTCCAGCCGGCATCCCCGATCTCGCTGCCTGCAGGCCAGGCGCGGGAGTCAACCTGCGCCGCCACGACGGACCGCGAGCCTGACAGCACCACAGACAGAGGACTGCAGGTCAAAGCTGAATCGATCTTGGTGGGCCGTCCTGTGCCAATAAATGCAGGTCAGCCGACATCTTCGCCACTTTTCAGTGTCGCGAAGTGTCGCCAGGTATCAGGCACTACTTCGGCAACGGAGCCCCATCGGAGACGCAGTCACGGCTTACATGGGCCCATTCTGGACCCATGTAAGCTACATCGATCTGATCGTCGATGCCGTTGACTTCGATGACAGCGGTAAGCACGAAGCAGCAGAGCTCAATCGACTGAGTAGGCCGCGATCCAAACCGGCAATCTCTAACCGTCCTGTGCGAGCTGCCGCAACCACGTGTCGAACTTGACCGACTTCCGGGGTGGCGGATCGAGCTGCCCCGGGAGCGCGGCCCAGCGGTTCGGGTCGCCGCCGCATGCTTCCGCGATCAACCCGGCCACCAGGCTGGCTTGGTTTTCGCTCTCGAGGACCCGGTGGGCGGGCAGCATGCGCAGGATGTCAGCGGTGGTGAAGCGTGAACCGAGCAGCCCGTCGCAGGTCAGGTCACGTTGCTCAGCGCGTGCTTTCAAGTGCTTGAGATGACGGCGCAGCTCGTCCTCGGGGTTCGCCGAGCGGGCGAGTTCGTCGTCCGACGGCACCTCGATGAGTATCGGACGGCTCGCTGCCACAGCGCGCCTGATTTCGTCCAGCCTGCCGCGCACCGCGGTCTCCAAGTCACCGTCACTGTGTGGCAGCATCGCCAGCAACGCCTGTTCTTCCAGGGCGGGAACCAGGCGTGCCAGGTCGCTGCGAGGCGTGGCCGGGTTAGCAGCGAGCGCGCCGATGGCTCGAGCGCGCTTGTCCTCCCAAGTGGGCTCGGTTCCACCGGATCGCGAGGAGTATCCGGGCTTGTCTGCTGCTGCTGCGGCGGCGGCGTCAACCAGCAAGTTCGTGTCGTCACTGAGTTCCGCAAGCGCGGCGATTTCATCCCAGCTGGTGTGGAACCGTCCGGCGGGCTTCCAGCCGTCTTCCCTGGCTTCCCGGACGACTCGGCTGAGGTCCTCTCGGGCGATCTGCCGCAGGCGTGGCCAGCGTCGCACCAGGTCTGCCGCGAGTGTGAGACGCACCCCCGCCATCAGATCGTCGCCGTCGCGGAGGTTGTCGCCGGTCACTGTGGGCAGGCACGCCATGAGGACCGCGTCTTTGAGTTGCTCCGCCGAATCGAGCAGGATCCGGCGGACCTGCGGCGCGTCGTCTCCGTTTCGGGCGAGCGGTTCCCAAAGCTCGGGCGCTGGTTCGAGAATACGCCACGCTGCCCGCGCGCGCCTGCGTTCTTCGGCCGCGAGCTGGTTGAGCAGCTCCTGTCGCTCCCAATTCGACAACTCGGTCACGTTGGGTCGTGGCGCCCGGTCGGCCAAGGCCGCATGCACGAGGGCGATCCGGAGGCTCTCCGGGACAGCGCCATGATCACGCGCCCACTGTTCCGTGAGGTAGTCGACCTCGCTCGCTTCGAGTTGCGATGCGAGGTCGATGGCACGGTCTCGCCAGCCCTGTCCTTCGCAATACAGAACCAGTTCGACAAAGGCGCCTTGGGCCGCCCTCGCCGCCTCGACCAGTGCGAGGTCAGGGTGCCATCGCTCCAGAATTCGGACGACGAGATACCGCGGTGCCCGTTGCATTATCAACATTCGAGCGGCGTCGTCAAGCTCGTCGCGCTCGGCGAAATCGGTCAGGCGCTGAGGCTCGAGCTGCGCCAGGACCTCGATCACGCCGTGGACTTGCGCACACGACAGTCGTGTCGCATCAGCGAGGGCCGCGATCGCCGGAGTCTTCACCACTCCAGACTGGCACGAACTCCTCTTACGGATGGAGGGCACACCGGGCTGGCCGTAACACGAGCGACTCCCAACTCGACAGGTCCGACGTGGGAATGCCGGAGCCAGTCAACGAGGAACGGCACTCGCTTGATCGATCGAAACTGTCGTACCTCGTGGTTATGGTCGGAGAATGGTGGAGGAGACAGAGCCAGCCGATCCGGACCGGCCGGTGGTGGACGCGGCATTGGCACGGCGGCTGAAGGCGCTGGCTTGTACCGCCCCGGTGCACGACCTGGATGCGCGCAAAGGGCGGCTCGACTGGGCCGAAGCCGATGTCTACCAGATGTCGGAAATCGCGCTGACGATCATCGACCAGGTCACCATCCGGATGGACTTCGACCGCGGGGCCGATCACGAAGAGGTCCTGCGCCGGACCCTGCCCTTCGTGGCCGCTCAGGCGCCGGATCGGCCCGGGGACGAGCACCGGAAGGTCGCCCGATGGGTCCTGGACAACCTGATCAACGTCGGCAGCCAGGACCGCGGTTTTTCCGCCACTTACGGCACCTTCGACGCGCAGGGCCAGTACCAGCGGCGTACCTGGCCTTTCAAGCTGCTGGTCGAGTCGTTCTCGGCGGACGGTGAGGTCTACCTCCGTTCGACGGACGAATCGATCAACGTCCTGGTCGGCGCGCTTGACACCGATGTCGAGTCCGCTCAGGAGGCGGCGGAGACGAAACTAGCCAACCTGGTCCGGCGCGGCCGGCTCTCCGACGCGCAGTTGGCGGCCGAAGCAGCGCGTTGGCGCACGGTCCAGTACGCCGACCAGCTCCGCAGGCTGCTCGATGCGACCCGCCGTGACGTCCGCGCCGTCGACTGGCTGGACGAGGTACCGAGCCTGATCAAGGAGGCGTTGGACCACATCGCGGCCCGGCACCGCGCCGAAACCGCGATCCTCACGAACATCACGCAGGCGCGGGACGAATCGGAGTCTCCGGCCCGCAAACGGCAGGCGGCGACACTGATCACGATCGTCCGCGACTGCATGCAGCGGCACGGGCAACTCCAGGCCAGGCTGATTCTTGCCGGAAAGACGTTCCGCTCGGAGCAGGATCGGCAGGAATTTTCAGCGCCCACGAGGCGGCCGACCATCGATTTGTTCGGGCAGCTATTGACGCCAACGCTCGGCCTGAGCATCGCCGAGGCGACCAGGGTGACAACGGCGTTCTTCGCCAAGAGCACGGGCCTGTCGGTGAAGGGCGTCCCCAGGCTGGTCGACGTCGTGTACAAGCTGCTCGCACCTCCCGCGGACCGAGGCGATCTCGGCGATCCGATTCCGGAACCGGATCTCGTACCCGCAACTGACCCGGCGGTGTTCGACGACGAGCAGTGGGCGGCAGCCGATCGGCTGCTCGCGCTCGGATCCGTCCCACGCCGGTTGTCGGGCCTGCTGGCCGAAGCCCGCGCCCTCGACCCCGACCTGCCACACCTCATCGGGCTCCGGGTCTTTCACCTGCTGGATCCGGGAGTGACCACAGCACTGCGCCAAGGTGACGAATCGATCCTGCTGGCGATCGACGACGGAACCGAGCTGGCCGACGACGAGTTCGGCGGCGCCGACCTCCTGGTCGGCCTGGTCTCGCTGGAGATCGGGCGTCATTCCGCTGATCGGGTTGCATCCGGCGGGAACCGGGGAGAGGTGGTCGCGTGAGCTCGCCGACCGATGATGCCACGGACGCCGGGCGGCTGCTCGCGCTCGGAATGCGGCCCAAGCATCTTCCCGCGCGGGACGCCGTGTACGCGGACCTGGTGCGGCGTTACCACGAGGACGATGAGTTCGCCGAGCTCGTCAAGGCGTTCGCCGAAGGCCTCGGGATGACCATGCTGGCGGTGACCCAACAGTCCGGTGCCGTCCCAGTCCCGCGGGAAGAATCACCCTTCGAGCTGAAGATCGACGAATACGCCAAGCGCACAGCGCTGGGCAACCGCGGAGTCGACAAGATGCTGCACGGTCTGGCGCACCTCGCGGTCGCCGCGCTCGCCTTCCCGCGTCCGGATGATCTCGGGAACCCGGCCTACGTGGGATACGTGAACGTGGCCGAGGTCGACGCGGTGGTGCGAGACGCCTGCCGGGTGCTGGAGCAGCGCGCCGTCGAGGCGGAAGAGAACGAGGATCCGCTCGACACGGCCCCCGACCTGGAGCGGGCGTGGCGCGCGTACACGCGCCGTCCCGCCGCGGCGGCGACCAAGGACGGCCGGCTGGCACCGGACACCACCCGCGCGATCATCACCAAAGCCGTCCGGTTTCTGGCCGACCAGGGCTTCCTGGTCCTCCGCAATACCGACGACGGCGGCTCCTACCGCACGACTCCGCGTTACCAGGAGCAGGTCCGCGAAGTAGCCGCGAGCGCGGCCTTCCGGGAACTGCTGGATCTCGGCGTCATCTCCATCACGGACCCGTCCGGCAGCATTGCCGTGACAAACGACCCGCAGTCAGGCGGCGCCGATGTATGAACTGTCCCGGGTCCGGCTGCACTCGGTCGGGCCCAAGGGTGCCCGTTACCAGGACGTCGCTCTCGACCTGCGCCATGTCGGACCGCCGGTTCCCGCCCCGGTGCAGCGGGCACTGTTCGCAACCGGACCCGCAGGCGTGTTGCGGCGGCCGTCGCCGGCGTCGGTCCTGTTCGCGGAGAACGGCAACGGCAAGTCCGTCCTGATCAAGCTGATCTTCTCGGTGATGCTCCCCGGACGCCGGCAGATCGTCGGCACCACGAGCACGAGAGCACTGGACGACTTCGTGCTCGCCGATGACGTCGCCCACGTGATCCTGGAATGGCAGCACACCCGAACCGGGCAACGGGTGATCACGGGCAAGACGTCGGCCTGGCGTGGTCACGTGGTGTCCAGCGACCCGAACAAACTGCTCGAAGGATGGTGGTCCCTCCGGCCCACCGACCAGCTGGATCTGGACAACTTGCCGCTGACGCAGCAAGGCCGGCAGGTCGAGCTGAGTGGGTTCAAGGACCGGCTCACCGAAGCCCATCGGCAGGAGCCGCATCTGCAGTTCGAATGGCTGACGTCACCGGGGGCTTGGACCGAGCACCTGGGGACACTGGATCTCGATTCGAAGCTCTTCGGGTACCAGCGGAGGATGAACGCGGGTGAGGGGGAGGCCGCCGACGCCTTTTCGTTCAAGAGCGATGAGGCGTTCGTCGACTGGCTGCTTCGTGCCGTGACCGACGAAGAGGAGCCGCGGCTGCTGGCCGAACTCATCGACGGCTACGCCGGGCAGCTCGCGGATCGCGCCTCGATGGTCGCCGAGCGGGACTTCGTCGACGGCGCCCTCGGGCTGCTCGGCCCGCTCGCGGCCGCGGCGAAGGAAGCGGATGCAGCTGCCGAAGTCTCCGCCGACGTCGCACGGGAAGCGGCGCAGTTCATCGGCGCCATCAAGGCTCGGTGGGCCGAAGAGACCGGCCGGTTCGGGGTGCTGGGTGTTCGCCGGGACACCGCTGCCGAACAGGCCGAGGTCACCGCGCAGCAGAACCGCCGGATGAACCGCATCGTGCTGGAGCTGCGCCGGGACCGAGCCCGCATCGAGTGGCAGCTCGCCGAAGCATCACTCAAGGAGCTGACAGATCGGCTGACCGCACAGCAGGCGGACCTGGCCGCCTGGAAGGCGACAGACACCCTCCTCGCCTTCCAGCGTGCACAGGGAGCCGCGAAAGCCATCGGTGATCTGGTGGCGGCCAAGGAGGCGGAGGCCGCAGGACCGATGCGGGCCCGGGATGCCGCCGCGCGACGGCTCGTTCAAGGTTTGCTCGCCCTGATCGACCGGGCCGAGGCGGAGGTCGAGCGCCTGACAGCTCGGGCACGGGTCCTCGACCAGGAGATAGCCGAGCTGGCCGAGGAAGAAAACGCGCAGCGGGAGGCGATCGGGCAGGAAAAAGGCCGCGCCCAGGCGGCTCGGGAGAAGATATCCTCAGCTCGGGACGAGGTAGCACGCGCGGTGGCCAGCGGTCTCTTGGGCGAGGGGCGCGCGCCGACCGAGGCGGCTGAGGAAGCCGAGGCGACCGCCGGCGAGGCCGAGACCGCCGTCTCCGCAGCCGAGACCGAGCACGGTCGGCTCGGCGACCAGCGCAGGCTGCTCGATTCCGCGGCGCGCGCCGCGGAACGGAAAGCGGAGGGCCGCCGAGCGGACCTGGCCGGCAAGACCCGCGTCCTGGAAGCTGCAGTGACCGCGACAACCGCGCTGGCCGCGGAGGAACGGCTGGCCGCCGTGCTCGGGGTTGCGTCGATCACGCTGGAGGACGACCACCCATCCTTGCTGACCCGGTTGGGCGAGATCATCGCCGAGAACGGCGAGGAACTGGTCGCCCGGCAACTCGCCGACGCCGCCGATCGACGGGTGCTGGACGCGCTGCAGACCGGTGAACTCTTTCCCCCGCGTTCGGAGATCACCACCGCCCTTCAGGCCCTCGACGAAGCCGGTATCCGGGCCTACGCCGGGTGGGACTACCTCGCCAAAGTGCCGGAAGACCGCCGTGAGCACCTCATGGCAGCTCACCCCCAGCTGGTCGACGGCGTCGTCCTCAACAATCCGCAGCATCTCGATCGCGCGGAAGAAGTCCTGGCAGCCGCACGTTTGCTGCCTCGATCGATCGTCGTGGTCGGCACCACCGAGACCCTCGGCGGCACCGCGCGCGCCGAGGCATCGGGAACGGAGTACGTGGTTCCGCCGAATCCGGCGATGTACGACGTCGATCTGGCCGCGGCCGAACGACAACGGCTGCTGGAAACGACGCGAGAACGACGGACACAGATTGATACGCTGACTGCGCAGATCCAACACGACCAGGCATTGGTCAGGCGTCTGCAGGACTGGGAAAGGTCGTGGCCACCCGGCACTATCGAGCAGCTCACCACGGAACGCGACGTCGCCCAGGACGAGCTGGAGAAGGCTGAGAACCAGGCTGCAGACTTACTTGCCCGAATCGCCAGGATCAACAAGGCCGAAGAAGCCATCACCACCTCCCTGCCCGATCTGCGCGCAGTGGCCAAAAAAGCGCGAAATCGTTCGAGCGAGCTTGCCGCACTTGCCCAGCTCACCGCCCAGGAGCCGGCTTGGTCCCACGCGCTGAAGGAAGCGCAGGAAGCGGCAGCCGCCGCCCAACTCGCGGCCGACGACGCCCGCAACCGGGCCGAAGCGCGGCGCGAGGACAAGTCCGAGCTCCACCGCGAGATCGACGACCAAAAACGGACCATCGCCACCACTCGCGAAGAGATCGGCCGGATCCCCGGAGGCGGGTCGGCGGATCGGACGGCGACGCCACCGAACGACTCCGTCGAGACCTTGCGCGCGACCTATCAGGCAGCGAAGGAAGCCTACGAACAAGTCGAGGTCGGCGCTGATCTGCGGGCCGAGCTGGCAGCAAAGCTCAACGCCGAAGCGCAGGCGCGCGCCGGGCTGGAAAAGGTGCCGGAGATCGTCCGGGTTCGCGCGACCGAACTTTTGAGCGGCCCGGACGGAGCGGACGCGGCGTCCAGATCCGCCGCCACAGCCCGGACCGAACGAGCGGTCGAAAGCCTGACGAGCCAGGCCGGCGCCGCCCGAGGACAAGCCGGAAGGCGCCAAGAGGCCTACGAAGCCTTTCAAGCGCAGGAAGTCTCGATGGAGCCTTACGGTCACCCGCGCGACCTCGCGCACGCGGACGAGTTGCTCGGCGTTGCCTCCAGCGACTACGAGCGAGCCCGCCAGGCCGACGACGAGGCGCAGCGGCACCTCGGGGATCTCGACAAGACGATCGAGGCGACGAAGAAGACAGCCGCTGACTTCGAGTCGCTCTACGACTCGGTCAGCGCATTGACCGCCGCCAGCGACGACGAGCCGCCGTTCACCGGCGACGTCACCGCCGCGCGCGACCGGCGGGCCAGGATCCGGACGTCGGTGTCCGAAGCCGAGGACATGCTGGCCAACGCCCAGGGAGAGGTTCGCCGCCTCTCCTCATCGCTCGGCCAGTACGCCGTCGGCCAAGCCTTTGAGAAGGTCGACAGCCCGGTCAGGCAGCAGATGATCGCGGTCGATCGAGACCGCCTCGCCGAGCATGCCGCGGACTGGGAGCACGCGCTCAAGCCGCGATTGCGCAGTCTTACCGACGATCTGGCCCACATCGACCGCCACCGCACCGAGATCGTGGTCCGGCTGCGCGGCATGGTGGAGATCGCGCTCAAGACCTTGCGCACCGCGGAAAAGGTCAGCGCGCTGCCGGAAGCCCTAGGCGACTGGGCGGGCCTGCGCTTCCTTCACATCCGGTTCACCGAACTCGAACCGCCAGTACTCGATGCACGGCTCGGTGAGGTGGTGGACGAGGCCGCCACGGGCACCGCGAAGACGACGGGCGGGAAACGCGACGGCCTGTCGCTCCTGCTCAAAGGTGTCCGAGCCGCGATGCCGAAAGGTGTGCGGGTCGACATTCTCAAACCCGATGCCGCGCTGCGCGCCGAGCGGGTCCGGGTGTCGTCGGTCGCGGAGATCTTCTCGGGTGGCCAGCTGCTGACCGCGGCGATCATCCTGTACTGCACGATGGCTGCGTTGCGGTCCAACGAGCGAGGCCAGCTTCGACGACCACACGCGGGTGTCCTCTTCCTGGACAATCCGATCGGCCGCGCCTCGGCGGGTTACCTGCTGGACCTTCAGCTCGGCGTGGCCGATGCGCTCGGTGTCCAGCTGATCTACACGACCGGGCTTTTCGACATCAACGCACTGTCGCTGTTTCCGCTGATCGTCAGGCTGCGCAACGACCGCGATCTGCGCAGCGGCATGGCCTACCTGACCGTCGAAGACGAGATCCGGTCCGGACTGCCGACCGACGGGGACCCCGAGCACGGGCAGATCACCGCAGCACGGTTCTTCCGCAGGCCGGCGAACATCGAGGAGGCAGGCTGAGTGGCAGAAGACCACGACGCATCCGGTCCCACCCTCAGCCTCCGGGCCCGCCGAATGGCGGACCTGCTCGCCGAGTGGCCACGACAACGAGTTCAGCTCAAGGAGTTGTGGCAACTGCTCGACACAGCGGACCCGGCCGGCCGCTCGACCCCCGGCAGGCGGTCGGTGCTCGCCGACGTGATCGCCGAGCTTGATCACGCCGGGTTGGTGCGACCCGCCGGGGCACAGTCCTGGGATCGCAGTCAGAAACCCCACTTGCCACGCTTCGTCGGCCGGCTGACATCCAAGCCACCGAAACCGGGCGCCCGGATGGTGTGGCATCACCGGCTGGCCTGGGTCGACGAAGCACGGCCCAGCCGAGCCCAGCGGGCGCACCTGGAGTCCCTCAACACCTGGTTGTACGAACATGACCACGAAGACCTGCCCGTCATCCCGCACCGGGAGCGGTCCGTCAAGATCTTCAGCAACGAGAAGGTCCTGGACAAACTGATGGGGACGGCGTTGTTCGGTGACGGCCGGCTCAGCTTGGACCTCCTGCGGGCCCGGCGGGTCGCACCAGGCTTCATCATCGAGTCCGTCGGTGATGGACCGATACTGCTGATGGTCGAGAACAGCGACACGTTCGACTCCCTCGTGACCGCGCTCCGGCGGAAGCCGGGGAACGTCGGCATGATCGGCTGGGGAGCAGGTGGAGCCTTCGAACAGTCGGTGCTGTCGATCGGCCGGCTGACCCCCACCGTTCGGGAGGTGCGGTACTTCGGCGATCTCGACGCCAAGGGACTGCAGATCCCGGCCAACGCCGCAGCCGTCGCAGCGCGCGATCAGCTCCCGGCCGTCAAGCCCGCAGTCGGCCTCTACGCGGCGATGTTCCGCTATGCGCGACCCCAACCAGGCCAAGCACGCCTCGCCACGGCCACCGCGCAGGCCATTGCCGCCTGGCTGCCTCTGGATTTGCAGAATCGGGCGGCCGAGCACCTGATACGCGGCACGCGTCTTGCCCAGGAAGAGGTCGGGATCACCGAGCTGATCGCTGACCACGGGTGGCGCTGCGATCTCGACTGAGCCCTGACGCAGTCGCGCTCGGACAGGGTTGACAATAGCGACGGCCTGGAGCGGTTCCTTCGAGGAGAACGTATCGATGACCAGTCGCAAAATGCCGCTCAATGCGGCTCAGCGAGAAGTCCTCGCGTGGGTGCGCAACGGTTGCGCGGCGGGAGTCTACGAAGATTGGTCGCACCGTTTAGTGGCTCGCGCGCTGCACAACCGAGGCTTGCTCCTCGTGAAGGGCCACGGCCCATCATGGGTTGCCTCGATCACTGAGGAAGGCGTCTATTACCTCGAGAACGACGCATACCTGCACCGGGACGATGACCACCATCGTTCGCCTTCCGACACCAAGAAACCTGAACAACGCCCCAAAGCTCCAGCGCCGGGCACGCGGAAGCAGCCCGAGCCAAGCACGACCGGACCTACTGTCACGCCGCCTACGAAGCCGGTTACGCAGAAACGGGGGCCAGTCGACCAGCTCATGCAGAAACTCCAGGATGCAGTCGATCATCGCGTCCTGGTATCGCCTGACCACGCACCGAAACAACGCCAGCTCGCGGCTTTAGCACGGCGGTTCGGGCGAATCCCGGAGGGAATGAGGCTGTCGTTCGAATACTGTCGACAAGACACAGGATACCGGCTGGCGATCACGCTGGAATCGCCACCCGAGTGGCAGACCAGACTGTTGGCTCAAGCAGTGTCTACGACACCGACGGACCCGACCGATGTCGTGCAGGCGTGCATGGAGCTGGAGGCATTCCCCGTCCAGGGATCACAGCGCGATCGGGCCTTTCGCCTGCTCGACGCCCTGGTAAGGGGCGCACGCGAGATCGGGATGACCGTGTCGCTCCAGACGGAGCGGCACACACGTGGCTACGCGACACGGGGTGACCATCGGCACGAGATCCGGTTCGCCCTCGACCGGGATGAGGTCTGGCTCCGATTCACCCAGGCCACGCTGCAGCGTCCCCACGAGCCCACGGAACGGGAGCTCCAGCGCGCGCGACAGGGCTACATGTTCCCGGACTTCGATGCGGTCCCGGACGAGCACCTGGGGATCCTCGTGGCCGGTGCCGGGCGTTTCTGGGCCGACAGCTGGAAGGACACGGACGAGCATCGCCTGGAAGATGATCTCGTTGAGGTTCTGGAGGAGGTCCGGCTTCGGCTCGGACACCTGGCGGTGCAACGCGCAGCGGCCGAGGAGCGGCAGCGCCAAGCGGAGCTGGAGAGAGCCGAACAGGCGAAGCGTCAGGCCGCGGCCGCGGAACGCGCCGCGATCGCACAGCGGGAGCACCTGATCGATGAGGAGGCACGAGACCAGGCGAGACGCTGGTCCGAAGCAGGCCAGCTCCGGGCCTATGCGGCGGAGGTGCGCCGGAACGCGTCATTGCTGACTGACGAGCATTGCGCGGATGCACTGTCCTGGGCGGACCGGATCACGAAGGTCGCTGACGCCTTGGATCCGTTCCCCGACCGCGCGGTCCGCCCTCACCTTCTCCTCGGCATGCCGACCGCAAGCGAGTTGCGGTCCTTCAGGAACCGGTGACGCTCACCAGTGGCGGTACCCCCAGCGTCGTGGCGCGCGCTCGTACCGGACAGGGATCTCCGAGGGCTTCAGCGGACGGTCGACGACGGGGCGGTAGTTGGCGGCGGTGATCCGCTCCTCCTCATGTACTCGTTCCATCACCTCGGCGAAATGGCCGTGCTCGTGCTCCTTCATCTGGTCGATGAGCCTGGTGATGAGCACGTCCAGGCGCTGTACCTCCGCCTCGGCCGCGGCCAAGCGCTCCTGCATGGTGACTGCGCGATGTCCGCACCAGCCACGCAGCAGCTCGTGCCGGGGCCGGTAGCGCTCGAGGTACGACCGGTATTCCCAGTCTGGATCCGTTGTCCACTCACGTCCGCCGCTGCTCGTGTGGGTCACGCCGCGTTTGGTCTTCTCCCGGCACTGTCGTTCCTCGTCGATCACGCCGTCCAGGATCGGCATCGGGTTCACCCGGCAGGCGTACTCGGCGATCATTAGAGTGCCTTCGGGGGAAACCACTGTGCTCTCACCGATCGCGAACGAATCGACCTGGTCGGTGAGTTCACCGATCGGGATCCCGATGAGCGGCTCGAGCGCTACCGGGTCGTGGATCGTGGTGACCCATCGCACCAGGGCCGACCACTCCCAGGTCGCGACCTCGTCCGGGATCAACTCCAAGAAAACGGTCTCGACGGCTGCTTCCTCCGGATCGGTCAGCTCGAACGCAGCAAGCCGTTCCCAGTTCGCCATCAGCTCGTCGTACTCACGTACTCCCGACCACGCTCCGCGGAGCCGCTTCCCGGGAACTTTCTCCCGCTTGCCGGCGCTGCCTCCCGCCAGGAACTCGATCTCGTACTTCGCGCTCTTCTTTCCCATCTCGATCGCGACGACACGAACACGTTGTGAGGAGTCGAAGTCCCGCACGCGATAAATCTGCTCGTCACCGACCTGGATCATCCGTATTCCTCCCCGAGGGACAACGACAGCATCGCCACATTAGCCGGCCAATCGGGCCCCGCCGGCGGATTCGTTGCGGCAGCACCCCAGGGAGTGCTCCGGTGCCGAAATATTGCCCAGCATTGGGTGACACTCAACAGTACTCGAAAACGAACCACTCTCGTTTCCACCTGCACAATCGGCATTAGGCGACGCCACGCACGTTCTCGGGAAGCACGTGCCCCCCGGGGCACAGACGGTGAGCCCGTACACCCGGGCGATGTGAACATGGCTAGCGTGCCGCCGATGGCGTTGGTGATGTTGCGGACTGGGTCGCTTTCGATCAGGCGCAGCTGGTTGATGACCAACTGGCCGGAGAAAGCCCGGCCGCCGCCGTTGACGACGTGGACTCGCAGCTGAAGCCGGTCGGTGTGCCGGGTGTTGGTGGTCTCCAAAGCCCGCTGGGTGCGCATCGCCGAGGAGCTGTTGATCGATGGCGACGGCACAGGACAGACTCGTGCAGATCGCGGTCGCGGCGGCGCCGACTCACCGCTCACCACGATGTCACTGTTTGCAGCAGGAAGTACACTCATAGCCATGAAAGGGGGAGGTGCGGAAGCAGAAAGTGACCCTGTTGTGGCCCTGTGCGCGCAGGACGTGGTGGCTGGTCGGCGCGGTCTTCACGAGTTCGATCCGGTGTTCGCTCGGGCGACGGTCTACGGGCGACGACCTGCTCGCCCCGGGGTCGAGACAGTCGACGTCGTCGGCCGTGGCCGGTGGACGTTCGTGTTCTCCACGCCGCAGCGGCTCGCCGCGCACTTCGGAGATTGCGACGTCTATGCGACCACTGGCACCGATCTTCTCGGACAGCTTCCGATCGGTATCGGCGTGATGCTCGATCCGGACGACGAGCATCGGCTCCCGATCCTGAACCGGATGGTGCCGCCGCAAGCGCTCACCGCGATACGGCGACGAGCCGAGCAGAAACGCACCGGGCAGGCCAGGCCCGCCACCGAGGTCAACGTCAAGCGCGAGGAGGGCGCCGAGTGAGTGTGGACGGGCCAGGGTTCCACGTCGACGTAGACGTTCTGGACAACGCAGGCAAGGGAATCGCCCAGAGCATCCATGACCAGGAGACATTCGAGCTGCGCGGCCTCTGCGGCGACGCCGAACTCTACGGCCATGCCGGGGTCCACAACGCGCTGGCGGACTACTGCGCGCGGTGGAGCGCGGGACTGGACACGCTGACCGAGGACGCCGGCGTGATCGGCGATTGCCTCACCCACGCCGCTGACGCCTACCGGGGAATCGACGAGGCAGCCGCACGACAGCTGCCCGCGGATCCCGGCACCTCGGCGATCGGCGACTGATGGCCGAACTAGGTGAGACCGCCGACCCACGCGCCCTCATTCCCGGTGACCCGGCCGCGATCGAGGAGAACGCCCGGGTACTGCACGCCCGGTCCCGGGGAACCGGACAGGCCGGGGAAAGCCTCCGCCGAATCGACACCGGCTCATGGGCCGGTCCGGCCGCGGCCAGGTTCCATGACAAGTTCAGCGACGAACCCGCCAAGTGGCTGGCCGCCTCCGACTCGTTCGACGCGGTCGCCGAAGCACTCGACGGATATGCGCAGACACTGCGCTGGGCACAAGGCCAGGCCGGCGACGCCATCCGGCTGTGGAACCGAGGCCAAGCCGCAACAGCGGACGCGAAGGCCCGCTATGACCGCGACGTCACCAACGCCGACACCCAGAACCAGCAGCACGCCGCCAACGGTGACCCCACCCGGGTGACGGTCGCGCCGTTCACCGATCCCGGCGAGGCCGACCGGCAAGCGGCGCGCGACACACTCAACCGCGCCCGCCAGCAACTCACCGAAGCCGGGGACCGGACCACCGAAACCATCTCCGACGAGGCCGGCGGCGCCCCCACAGTCTCAGACTGGCTCGACGACGTCGGCGGCTTCTTCGCCGACTTCGGCGAAGGCGCCTGGAACGCATTCAAGGGGTTCGGCGAAGGCATGTGGAACCTCGTCTACGCCATCGGCGACCCAGGCAACCCCGACCACGAGGGACTGACCGACATCGCCTCGGCCGCGTGGCACAACATCACCCACCCCGTGGACTTCGGCAAGAACCTCATCGCCTGGGACGACTGGGCAGATCACCCGGGCCGAGCCACCGGCCAAATCGTGGGCGGCCTGCTCATCGGCGGCGCAGCCGGCAAGCTGCTCAAAGGCACCCGCGCAGGAGAGAAACCCGACCCGGCCGCGCCGAAACTACCGCCCGTGAAGGCGGCCCTGCACGAGTACTTCGACCAGGGCACACCGCCGAAGGCATCCGATCTGGCCCGCTACGCCGAGTCCAAGGGATGGACGAAACAGCAGACCCCGAACGGCCCGCCGAAGTACGTCGACGACAACGGCATCATCCGAATGACCCTCAAGGAAGGCAGCGGCCGCGCCCCAGGCAGCGAAAACCCGCACGTCGAACTGCGCAACGAAGACGGGGTCCGCATCGACCCGCAGGGCAACCCGGTCACCAGGAAAAGCCTGGGAAACCACACACCGATCACCTGGGACCACTAGCACATGACGAACTACACCGACTTCCCCGACCTCGCCAACGTCTACCTCGAAGACAGCTTCGTCCTCGCCATCGACGAGACACCCACCTCGCTGACCTTCCGGCTCGAGGCCGTACTGACCTCGTCACACCCGCGCTACCACGCGCCACGACCGGATGAAGCACATTGCTACGCGGACGCCGTGCTGACTATCGCCGAGGCGACGAAGATCGAATGGGTCACGCGGTCGTCCCCAACCTCCCGTGACGCCACCGGCGAAGAAGACCTCGGCAACATCGACAGCCTCCAGCGTCACGACAACCACTACGAAATCGCCGGCGACTGGGGCCACGTCCGGATCTACTCGAGCGCGGCGCCGAACTTCACCCTTACCTCCGAAGCCACGAACCCATCGGACCCGCACGGCAACACGACCGCCTGATCGAGCCCATCGGCTCTCCAGCTGTTTCGCGTGTTCGCTTTGCAGTGCGACCGGCACCGAGCGAACATGGCACGCAGTGCCAACGCACGGCTCCAGGTCCGCCCCAGGGACGCGCAGGGATGGGAGCGCGCGCTCAAGCCGCGGCTGCGCAGCCTCACCGACGATCTGGCACATCGAACGCCACCGCACCGAGATCGTGGTCCGGCTGAGTGACATGGTGGAGATCGCGCTCAAGACCCTGCGCACCGCCGAAAGGTCAGCGCTCTGCCGGAAACGCTCGGTGACTGGGGGCCAGCGCTTCCTGCCGCCGGCAACTTCCTCGCCGACCTCGGCACTCACGCCGCGAACAGCCTCGCCTCGTTCACCCACGAGTTCGAGAACCTGCTGGTCGAACGCACGACCCTGCCACGATCCGGCTACACGACCTCCGACACGGCGCAGCCTCACTGCCCCTGGCCGCCGGCAACGACCTCAAAAGCGTCCAGGACATGCTCGGACACGCCTCCATGTCCTTCACCGCCGACTACTACATCTCCCTCTACCCGGCACCCGCCACCAGGCCGCCGAGAAGATCAGCGCCTCCCTGTTCGCCGCACCGCCCGGCCGTACGCACCGGGCCCGGCTCCCGCTCCACTGCCGACGCATAGCGGGCGGTGCCGCACAGTGCCGTCACATGTCGACAACTGCCATAGAACCTGACCCTCGGACGTCAAATCCGCAGGTTCGCCGCCTTCGCTGAGCACCAAATATCGGCCCTGACCTGGGGAAACACGGCCGCACAATGGTGACGACCCGGCAACAGAGGGCTCCGATGCGTCTCCGTTACGCGCGCTACGCCGAACCGCTCCGGCACCGCCGGCCACACCCACGGACACACCACGCCTGACGAACACAGACGCGGAACCACACCCAGAGGGGCGCCGACCGCCCATCGCCACAAAGACGATTTCCCCGCAGCAGCAACAAAAACGACCGCCGCCGCCAGATCGAACATCCGGTGCCGACGTGCACGCACAGGCCAACCCGTTCGCCGGAGCGTACGGCCGTGGACACACGACGGGCCACACAGATCGCCACGACCTGCAGAAAGATCGCCAAATCGAACGTTTCTGCAGGTCAGACGCATGATCGTAGTGGGCCGCCTGGGGCTCGAACCCAGAACCTACGGATTAAAAGTCCGCCGCCCAATAATGTCGGCGAGTGTCACCGAGTGCCACTCTCTGCCAGTAGATGCAGGTCAGCCGACATCTTCACCAAGTTTCGGTGTCATCAAGTGTCGCACAGTGTCGGGCACTACGCCAGCAACGGAGCCCCATCGGAGACGCAGTGGACCGCAATCCGGGTCCAGTGTGGACCACTCGGCCACCGCTCCGCTGCGGGCCGGAAGGCCGTACGGCCGTGGGGATGTGCTGGTCGCGAGATGGTCCACCGACAGTGGAAGCTCATCGCTCGGTGTTCGAGGGGGTTTCGGTCCAGTAGTGGGGGTTGCGGCCGTAGTCGGGCGTGGTGAACGCACGGTCCCAGGGTGCGTCGGGGGCGAGGAGTTCTCGCCAGGGTGCGATTTCGGTGTAGAGCACGCGCATGGAGTCGAGGGCGGCGTGGTGGAGGTCGGGTCCGTCGGTGGAGACGGCGTCGTCGGGGACGGCGACCTCGAAGTTGTGGGCGAGCCCGGCACGGACGGTGGCTTCGACGCACACGTTGGTTTGCAGGCCCGCCACGATCAACCGCGACACGGCCAGGTTGCGCAACAGTGGTTCGAGTTCGGTGTAGTCGAAGAAGCTGGCCTGGGTCTTGTCCAGCACCACGTCCCCGGGCTCCGGAGCGACGGCGTCGATGATCTGCCGTTTCCACTCCTGCTGTTCTGCCGAGACCTGGGGAAGGCGGCCGGCTCGGTGTTGCATGAGCCGGGCGAAGCGCGGGTTGTCCCCGAGCGGTCCGGCGGCGCTGCCCACCGACCGGGAGTAGATCACCGGCGCCTGCCGCTCCCGCGCAGCGGCCAGCAGTTCGGCGCAGGCAGTGATGGTCTCGGCCAGCCGCCAGATCGGCGGCCAGCCGAGCGCGTCTCGAACCCCGTCGTCGGCGAGGTAGGAGTTCTGCATATCGATCATCAGCAACGCCGTGTCGCTCATCCACAGCCTCTTCTCTGTTGCTTCCCACGGTGTCACGGCGGGCGGCGTCCGCTCCGGTACGGCGGTGTACACCAGACCGACGAACCCGGGAACGAGGGTCAAATCAGGCGGTCGCGACGCTGGGCGGCTTCTGCGCGCACGGTCGTGAGGAATCCGGCAGTGACCCGTTCGGTGACCGCGTCGCTTGCGGCTTCGTCTTCGGGCGCGACATCGTCGTCCAGGTCGGCGCATTCGGCGTAGACGAGGTAGCAGCCGCGGATCGCGTCGAGTAGGTCCTCGAGAAGGTCTGGTGCGGGGCTGGCGGGGTTCAGGTCGCACAGGCCGAGCATCGCGAGCCTGGCGTGCAGTTCGGGATCGGTGGCCTCGTGCCGGGCGACGAGTTCCCGGGCTGCGGTGACCCGGGCGGCCAGGGCCTCGACGTCGGGGATGCGGCCATCGGCGACCAGGGCAGCCTCGCGAACCATGCTGATGACTACCGCTCGCGGTGGTGTGCCGGTCTGCAGGTGGGTGAGGACGAGGGTAGGAACCAGGAAGTTGAGGGCTTCGATGTCGTCGGCGTACTGGACGACCTGCGTGATCTCGATGTCGGCGGCTTCGGCGGCGACGGTGGCGGCGGCATGCAGCCAGTGCGCTGCTGCCACGGCCGCGGCTGTCGGTTCGATGGAGTCGATCAGCTCCTCGCTTGGCTCGAGCAGCGTGTCGTGCAGCAGCTGGTTGGCCGCCTCGACTTGGACCGGGGATACGTCGTCGCGGCTGAGCGCGACGGCTTGCCTTGCCCGTGCGGTCAGTTCGCCCCGTTCGGCGTCCTCGACCGCGGCCAGCTCGATCCCGACGTCACTGGCCACGCGCTCAGTCAGGCCGGGATCGCCCACGGCGTGTAGGGCGCGGCCGACCTGGTGCGCGGCTTCAACTACCGGGTTGTACGACTCGACCAGCAGGCCCTGCTCATCCGGCAGCTCGGGATCGACGACTGCGGGCACGACCTCCGGGAAGGCATCGCGGTTCTGCTGCCGGCGCCAGCCCTCGGAGTTGGGTTCGACGCTGAGGGCCGAGCTGGCTGGATGGGTGTAGCAGCGCCACAGCACATCCGACAGCCACGTCAATGCTGATGCCAGGTCCAGCAGATCACCGGTCGCATCCGGATCGCGGGTGGGCAGTTCGGCCACCGTGGTGGCGAGTTCCCCGCGGCCAGTGGGCCATGCGGCCAGCAGCGCGCCCCGGTCGAGTTCGACGGCGTAGTGGGTCATCCAGCTTCTCCCGCCTTGTGCCAGCGGCCACCGTACCGCCGTCGCCGTTCCGAATCGGCCGGACTACCCGCCACGGACGTGCAATTCCCAGGGGCGCCAAGCCAGTCGAGCCCGACGTGCACGTCAGCGCCGCGGCAATTCGGCGCGATCGCCGACATGGATATGATCGGGTCGATTCGGTCGGGAGGAAGCATGGCGGAAGAAGCCTTGCCGGGGGTGGACCTGGAGCATCCCAGCGTGGCTCGGGTCTACGACTGGTACCTCGGCGGAACAGCCAACTGGGCCATCGATCGCGAGTTCGGCAAGAAGGTCCTCACAACGTTTCCCGCCGGAATGTACTGCGCCAGAGCCAACCGCGCCTTCCTGCATCGCGCTGTGCGGCACCTGGTGGCCCGCGGCGTGCGACAGTTCGTCGACATCGGCTCCGGGGTTCCCACGATGGGCAACGTGCACCAGATCGCCGACGAGGTCGCCCCTGACTCCCGCGTTGTCTACATCGACCACGAACCCGTCGCGGTCGCGCACTCCCGGATCCTGCTCGAACAGCACGGCGATCCCACCCGCCACGCGGTGATCCACGGTGATCTCCGTGATCCCGACGGACTCTGGGCCGCTGTCGCGGAGACCGGCGTGGTCAAC
The DNA here is from genome assembly GCF_900105945.1 of Amycolatopsis tolypomycina. Classification (NCBI taxonomy): domain Bacteria; kingdom Bacillati; phylum Actinomycetota; class Actinomycetes; order Pseudonocardiales; family Pseudonocardiaceae; genus Amycolatopsis; species Amycolatopsis tolypomycina. The sequence goes on along the minus strand of NZ_FNSO01000003.1, from coordinate 928,378 downwards.
CTCGACGAACCGCTGGCCCTGCTGGTCACCGCGGTGCCGCACATCCAGCAGACCGGCCCCGACGGCCGGGACGCGGGCCCGGAAGCCATCGCGCAATACCGGAACCTGCTGCCGGCACGCTCGTATCTGGTGCTGTCCCAGATCACCCACGAGGGACTGCCCGAGGACATCGCCGCCCAACTGCACGCGATCATCCAGATGTACGACAACGACGTCAGCAAACACGTGCTGCGATCGAAAGCGGAGTTCGGCGCGCTGTTCGGCGACTTCGCGCTACTGGAGCCCGGCGTCACGTGGACGGCGTCCTGGCACCCCGAGGACAGCGGCCCCGACACACCCGTCATCAATTTCGCGGACCCCAGCGAGGCCGTGATGCTGGCCGGAGTCGGGCGGAAACCCTGACCGAAACACGGCGCCAGCCACCGCACCGGTGGTCGCCGACGACATACTGACCACGGACGCGTCGCCGCGCGAACGACCCCGACTGCCTACCGTCGCAAGAAGCCAGGGAAGAATGCTGGGTTCCCTTGTACCGCAGGGGATTCTTCGGCCAGGACCTTCGTCGTCGTGAATCTCCGGCGCCGGGACGCGGCGGGTTATCCGGTGCACTGCAGCCCGACGCTCGGCGTGAGCCAGCCTGACCGGTTCAGCCGTCGCCGCGGCTGGCCTCGCTCGTCGCCGGCCTGGCCCCGAACACCAGCGGCAACCTCAGTCGCATCCAGTACCGCACCTGGGCAACACGAACGACGCCACGCCGCCGGCGGCGCGCGAAACCAGCTGGTGCTGAGGGCACGCTGCGCTGACCGATCCGGTCGGAATACCGCATGACATGCAGGACCGTGCCCATCGCGACTCCCCGTGCGACAGTCGTGTTCGTGCCAGCACAGAACTGAGTCGTCAGTATGCGTGCAGGCCCTCCCTGGCATGCCGATCTTAATCGCCACCTGCCGTGGTGCGCACGCGCGCCGACCCCGCGCCAGGTCTGCGCGGTCACGCGCAGCCCTCAGATCGGCATGCTGGGCGGCGTCGGCGGGCCGTTGTCACGGCCGGTGGTGAAGCACTGCGGCTACGCCCTCGTCGCCCGGCACCGTAGGAGACGCCGCGCAGGACGGCGACGGGAGCGCCACGGCCTCGCTGGCCGAGCATGATGCCGACCGCGGCAGCGGTGGCCAGCTGCCCAGCTGTAACCCTGCCCGTCTCTTCCGACATCGCGACTTGGGCCTCAAGCGTTCTATCCGTGACGCCTATGGCCTGCGCATGATGAGAAACGTATCGAGGGGCTTGGTCGCCGTGGACCTACCGGTGACCATTGAGTGCCCGACACATGACCGGCTCCGAACCGGGCCGGAGGTGGCTAGGACGTAATACAGCGCGTCGGCGGTAGTCACCCGATGCACGTCCGGTGCTACAGCGGCCAACGGCTGTGGGCTGACGAGCACAGTCTGGGTTCCGGCTCGGCGGCCGGCGCCGATGTCACACGCGGAGTCGCCGATCGTCCATGACTCGGAGAGGTCAAGATCGAGGTCCTGCGCGGCCTGGCGGAGCATCCCGGGCGCGGGCTTGCGGCATTTGCAGATCACGCCGAAGGGTGGCATGGTGCCGTCCGGGTGATGGGGGCAAACGTAGACTCCGTCGAGTTGAACCCCATGGTCAGCGAGGAGCCGTCGGAGCTCCTGATGCATCAGGTTCAAGTCGGCCTGTTGGAACAGCCCTCGAGCCAGTCCACTTTGGTTGGTGACGACAACCAGGGCGAAGCCCGCCTCTCGAAGCGCGCGCAGCGGCGGTGCGATTCCCGGCTGAAGGACCAGCTCATCAGGTCGGGTTGGGTAGTGACGGGGCTCAGTAAGCGTGCCATCGCGGTCGAGGAACAATGCCCGCCGCAGCGGGCCGGCGTCGGCTGCGGCTGCGGTCATCCCGACTCGCAGCTGAGAAAAGTCTCAAACAGTTCGGCCGCACGAGCTTCGATGGACAGGGCTGAGACGGTCGGCCGGTCAGGCAAAGCCTTGTCGAGTGCGGTCATGTCCGCACAAGTGAAGTACTGGTAGGCGGTTGTGACCGCGTTCGGCACCAGTTGCACCTGTAGCGATAGCGTCCCGGTCGCCTGGCGGTACAAGCGGGCACACCATGACGCGACGTCCGCGAAGGACACGGCAAAGCCGGAGCCGAGGTTGTAGACGGCGGCGGGCACCGGCTGCTCAGCGAGCTGGACGATCGTGGCGGTGACAGTTTCGACGGGAATGTAGTCGCGGGCGGCGGTCAAGGAGTCGTCGAAGAGACGAACTTGACCTGTGCGAGCGGCCGAGCGCAGGAGCTGGGAGATGATCGAGGCCATCGGGCCCTTGTCGGTCTCATCAGGGCCGAAGACGTTGGTGTAGCGCAGCCCCACCCAGTCGAACCCTGTGTCGTGGCGAGCACGCATTTCTTCGTCGAGGGCAAGCTTGGAGGCTGCGTACGGGTTCAGCGGGCCGGAGCAGCGGACGGAGTCGGTGTCCGCGTCTTCGGCGATCGGCTCGCGATCGTGAAGGGTGCCGTAGACGGCGTGTGAGGAGGCATAAATCAGCCGGGTGCCGCCGGTTCGGCAAGCGTCGGCCAGCCGGAGCACGCCGATTGTGTTGGTCTCCTCGAGCTCGGGTCCTGCCGGGGCTCGGGTGTTGCTGATGCCGGCCTGGTGGACGACGGTCTGGTAGCGGCCCGCCGCGATCTCGGCTAGGAGGGTTGAAGCGGCGAAGTTGCCGCGCTGCCAGCGGGCAGCGTGGGCGAGGTGATCGGGTGCCGGGCGCAGGTCGTTGGCGGTGACCCGGTATCCGGCGCGGTGGAACGACTTGGTGGTGTGCCGGCCGATGAACCCGGCCGCGCCGGTGATCAGCACCTCGCCGTGTGGGCTCATCGCGCGCCTGTCGCCTGGGCAAGCCTCGAGATGCGGGAGGTGGTGGAGTGGCCGTCAAGGTAGGGCACGATGACGACCTTGCCGCCCCAGCTTTCGATCAAGTCAGCTTCCGGGATCCGCTGACCTCCGTAGTCCCCGCCTTTGACCCAGATATCGGGGCGGAGCTCGGACAGCGCCCGCTCAGGGGTGTCCTCGTCGAAGACGAGCACACCATCCACGCACTCCAGCGCCTCCAAGAGCGCAGCGCGCTCGCGTTCCCCGACGACCGGTCGGTCGGTTCCTTTGAGTCGACGGACTGAGGCGTCGCTGTTGATGCACACCACGAGGACGTCACCGAGGCGGCGCGCCTGGGCGAGGAGGGCGAGGTGTCCGGCGTGGAGGAGGTCGAAACAGCCGCCGGCGCCGACGACCTTTCCGCCGCGAGCCCGTACCCGCGCAGCCAGTTCCAGTGGGCCGGATATCTCGGCGGCCCGCGGGGCGTGGAGGCTGGCGGGGCCGCCCGCGTGGACGTAACCGGTCGCGGCTTCGACGGCTGCTGCGGCGGCGTGGGACGGCAACCGTCCGGCACCGAGCATTACGGCTGCTGTGACGGCGAACTGGTCACCGGCCCCGCAGCTGTCTCCAGCGGCCGGCCGGGCAGGGATGACCAGAGGATGGGCATTGGGGTCGGCGACCAGGACCGCACCGACGCGGCCTCGAGTGATGGCGACCTGCTTGACCGGCCACTCGGCGAGCAGCCGTGTGGCGCGGGCTGTATCTCCGGCCAGGTCTCGGGGCTCGGCGATGCCGGTCAGCGCCAGGGTCTCATCCGCGTTCGGGACGGCCAGGGCTGTCCCCGGTACCGGCGCGGTGCCCTTGGGGTGTGGATCCCACACCAGCGGGCGATGGCGGGCCGCGTCGGTCAGCGCCCGCCTTAGTTCGTCGTGGGCGGTGATGCCGCGGCCGTAGTCGCACACCACCACGGCCGCAGCTTCGGCCAGCCGGGAGCGGGCTTCGTCCGGGAGCGGGCCGAGGCGCAGCGGGGCTTGCGCGGTGTCGTAGCGGAGCAGGGTACTGTCGGCGGTTCGGACGCGGGTCTTGACCGGGGTGGGGCCGTCGGTGGCGAGGTCGATGACCTCGACTCCGGCCTGGTAAAGCAGTTCGCGGACCCGCCGACCGGGAGCGTCCTGGCCGATACCGCTCACCAGGGTGATCCGCCAACCTGGTTCGCGGGCGGCCAGGACGGCAGCAAGTCCGGCGCCGCCCGGCCGGTCGACAGCGTGGGTGTCACTGACAACCGGCACCGGGGCCTCGGGGGAAAGTCGGTCGACGGTGCCGAGGATGTCGCGGTCCAGCAGCACGTCCCCGACCACCACCAGCCGCCGCCCGCCCTCCGCCTCCCTCTCCTCGGACGGCGTGGCGAGGGAGGTGTCGAGGGCCGCGCAGAGTACGTGCACGGCGACCAGGTGGCATTCCTGGATTGTCGCGACCTGCTCGGCGTCCACACACACCGCCTGGTCGCTGGCCTCGGCCAGCGGGTTGGGCGCAGGGCCTGTCAGAGCCCAGACGTCCAGGGCGCGTTCCCGGCCGGTGCGGGCGGCGGCGAGCACATTGGGACTGGAGCCGGAGGCCGACAGGAGTAGCAGGACGTCACCGGGCCGGCCGTGCGCGCTCACCTGCCGGGCGAAGACTTCCTGGGCGCCGTAGTCGTTGGCGATGGCGGTCACCGAGGAGGAGTCCGCGTGCAGCGCTATGGCGGACAGGGGCGCCCGCTCGGTACGAAAGCGGCCCACCAGTTCGGAGGTGAGGTGCTGGGCCTCGGCTGCGCTGCCGCCGTTGCCCGCGACCAGCAGCCGCCCGCCCGCGGGCAGCCGGTCAGCGAGGACGCGTCCCCATGACTGAAGACGGTCGGTGTCGAGCAGGGGTAACGCAGCGGCGAGCGCTTGTACATGCGCGCGGCCCGACGTCATCATGGTCGACTCCCCTCGAAGCAGCAGGGCAGACTTGGTCGTCACGATGGCCGGGTGCCGACGATGGCCGACCAACGCCGGCACCCTGCGATGTCAGGCGTCGTTCGCGGGCCGGAACCGTGCGAACAGCGGACCGTATGCGGTGAGGGCGCGGTCACGCTCCAGGAGAGGGTAATCCTGGAGGTTGTCGATGACCCGGTGTTCAGTGAGGAGATGCTCGGCCTGCTGGAGCAGGACGGTGTCGCCGAGCTCCGAAAGGTGAACGCCGTCGCTCCACACCGCGCCGGCCTCGTTACCGGCTGGCAGCTGGCGCGCGGCCGCGGTGAACGGAGTCCACACGTCCAGGAACAGCGCGCCGTGCGCGGCGGCGGCCCGCTGAGCGGCCGTGTTGTAGCGGGCAAGCTCGGCGTTCATCGCCGCCACGATCTCGGGGGCGTCGATGGGTCCAAAGGGAGTCTCGTTGACGACGACGACCTGGCGGGAGTAGTCGCGAAGCTGCTCCAGCATGGTGTTCAGGTGCCGGGTGTATTCGTCGAGGTCGACCGCTTCGGACATTCGGTTCTGGAAGCGTCGCCAGACGTCGTTGATGCCGCAGCCGAGAAACACTAGATCGTAGTCGAGGCCGTTGGTCGCCCGGTCGGCTTCCACTAGGGAGGCAACGTCCCGGCTGGTGGCGCCGCCTTCGCCGTGGTTGCGGATGTCGAAGCTCATGTGCGGTCGGGCGGCGCGCAGCGACAGCGCTAGCCGGTGTACCCACCCACGCTGGTGCCAGCCCTCGATGGTGACCTTGGAGCCGATCTCGGGCAGATCGGCCTGGGTGGTCATCTGCGCGTTGAACGCTTCGAGGTGCTCCATGATGCTCGTGCCGAAGAACCCGACGGTCAGCGTGCGGCGGTCTTCGCCCGCCACGGGAGCGCCGTCGAAGCTGCGGCGGACGCCGGCTGGGACGCCAGCGGCGACGGTGTTGGGGGGGATGCTGCGAGTGACAACCGCGTTCGCTCCGACCAGGGCGTTCGCCCCGATCCGTATGCCGCCGGTGACCGTGACCTTGTTGGAGAGGATCGCGCCGGGCTCGATGATGATCGGCGCGGCCTCGAACCCCGATGCCCACGGCACGAGCTGCCCAGTAGGCACGTTGTCTGCGGATCGCACGCGGTGGTTGTGGTCGTGCAAGTCGACCATGTTCGACAGGGCAGCCCCGTCGCCCAGTCGGATGCCGGCCATGGCGGAGATGAAGCTGTTCTCTCCGATGGCGACGTCGTTTCCGATGGCGACCGTGGCGCCGCGATGGACCTGGATGGTGCACCCACGACGGATGGAGACCTGGTTGCCGATCGTCAGGTGGGCGCCGGCGTCGATCTCAACGACGAGGTCGTCGGGCAGGTCGCAGTCGGACCCGAGGGTGAGCGCAGGACCATGTTCGGCGCGTAGCCGGTGGGCGACGGACAGGTCGGGTTCGGTGCTGGTCATCGTGAGTTGAGGTCCTTGTTCGGTGGATGCGGATGACGGTCTGGGCTGGCCCATAACGGTACCGGTCGTGAGCGGGCAGGTTCGGACGGTCAGCTCCCCCGGTCCTTGCGGACGAGAAACGACCCGATGGCAAGCGCGTCCAGGCGTGTCGCGGCGAAAGTGGCGACTGCATCGCGCGGCGTGCATACGATGGGCTCGGCCTCGTGGTTGAAGGAAGTGTTCAGTAACGCGGGCGGGCGGCCGGTCTGCTCGGCGAAGGACGCCAGCATTCGTGCGTAGGGGTCGGTGCCGTCGCGAGTGACGGTCTGCGGGCGCAGTGTGCCGTCGGTGTGCACAGTGGCGGGGATCAGTTCCCGGGCGGCATCGGTGGCCGGACGGGCGACGATCATGAACGGATGCGGCGTGCTGGTGCCGATCAGAGTGGGTGCGGCTTCCTCCAGCAGGACGGGGGCTAGTGGTCGCCACTCCTCGCGGTGTTTGACGTGGCGGTTGATGTGGTCACGAGCCGAGGTGCGGTGAGCGTCGGCGAGGATGCTGCGTTGTCCGAGGGCGCGGGGGCCAGCTTCCATACGGCCCTGAAACCAGGCGACGGTGTGGCCGAGCGCCAGGTGCTCGGCGACCACGGCGGGCAGGTCGTCGCCGTGGTCGTGGAAGGCCATGCCGAAGTCGGTCAGTGCCGCCTGGATGGCAGCCTCTTTGAAGGCGGGGCCGAGGGCGGCGGTGGTCATTACGTGGCCGGGCAGCGCCAGGTCGCCGCGGCGCAGCGCGACCTCGAGTGCCGCGCCGATGGCGCAGCCGGCGTCCCCGGCGGCGGGCTGGACGAACAGCTCGTCCACACCACGGAGGGCGGCGAGGCGGCCGTTGGCCGAGCAGTTCAGACCGACACCGCCGGCCACGCACAGGCGGGTGGCACCGGTCGTAGCGAGGGCTTCGCGAGCCAGTTCGATCAGACACTGTTCCAGCAGGTGCTGCGCGGCGGCGGCGAGATCGGCGTGCTCGGGATGGAAACTAGTGTCGGGCACGGCACGACCGCTGGTCGGGTTGTAGGTGCGGGCGCGGCGGTGGGGCGCGATGCCGAGGTCGGTGTAGGCGGCGGTGTAGGCGGCCTTCAGGCGTCGGTAGTAGCGCAGATCCGTGTATTGGTCGTCGACCTGCTCGTCGGGGCGGATGCCCCAGCGAGACAGGTCGAGGTGGTAGCCGCCGGGGCTGGGGGTGAGGAAGTCCAGCGTGTACCGGTCGGGGTTGCCGTATCCGGCCAGTCCCATCAGCTTGCCGGAGCTGGTCCAGTTGCCGAGCCCGAGGTGCTCGGCAACGGTCTCGTAGAACCAGCCGAGGCTCTGGGAGAACGGCCGCTGCCGCAGGATCTTGAGGCCGCTGGTGGTGCCGTGGGCGAGGGTGGTGGAGATGCCGTCGCCGGAGCCGTCGACGACCAGCACGGCGGCCTCGTCGAATCCGGAGGGGTGGAACGCGGAGGCGGCGTGCGCGAGGTGGTGCTCGATGACGGTCAGTTGTTTGGGCAGGTGGTGGTCGAACAGGGTGGGGTCGAGGAGCTCGGCGATGAGTTCGGCGTCCGTGCAGGTGTCGCTGGGCTCGGGCCAGGCGGGGTTGAAGGCGATGGCAATCTCGTCCACGTCGGCCAGGCTGATGCCGGCTTCTGCGAGGCAGTACGCCGTGGCGACCGCACAGGACCGGGAGTCCTTGTGGTGCTTGCGGCGGGAGAATCGTTCCTCCTCGGCGAAGGCGACGATACGGCCGTCGATGACCACGCAGGCGGAAGCATCGTGATAGTAGGGGCCGCCCAAGCCCAGCACGATTCCCAACGGTGTGCTCCGTCCTTCTCGCGATGGCCACCGCCGCGCGGGGTGGTGGCGGGATTCAGGCTGTGGTCAGGTGGTCGAGGGTCGCCTTGATGACGGCCGAGGGGTCGATGGTGTCCATGCAGCCGCCGACTCCGCCGCAGGCGACCTGGTGGGCGCATGGCGAGCACGGCAACGTGGACCGCAACGCGGTCACGTGCTCGACATGCTTGGGGATCACCTCGGCGCCGTTGCTCGGCCCGAGCAGCAACACGGTCGGCTTCTCGTGTGCGAGGGCGAGGTGGAAGCCGAAGGAGTCGCCGGTCACCACCGTGTCGACAAGGCCCGGCAGCGCCGCGGATTCCTCCAGGCTGAGCGGGGCGTACGCCACACGCGTCTCGTCGGCGCCCCGCATCCGCAGGTGCCGCACCAGAGCCTCGCACGCGTCCCGGTCGGTGGGACCTCCGAGGAGGGCCAATTGCGCGTCCTGGTCGAGCAGGGCGTTGGCGAGTTCGGCCCAGTACCGCTCGGGCCACAGCTTCGTGGGCAGCGACCCGCCGAGGTTCAGGCAGATCCGCGGGCCGGTCCGCTCCCCGAGCAGCCCTTCCGCGCGCCGCTGGGCGGCTTCCGGCACGTGCAGGACGTACGGCTCGCCCGCGTACTCGTATCCGGCGACGGCGAAGTACAGCTCTGTCCACGTCTGGGTATTGGTAATGGTGCGGTAGTCGTTCCAGGTGTTTTGCCGGAAGAACTGGACGGCGGCTTCTCCCATCGGATAGAGGGAATGCTGGGGGCCGCCGAAGGCGAGCCCGGCCTTGTGCCCGGCGTCGATGCGGTCGACCAGCGCTGCGGCGGACGGGGTCCGTTCGAAGGAGTAGACGGCGTCGAAGCGGCGGGACGGCAGCTGGGCGGCGGCCTCCCAGTCGTGGATGAGAACCTCGTCGACGTAGGGGTTCATCCGCAGGATCGGGGCACACGCCTCGTCTACGAGCCAGGTGATGTGTGCTCCGGGTCGCTCGGCACGAATCCGGGCGGGCAGTGGGGAGGCGATGAGCATGTCCCCGAGCAGGCCGAGCATCACGATCAGCACCCGGTAGTTCACGGGGTCGTGGTGCGGGCAGCCGTGGCACGGCCGCGAGTGCCGACAGGGCATCCCGCCCACGAAGTCCCGGCAGTCCGGGCGGATCACGAACGTGTTCATCGTGTGCACGGGGCCGAGAAAGAGGCCCCTTGCCGGTATTCGCTTCGGGATCACACCACGCCCCCTACTCCGGCGGCGGCCAGCGCCACACGCAGGACCTGCTCCTCCTCATCGACTGGGCGGTACGCCTCCACCAGCGCCTGGGTCCGTGCCGCGACGGCGTGCGAGTCCTGGCCGTCGCGCAGCACCGCGGTGAAAATGTCGGCCAACTCGTCCATCTCGGCTGCGCCCATCCCCGCCCAGGACACCTCCTGCAGGCCCAAGCGCAGCCCCGCGGGCGCAGCGACGTGCGGCAGGGGGATCGCGTTGACCACAATGCCAGCGTGGACCAGTCGCTGGGACGCCTGCTCGGCGTCCATCAGCGGCGCGATGTCGATCCACAGTTGATGGCAGTCTGTGAATCCGGCCTTCTCGCCGCACACCGTGAACCCGCGCTCGGCCAGAGCCGTGCCGAGGCAGCGCGCGTTGGCGACCGTGGTGTGCGCGTACCGGGCGCCACGCGCGTCCATCTCAGTGGCGGCCACAGCCAGGGCGACAACGTCCGCGGGATGGTGATGAGAGACGAAGTGGGACGCGTGCTCATTCAATCGGGCAGCCAGTTCCGCGTCGTTGGTGGCCAAGATCCCCTTGTGCGGGCCGGGGTAGGTCTTGTGGGTGGAACCGCCAAGGCTGTCGGCGCCCTCGGCGAGCGGGTTCTGCCAGGCGCCGCCCGCGATGAGGCCCAGGGTGTGGGAGGCGTCGTAGTGGATCACCGTGTCGGGGCCGACCACGTCCCGCAGGCCGGCAAGGTCCAGGGGGAACAGGCACATGAACGCGTCGAGGTACACCAGCGGTGGTCCGGGGCCGCCGCCGAGCTGCTGCGCGAGGGCATCGAGGTCGAGCATGCAGGTGGCCGGGGCGACCGGCAGGTCCTTCATCACGAGCCCCAGGCGGGTGCCGATGGAGCGAGTCGAGCCGTGTCCGCCGTCCCGCTCCGCCAGATTGAACGCCGCATCCCCGGGGTGAGCCAAGGCTGAGAGCGCCACCGTCAGCGCCGACACCCCGGACACGGGCTTAAGGTTCACGTGCCGAGCACCCACCTGGGCGCCGAGCCGGACGGCCACAGCCCGCTCGATATCGACCAGGTCCTGCCGACCCGGCCACGCCCAGTTCTCCCCGCCGCCCTCGGGGCCGGGAAAGGCGTACCGGATGGCAGCCTCCATCAGGTGTGGCACGCGGGCGGCGAGCGACAGCCTGTTCTCACTCGGCACCAGGTGCAGTCGCTGCCGACCGGTCTCATGGTGGGCGGCCACCTGCCGCAGAATGGCGAGCACATCGGGCGGTATGCGGGTCATAGAGCGGATTCCTGACGCTCGAGGACGAACGGCACGGGGGCGAAGGGGATCTTGGCGGGCCGGTAGCGCAGCTGGCCGGGAGGACCTCCAGGCAGCCGCGGGAAGCCCTGGTGCAGGGCGCATGCCAGCGCGGTCACGGTCATGAGTTCGGCGAGCGGCCGGCCCAGGCAGGCGTGCGCCCCGCCGCCGAACGCCCACAGCCGCACCGCAGGAACTGGCCCGGCCAGGAACCGGTCGGGCCGGAACGCGTGCGGTTGAGGGAACACCTCGGGATCGAAGTGCCCTGCCGACGGGGTGTAGGCCACCCGCATCCCGGTCGGGACGTGATAGCCGCCCAACTCGATCGGGCACACTGCCTCCCGCATCGACAGCAGGTTCGGCGAATGCAGGCGCTGGGTCTCGGCGAGCACAGCCCGCAGGGTTGGCAGGGCGTCTCGCCGCACCAGCAACCTCGGCTCCGTCACTGCGGCGTGCGCCTCCGGGACCGCACGCTCGGCGTGCTCACTGTGACGAGCTAGTTCGATCAGGCACCAGGTGATCAGGCTCGCCGTCGTCTCCCGTGCCGCGATCAGCAGCGCCAGCAGATGGTCGGTCAGCAAACCTGCCTCCGTCGGCGCGTTCTCGAACGCGGAAGACAAACGCGGCAGCGCCGAGCCCGGGTCCACGCCCGCCAAGGCGGAGACCGGGCGGCGGGCGAACAGAGCATGCAGCCGCCGCCGAGCCCTGCGCCCAGCCCAGTATCGGGCCGCCGCGAACCGGCACCGTCCAGGCCGCACCTCGGTGGCCGCGACGAACCGCCCGAAGTCCGTGGCGAACTCATCCGCGTCGACCTCATCGGGACGTATGCCCAGGAGTACTCGGGTGCTCATGGCGAGGGTGATTTCACGCGCCGCCGCGCACAGATCCACGACGCCCTGCTCCGCCCACCGGATCGACACCGGTGCGCTGACCTCCAGCAAAGGCACAACGTAGCCGGACAAGGCCCGGCCGGAGAGGGCAGTACGCAGCCGGCGCCGAGCTTCGGCGTGGCCGTCATCGGCGAGGTTGAACACCGCCCGGCCAAACAGGTCATGAACGAGTGCGGTGTTCAGCACCGCCAAGCGGCCACGTTCGGCCGCGAACAGCTCTCCCAGTCCGGCCGAGGTGCCCACGAGCACTGTCTCGGCTCCGTCGACCGTCATCCGGAATATCGGCCCGCACAGACGGAGCCCCTGGTCGATGACGCCCAACGGGTCCTTGTCGAAGCCCCGCGACGGGTACCGCGGCGGTGGCCCGCCCATCGCAGGTGCCACGATCCGTTCAGACACCCGCCCGCTCCAGGATGTTCAGTTGCTGCGCCGCGCGCGCGGTGATGACCGCATGATTGAGCTCCGCCACCTGAAGCGGCGGCCGGCAAGCACAATCCCTGGGTAGGTCTCCCGGATTACCGGTCTCCCCGAACCGCATCAGCGCGTCCACCACCCGGTCTGCACACTTCGGGCACGCGTCCGGGAATATCGACTCGAAATCGGTCCCCCGCAGATTCACGCACGCCACCCGCACCGCGAGTCGCTCATGGACGCGGCGGATAGCCTCCACCACCGTCCACAGGTTCGGGGGTGTGTACTGGCCGGCCTGCCACAGTTCCCACGCCACCGTGTTCCGGGACACCCGTGTCGGACACAGCGTCATTCCCTGCACGCCGAGCCCGGTCAGGTAGTCGACCGACCGCACGACATCGGCTACCGCCTCACCGTCGGTCAGAAACGGCGGCTTGACCATCAGATAGATCTTCGCATCTACTTCCAAGTCAGCCATCACCTTCAGCGCACGCTCGAACGAGACCTGGGAGATCCGCGTGTTCACCAGCGTCTCCCGCACCAGCACGTCCGCGGACTGCAACCCGATACCTATCTCAAGCTGCACCGTGCCCAGCGCCTCCACGAAGGGGCGCAGCACCGGCTCGGTCACGAACTGCGGCAGCGATTCCACGACCAGACGCCGGACTCCGGCCGCGGCGACCACCCGGGCGATCTCTACCTGCACGTCCCGGGGTATCTCGCGCGGCGCGAAGAAACTGCCGTCGTTGTAGAGGGACAGCACCTCATATTCGGGCTCGTCCGCTGTTCGTACGAGCGTTCGCCGTACCTGCTCCAGCAGGCTCTCCCGCGACGTCCCACCATCGATGCCGTAGTTGTTCTCGTTGGTGAAGGGGCACATCGTGCACGTCGGCACGGAGCATCCACCGGACATGATGATCACCTTCTTGCGACCCGCCAGGGTCCCGCTTGGCAGCCGAATCACATCGAAATCGATGAATCGCGGCTCTGCGGGCTTCGCCTGCGTGTCTGGGGTGCGCAGCCGCAGCGACAGCTCACCGATGCGGCGCCGCAGATCCTTCGCCGACATCGAAGAGTCGGACGCGTGCTCAGTCATGAAAGCCCCCTCTATCGTTGTCCCGTTCGGCTAGGGCGTTGATCGCGCCTCCGGTGTAGACCGCACTTGATCTTCTTGCAGGAGATAGATCGCCAATGCCGATACAGCGATCACCGGGCACGCATTTGCCGTCATCCGCGCGGCCGGTCCTCACGTACGGAGCAACACCACTGTCGGGTCGAATCTCGCTGGAAGAATACGCTCGCCAAATTACGACGATCGTGGCCATTTTCGCGCAACGCCACGATCGTCGGATCTGGGCGGTCTAGGGTCACCGCCGACACCGTCGGCGGTTGGTCTGTCAACTTCCAACAGAATTGCTCCACGTCAGACCGCAGGAATTCGATACCGTTCAGTCTCACCCAGTAACCCTGTCCTGCGGAAACCTCGCCTGTCAACAAGATCCAACCATTGCTGCAGCCAACCACACCGTCGGCCTAACCGCGGGCTGAGAGCGCCTGCACTCGTTGTAGCCGATCTGGCCGAGAAACAGCGCGAACAACCGCCTCGCTGAATCAATGGCCATCACATGATCCCGGCGCCGTTCCTTGATCCGGTGATATTCCGGGGCCCCGGCAACCTGCTCACCTGCCGGTCTACCCGTGCGGGCTGAGCTACTCGTAGTCATGCTGGCCACTCGTCGCGGAGCACCGAGTAGAGCACCGAATCGCGCCATGCGCCGTTGGTGAATACGTGATCGCGCAGGACGCCCTCGCGCGTGAAACCCAAGTGCTCGACTACGGCTTGCGAGGCGAGGTTGTCCGGGCCGATCGCCGCGGTAACACGGTGGAGATCGAGTGAGCCGAACGCGAAGTCCATCATGGTGCTGACCGCGTCAGTGGCGAAGCCATGGCCCCAGTGGTCTGCAGCTACCGCGTAGCCGAGCTTTGCGGCTTTCACCCCGGTCAGCGCCAGGCGACAGGTCCCGATCAAGGCGTCGTCATCCATCTGGGTGATTGCCAGGTAAAACTCGTTGCGAGGCTGAGACTTGGCTCGTTGAAGGGCCCCGTCGATCATCTCTTGTGCAGCGGCTGGGCTGCGACTGTCGAACGACAGGAACTTGGTGACCCGGTCGTCTCCGACGATCGAAAACGCTGCGGCGCCGTCCGTATGGCGGAATTCGCGTAGTCGCGTCCGTCGCCCCATCAGGAGGACGTCGCCATCGGGTGCTGTCGGCTCGGTGGTTGTCACTGCGGCAGCGCCAGTCGCTGAGACGCGAATGAACGCATCGAGTCGCCGAGTTCGTCGATCGCGCGCCCGTCCGCGTCGAGGGTGGCGAGTCGGTTCTCGACGTGCTCGACGGCTGTGACGACGCCGTGTGTGCGCTGGGCTACGGGCAGCGCGAGAACGCCGGCCATCGCGTCCGCTGCACCTTCGAACTCGCCACTGGTGATACGCGCTATGGCCAGCGCGCACCGCGTACCTGCTTCGTCGCCAAACGCCCGCTCCGAGGCAGGAGCGGCCTCGTACGCCGCAGTGGCTTCCAGGGCGAACTGTTCGGTCTGGTCGGCGTAGTCGGGCCCGGCCCATGCCAGTGCCTCCGCGGCGTAGTACAGCTGACGTGGCCGGTTGAAGGTGCAGAAGCCGCCGAGCTCGTCAAGATCGTCGCGCCGGACCTGGTCCCGGGCTTCGGTCGCTCGATTGACGGCGTCCCGAGCCTCTTCGTAGCGGCCGAGCGCCGCTAGGGTTCGCGCCTCGCCGGCTGCCAGCCAGACCGCTGAGGTGTTGCGGCTGCGTTGCGCGAACTGCGAGCCCTCGCCGGCGTATCGAACGGAGTCGTCGTAGCGGCCTGCCCAGTACGCGATCAGCGACTGCAGTCCCTTCGCCCAGGCCTTCAGGCCGTCATGGCCGGCGTTGTCGGCGGCGGTAAATGCCGCGCGGGCGTGGGTCATCGCTTCTTGCGGCGAGTTGAGGTCGTGGGCGGCGCGAGCCATGAGCCCAGACGCCACCCCTGCCAGCAGGAACAGGTCCAGGGTCTGGCTTGGACGCTGGCGACCGTCGAGGAGACTGAAGATCTCACTCTGTGTCGCGCTCATCTTCCCGAGCAGGGTTTCCAGCGGCTTCTGCTGGTAGTCGACGGTCAGCCCGCGAACGTCGTCGGTCAGTTGGTCGAGTGTTTCTGCACCCACGTTGGGGACCTCCGTCCTGCTCAGGAACTCGCGCGCCCGCTGGGCGCTCGTGGCGAGGACCTGCCGTTGCCAGTCCTGCCGCGCGGGATCGTGCGGCGGGGCGATTACGTCGTTCGGGTGTGCCTGAAGCACAAGCCCGCTTCCATGCGGCGGGCCCAGCAAACGAGCCGCCGACTCGCAGAACATCTGTTCAAGAGCGGCCTGCGAATGCGGGTACGGCTGCCCCTTCATGTCGCCGCCGAGCCAGCGGTACGCCTGCCGTTCCGATAGCTCGGTGCCAGTGATCTCCCGATAGCGGTCACGCAGGTCTTGGACGGTCATGTGCTGCTGCTTCATCAGCTGCGCAAGCCGCGTACGCGGCAGCTCGTCCTCGACCATCGTCTCTCCCGTCACCATGGACAAGTCCCAGGTTAGGGCGCTACCACCGCGTCGGCGAGCTTGATCGCCAGATGGCAGAAGAAGGCAGAGGAAGTCAGCGGCCACGACGTTCCGATGTCAGCGGAGGCCACGCGAACCTAAAGTTGTCCAGCACGCTGTGTGACGAGCACGAACAGGCGAACCCAGGAAGCGGGCCAGGTCATGGTGATGGTGCTGATCGCGATTCCACTCTCGGTAGCGGCCGCCTTGGTGTTGTTGCTCGTCGCCATCGCCTCCTTGTCAGCGGCAGCCAGGTGGTCGGCCCGCCGAGGCGCTGCGAGACGAGCCCGGGCGATGCGAGCGGTGGCCCTATCCCTGGTACGGGGCCGCGCCAGGCGTGGGCGTTGGCTCGCGGCCTCAGCACCCGGTCAACCTGGTGGTCGGGGTAGTTCGCCCGACGTCGCCCCTGCCACCAGGTGCCCAACCGGCTAGCTCGTGCGATCGACACGACGGTCATCTGGGCGTCCTGCGCCGGACATCGCAGGACACAGAAAGAAGCGCAGGTCGCGCGAACCGGGCTGAACTACCCGGTACGCCTGCGCTGCTGGTCCGCGCGGTCGCGCGGCGACGCCACCCCTCGGGCTGCGCGGACCAGCACTCAAACCATCGAGAGGGAATCTCGCCATGCCGATCGCTGCTTCACGACATCGAACGGAGTCGCTCCTCGACGCCGCCGTCGCCTACGCCGAGCTCGGCTGGCCGGTGCTGCCTGGCCCAGTGTGCGACGGGCTGGCAAGCTGGCACCCCGTCACCGTCGAGCCGCTGGGGTGTTGCGAGCCGACCGCTGACGACGAGCAGGCCACGACGGACCTAACCGTGATCGCCGAGTGGTGGGCACTGTACCCCCGCATCATCTTGACGGCCGTCGGCGAGCTGTTTGACGTCCTCCGCGTTCCGACCCCTGCGGCATCACAGATCACCGGATTGATGTCGCTTCCCGTCGGCCCCGTTGCTCTTGCTGCTGACGGTGTCCGGTTCTTCATCGAGCGCGGTGCGGCGCTCGCGCCAGAGTTGACCAAGGTCCATGGCGTCGAGCTACTCCGGCCTGGAGGGCTGACGCCGTTGCCTCCGAGCCGGGTCAAACCAGGTGTCGTGTCTTGGTGGATATCGCCAACGGCAACGAAGGGCCGACTCGGTGACGCCGTTCGCATTCAAGCGGCGTTGATCGAGTTCATGCGGGCCGGCACGCATGCGCGCACGACAAATCCGGGACGCCGAGATGGCGAACCAGTCGGACGGGCCTGATGCTCGGACATGGCGTGCCGTGCTGCACAACGACATTCAACACCGGCTCGGCGACGAAGCGAAGCAACTTCGCGCAAGCGGACTGACGTTCGGCGTCTCCCAATGCGGGATAGTCTGCATACTCGACGCATATTCGTCGAAGAGTTCGCGTTGTCCAAAGTGTTTCCCGGCATGGCCCAAGGATGAAGATACGCAACCGATTCCCCGGCCGTCACTGCCTGAAGGGGCCCCCAAACCCAAGCCACAACCAGTCGATCGGAAGGGGAACCACGCAAGCTGCTGGCTTGGCAGCTAACTGCCACGTCGTAGAGCCTGTTCGACGCGGACAACGAACTCGATCCGAAGCGCAGGGCGATATCCAGCGGCATACAGCTGCTCGCGCCAGCCGGTCGGTGACCTCCATTCGCCGATGCCGGGCGCAGCCAGGTTAATGACGAAGAAAGCCAGATTTGTGTCAACTGCTAATCGTTTTCCTCACGCCTCGCGAAGTCTGGCGCTCTCGCTACACTGAAGGTCCAGGCGATTTCCAGTGTTCAGGATGGTCCCGATTTTGGCCGGCAGGTCAGGATACGCGACAATTCTCAACCCTTCGCCTCCGCCAAGAGAATCCCTACCCCGTCCCACCGCGGCCTCACGGAACTCCAGAACCAACGGTGACTGGGTTTCCCCAGCCGCCATGAGCCCGGAGCAGCGCCTGAGGGTGTCACTGCTCCCGGCCATCACAGCCTGGAAAATCCAGGAAACGAAGGGAGAAACAGTTGGACGAGAAGGACAAACTCGTGGTTGGCGTCCGAGATCTGTCCGGGGTGCGTGACCGGCTCGATCTCTCCCACGGCGACCCGTCGACGTCGGGCGGCGGCGACGGCCACGGCGATGCGGGTGGCGACGGACTGAACATTCCGGAGTGACCTGGCACGGCGAACTGCGGTGGCGGACCAGCGATTGACCTGCTGGTCCGCCACCGTTCACAAGAGAGAGGGTACTTATGGACCACTATCTGGTCGAAGAAATCGAGAAGGCGCTCGGATGGGATGGCCCGCAGCACCTCGGCCAGCGATTCGCTCGGGGCAGCATGGCGATGCCAGCACTCTGCACCAGGTTGCTGACACCCACGCGCCTGCTGGACGTGATCATGCGACGCTCACTCTCCTCACCGCAGTTCCGGTGCTTCCGAGGCGGAGACGAGATGCACCCGGACGCGTACCTGGCCAACGCCGTAACTCGTCGAGGGCAGAGCCTGTCGATGGCGCGAATGGACCGCCTTGGCCAGTTCATCGAGTCCGGCTGCACGATCGTGCTCGACACGCTGGACACGTTCGACCCCGCCATGGAGATCACGTGCCAGGCATTGCAGTGGTGGTCACGGGAGCTCGTCCAGGTGAACACGTACCTGACCACGAACGACGCCGCCGGGTTCAACCTGCATTGGGACGACCACGACGTCATCATCGTTCAGCTCGGCGGCGAAAAGTCATGGGAGGTGCGCGGAACCTCGCGCACCGCACCGATGTACCGCGATGCGGAGCGGAACGACGAGCCTCCGGCCGACGTCGTGTGGTCCGGCACCATGAAGGCCGGCGACGTCATGCACATTCCCCGTGGCTACTGGCACCAGGCCACGCGCGTCGACAGCGGGGACGGCTACAGCCTCCACGCCACGTTCGGGTTCGTGAAACGAACGGGGGTCGACTGGTTCAGCTGGGTTGCCGACCGGTCGCGCCAGCAGGAGAGGTTCCGCATCGACCTGGATCGCTGGGGAACAGCGGCCGAGCAAGCCGTGGACGCCGAGTACCTGCTCGCCGCGGCGTCAGCTCTCGCAGCCGACTATCCGCCGGAGACGTACTTCGCAGCTCGTGAGCGGGAACGGCCGTCGCGTAGACACGTGAGCACGTCCGGTGTCTTCGGTCCGCTGACCGACGTCGTGTGCGTGACGGACTTCCCTCCTCGTTTCGAGGAGTACGGCGACACGGTGGACGTCACAGCCGTGAGCAAGGTGATCACGTTCGCCGCGCGAGCTGAACCCGCCCTCCGCCTTCTGCTGTCAGGTAACCCGGCGAACATCGAGCACGTCTCCCTGGTGACCGGCGTCGATGCCGAAGCGCTCGCCAAGACGTTGGTGGATGAGGGCCTGTGCACAGAACTGACCGAAGAGCTGGCCGTTGGCTTTGTCGGGCTGGTCGACACCAGCTCGTCCCCCGGGTTGCGGACCTACCTGGGCACGTTCTAAGAGCCCAGTTCCGCGAGCAGCAGTTCCGCCGCCGCCTTCGCAGGCTCCGATAGCGGAGTCGGCTGCCCGCGACGGGCGGCGATGCGGATCGCGTTCGCGCAGACCAGCAGCTGAGACAGCCTGCCAGACCGCGTCTGCAGGTCGGCGGCGAACTCGCGCTGAACGCGTGCCGCCACCGCGGGGTCCGGCAGGGCTGACTGCCACAACGTCGCAGCGTCGAGTCCGCGCGGAGCTGCGCCCCAGTCTTCCCAGTCGATCAAGTGCCCCTCGACCGAGAGGTTGCCCGGGTGCACATCAGCGTGGGCCGTCCGCCACTCATCGACGGTGGTGTCGACCCCCGGGAAGATCTCGCCGATTCGCTTCGTCAGGTGCGCCTGTGTCATTCCCACGCGCTCGGTCTGGTGAGCACCAAGAGCAGCCAGCGACTCCCGCACGGCGGTCCACCAGGCGTCGGGCAGCGTCGCCATCGTCGCGAGATCGCCCACGATCGGAGCAGAGATCAGCTCGACCTCGTCAGCACGCCAGGCGACTTCGCGGGCCTCGTCGATCCAGGCTGTGGCCTGAAACCACTCCGGCTTCCGGACGTTCTTGATGGTCGCGGCCGCCTCCAGCCCGACCCACACCGCACTGTTGATCTTCCAGCGGTTCCGCCGCTCGATCCGGGCCCACGTCCCGTTGCTCGTCCGGAAGCCCTCGGTTGCGCCGGACTCACCGAACACCACTGACGACCTATCGAGGCGAAGTCCGAAGACCTGCTCTACACGGCTGAGGACGTCTTCATGGTCATGCTCGCGTACGTCGAGTACAGCTACGGGAGTGGCACTGGACGGCTGAGCAGCGGACACGACGAGGCCCCTTCGACGTCGGCAATCTTTTCCCATCATCCACGATCCGCGTTGGTCAGCACTTGTTAGGTAAGCATCACTACTTCTCCGGTTCGATACTGGTAGACATCGACCACCGCCGAAGCCTGCTATCAAACGATGCCGTGGCGCAGGTGTCTAGTGGAGACTCTCAACAATCTCGACAGCGAGGCCGGCTGTCCCGGCAGCAACGAAACGCTGTCTACGGCCCATGGCCTCGGTGATCTCGGCAATCGAGCCGAAGTGGTAGTCGAGCGGTACGGGCTTCCCCGCGAGGTCGAGCACGGCGCCGCCGGACGCGTGGAGGATGTAATGGCCAGGGGCGAGGTCCCAGACTGCGAAACCCTTGGCGAACTCGGCGGTCGCTTCCGTCATACCCGCCGCAACATGGCAGAGGCTGACGGAGCCGAAGTCCACTCCAATCCGTCCCCTGCGCTTGCCGTCATCGCCTGGCGTGTCGAGCGCTGCGAGAAGCTTCGACTTCCGGGCGAGCGGGAGGAACCGTTCGCCGGGGCGCATCAGAAAGTTGGTGACCAGTGACTCGGAGAGTCGCTTGCTTGTGTGCTGTCGCAGTTCGTACGTCTGAGAGTCGGCTGTGACGACGAAGGCGCGGTCGATGCCGTGCTCGTCACGCGCGCCGACGTAGAGCTGGAGGTGATGGAAGATGTCGCCGACCACCGCGACAACCGGCCGAGCAGCGGCGCGGGAGTAAACCATGACATGCGTGTAGCCGAGCAACCCGCGGACGGCAAGTTCACTGGTGTCCAAGGGGTCGACCAGAACGCAGAGGTCCGGGTCGGGATCATCACCGACGATCTCTGGTTCCGCCTCTTCGGAAGCGTAGACGAATGCCCCGAGAACCGGGGCGAGCAGTTCGCGGTAGCGACGATGCATCCACAGGTCGTGCTCAGACAGGAAGTTGTCTTCGTGTCGCGGGTTCTCGCTTTCGCCGCGTCGGCCGGTTAGCGCCGCCTCGACTAGTCTCGGACGCAACTCCAGCATCACGCCGCGTACCATCTCGGCGATCCTGCCGGCAAGATCGGGGATGCCACTGACCTTCTCCACCACTGTCTTTCCCATCTGCTCAGCGAAGCTCCAAAGGCGGCTCGATGCCCGGTGGGCTCATCGTCGCGGCGATGAACACCGCCTCAAACCTGGCTGCCTGCATGATTGTTGCGCCTGTGAGCTCATCGAAGCTTTGGACCTCCAACGAATTACCCTTGGTCATGGCGCCGAACACCGCGAAGTACAACTCTGCTCCCGGGTATCGCTCCCGCAGTTCCCGCGCCACGAGTCCAACGACGTCAGCATGCTTGACCTCGAAGTCACAGATCACGATCACCGGAGCCTCCACCGATTCCGGGTAGTGGGACTCGGCCGCAAAGGTGATCTCGTTCCGAACGCGGTTGCACCTGAGGTACCCGATGGCGCAGCGATTGAATTGGGCGGACGCCAGGAAGGTCGCCATGACCAAACCCGCCTCGTTGATTCCGACGCAGATGTCCGCGTCGAGCCGTCGCCCGAGGCTCTTGATCTGTCGCATCAGCCGCTGGATGCCGAACCCGAAGGTGTTCCAGGTCAGGTCGAGCAGCTGGCCTGGATTGGGGTTGGGCAGCGAGAACACACAGATGGCCGGGTTTCCATGATCGATCGTCGGCACGACTAGGGTGAAGTCTTGCCCGACAGCATTATCGGTCGCTTGGGGGCCGCCGACCACGGCGTTGCGAACCTGAAGCGAGTCGCTAGCAGCGGCGGCGGGCGGGTGGTCGCCTGCGGCCTTCAGTGCCAACTGATCTTCGGGGGCCAGCTTCTCGTACGCCTCCTGAACAAGGTCGCCCGCGAAAATGTACTCGCTAGCCGTGCCATGCGGTCCGAGTCCGTACGCTTTTGCCAGGATGAGCAAGCTCGCAAATGATGGCGGAGAGCCAGCTCCAGGGGTTCCGCGCGTTCGCGCCCAACTTTCCCACGCGTTGATCGTGGTTCCACCCAGCGTCGTCTGATTGCCGGCCACCTCGTTGTAGCGGATGGCTGCTTGATCTTGCGAGAGCCCAGCCGAATACCGGAACGCCTGGATGCTGGGAAGATCCCGATGACGGTTCATCAGTTCGCGGGCTGCGGCTTTGACAGATCCACAGGAGACGAACAGCTCCCTGCCCTGCTTCGCAAGTTCGCGCCCGCGCGCTTGAGGAGATCCGCTCTGGTTTCCAGCCACGTTTTCGCACCCCCCGTCGCCCCGTTTTGCGGCTCGCCACTCCCGGACCGCCAGCGTCCACACTACTGGTGCCCATTGCGATGGGCAACTTCCACGAAACCCCAGGTCAACGCCACGCAGGGATCCGAGGGAAACCGGCCCGCCGCGCAGGTGCGCGAAAGTCCCGACCCATGCGACCGTTTACCCAGCATGATCAACGATGGATGAGCATGTAAGGGCTTGGGCCCGCTCTCAGCGACTGAACGTAGGCGGCAAGCGACCAATGGAAGTCTCCATGACGGCTTTCCCTCAAAGTCGTCCACCCAGAACAACCGGACCGAGTGATCACGGACTTACATCAAACACGCCACGTTTCGTCCACGGTTCACGGTCCGCGGCTTCTGCGATCGGGTTCACCGAGACCACCTCGCCAGCGATGCACCGGGAGCCCAGTGTCGTCGCCGCCCGGCTACGGCGCGGCGTCGAACTGCCGAATGGACGGATCGCCGGTGAAACCGATCGTGTCGTCCATCTGGTCCTAGTACCTGACACGGGGACGATGCCTGATCACCTCGTGACGTTGTGCGGGATGACCATCTGGCCACGCCAATCCGACCTCGTCGCTGTCGGAACGGGAATGCCGTGCGTACCCTGCGCAATTGCATCCCCCGGGCCACAAGAGACCCGCGTCTGTGACACGGCGGACCCGCAATGATCAACATCGGCGTCCGGCCGATCACACCGCGGACCGCCGCCACGCAGCCCCGACGGCATCGGCGTGGCTGCACAGGCGCGAGGCGGGGCCGGCGTCGGCGCAGCATCGTGTCGGCCGCCCCGGCCTGGCGTGGGCGGCGGGGACGACGACCGCCCAGGCCTACCCCCAGGGGAACGCGGTTGACGACCAAGGCCGTGCGGGAGGGGCACAATGGCTGCCGGTGACGATGATCGCCACGTCGACAGCCGGGGCGCGCTAGATCGATCCGTGTCGACGGTGCCGGCGGAACTGGATTCTTTCATCGGCCGCGGCGGGTTGCTCAACCGCTGCAGGGAACTGCTGAACAGCGACGGAACCCGGCTGGTGACGTTGACCGGCTTTGGCGGAGTCGGCAAGACCCGGCTCCTGCTCCGCCTTGCCCACGAGTTGACTGCATCGCGCGGATACCGGGACGGCGTCGTCGTGGCCGAGCTGCGCGAGGGCGGCGACCGGCTGTATGCCGCCATCGCTGACGCGCTCAATATCCAGGACAGCGCGTCGACGCCGGGTCTGGACAGGCTCTGTAGCTACCTTCAGGACCGGCAGCTGCTGTTGATGTTGGACAACTGTGAGCATCTGGTCGGCGACATCCCCGGACACGGTCCGGTACCGACGCTGCTGAACACGCTGCTGCGGGACGCCCCTGGGCTCCAGGTGATGGCGACCAGTCGGGAGCGGCTGGGTGTACGGGGTGAGCGGCTGCTGCCGGTTCCGCCGTTGTGCGTCGGTGACGAGGACCGATGCGACTGCGCCGACGGCGACGATGGTGTGCACGAGGCGCTGCAGCTGCTGATCGACCGGGCAGCCGAGCTGGGTGTCACGATCCGTCAACGCGACTATACCGCCGCAGCGCAACTGTGCCGGCGGCTCGACGGCATCCCTCTCGGCATCGAACTGGCTGCGGTGCCGCTGGCGGGCAACGCCATGACGGTCTGGGCCCTCAGCAAGCACCCTGACCTGTTGTCGCTGCTGGACCGCGCGGCATCCCGTCAGGGCAAGCACCACACGCTGCAGGCGATGGTGAGCTGGTCTTATACACGGTTGCCCGAGCCTGAGCGGAGGCTGTGGGAGCTGGCCAGCGTGTTCGAAGGCGGCTTCGACCTCGAAGCCGTCCACGCGATCTGCCACCATCATGGCATCGCTGAGGCCGAGGTTCAGTCTCTGCTCATCAACTTGGTGAGTAAGAACGTGCTCAAGGGTGTAGAGCGTCAGGACCGGCCGCGCTACCGCATGCTGGAGACGATCCGGCAGTACGGCCAGCTGGTGTTGGCATCCGGCGATGGCCACCGACTGCGCCAGGCCCACACCGCCTACTTTGACGAGCTGGCGGCGTGCGGCAGCCGAGAATGGCTCGGCCCGAACCAGATCGACTGGATGCTCCGGCTGAACGAGTTCCGGCCAGACCTGATCGCCAGCCAGCAACGGCTCCTGGCCACCGCGCAGACCGAAACGCGCGGGCTGGAGCTGGCGATCCATGTGAGCCAGACCTGCGCGTTCATCTTCGGCGGCCGGCTCAACGAAAACCTCCGCATGCTCGACGCAGGGCTGGCCACGCACCCCGGCGCTCCGAGCATGAACCGGGTGGCGGCGCTGTCACTGGCAGCGTGGATCGCGCTGATCCAGGGCAACCCTGCCCGTGCTCGCCCTCTGCTGCAGCAGGCCGAGGCGGCAGCCACCGCGCTTGGCATCGCCGACGCTTTTGGGCCGCTGGACACTGCCCGCGGAACCTGGTTGTGGCTCGTCGAGCAGGACCCGAAACGGGCACGGGCGGCGCTGACCTCGTTTCGCAAGGCAGCGCAAGCATGCCAGGCTGCAGGTGCGAAGCCGGATGAGTGGATGGCGCGCCTGTTCCTCACGATGTCGGCGGCGTCGCTGCGCTGCCTCGATGTCGCCAGGGCTGAAAGCGTGACCCTGCTGGCGGACGCCGAGGCGGCCGACGCCCCGTGGTCCATCTCCTGGGCCCTGTGGTGCCGCGCGCTGGTCAAGCTGCTCGACGGCACCCCACGACAGGCCGCCGGCTTGGCCCAGCAGGCGTTGCGCATCCAGCGCGACATCGGTGACGCGTGGGGGCCGGTGGTGGGTCTGTGGCTGATCGCGCTGATCGCCGCGCAGCTCGGCGAGTACAAGACGGCCGCGCAAGTACTGGGTGGTGCACAGGCACGGCAACAGGCGACCCAGGCCACCGTGCTCGAGCAGGGGCCGTTCCTGCGGCTGCAGCGGCTGGCTGAGGCCGCAGGACGGCAAGCGCTCGGCGACGACGTGTGGACCAAGCACGTCGCGGACGGGCAGGACCTGTCCAAGAAGGACATGCACGCTCTGGCGTTGGGCCCGCTGGTGGCACCGGAGCCGGAGACTCCGCCGGATGGGCTTTCCCGTCGCGAGTTCGAGGTCGCCAGCTTGATCGCCCGAGCCTGGACGAACAAGGCAATAGCCAGCCATCTGTCGATCACCCCGGGGACCGTGGGGGTGCACGTCACGAAGCTCAACCACAAGCTGGGCACGAAAAACCGGGCCGGGATCGCAGCCTGGTACCACACCACGGTCGCCCCGAATACGGCGCAGACGAAACCCGAGCCGCCGTGATGTTCGCACCCGCCGTCGACAACACCTCGCTAGCCCAGGATTACCGGCAGGTCGCGCCAGCTGTTGGGGATCATCGCCGGTTGCCGCCGCCGCAGCTGCGCCCCGTCGACCAAACGAGCGTCCGGGAACCGTCGGGTCAACGCGCCCACGAGGCTCTCGGTTTCCATGAGTCCCAGCTGCGCGCCCAGGCAGTAGTGGATGCCGTAGCCGAATGCCAGATTGGACTCTTTTCGCTGGATGTCCAGCTGGTCAGCGCGGTCGAACTGGCGATCGTCGCGGTTGGCGCTCAGGAGGGAGATGAGCACGATCTCGCCGGCGGGGATCGTCGTCCCGTCGATGGTGACCTCGTCTTCGGTGAACCGATGTGTCGCAGTGGCGACGGCGGCGTCGTACCGCGAAATCTCCTTCACCGCGCCGGGCAGCAACTCCGGTCGCTGCCCCAGCTCACGCCACAGTCGCCCGTCGTCGGCCAGCAGGCAAGCGACGGCGTTGCCGATGAGCGCGGTTGTCGTCTCGTGCCCGGCGACGAACAGCAGGAACAGGGTGCCCAGCAGCTCCGGCAGGCTGAGGCGATCCTCGTCCTCGGCCTCCTGGACCAAGGCCGAGAGAAGGTCCTCACCCGGGTTGGCACGCGCCGTCTCGATCAGCTCGAGAAGGTACGCCTGCATCTTCTTCGAGGCGGTATCGGCCCGCTCGGGCAGGTCCTCCATCAGGGCATACGTCCACGCACGCAACACCCCACGCTTCTTCGCCGGGACACCGATCAGCTCGCAGATCGCGTACAGCGGCAACGGGAACGCCACTTCCGCAATCAGGTCGACCTCACGCCCCAGGGGAAGGTCGTTCAGCAGCTCGGCGGTCATCTGCTCGATCCGCGGCTTCAGGGCCTCCACCCGGGGTCGGGTGAAGTGCTTCATGAGCAAGCGGCGCAGGCGGGTGTGCCGCGGGGGATCCGAGAAGATCATGTGCGGGGAGAACATGCTGCTGAGGTTGGGTTTCTCGCCGTCCACGGTGAGGTGCTTGTCCAGGATCTTCGTCAGCCCGTCGACATCCTTCGACAACCGAGGATCGGCCAGCGCCGCCTGGGCCTCCTCGTAGCGCACGATGACCCAGACCGGGATCTCCTGTTCGCCCCGCGGAATAGTCGCGCGATGAACGGCACCTTGTTCCCGCCGGGCGGCCGCTATCTCGTGCGCATGGTTCCACCAGTCGCGGCCGAAAATTGCGAGGTCCATCGTCATCGCGGTGCCTTTCTTGTCCGTGACGCCTGCCCTGGCGCGGGTTGCGGCCGCATCCCGTGAGCGCGTCGGAACCAGCGCCAGAAACCCCGCCGCTGGCGACCGCGCGTTGCCCGTTATCGCCAGCACGTGAGGTTCTCGGGCCACTTCCCGGTTGGATAGCGGCAGCGGGTACACCTCTTGGCGATCGTTGCGACAGATCCACGGTGGATCCGGTGCCGGTACGGTGCACCTTTCGCTGCCGGCACCCGTTCGATGCGTGCCATGTTCAGAATCGGTGATCATGGCCGCAGACACCATTGGGAAAACCGCATAAACATGGCCGCTCAGACCGCATACCCGTCGCCCCGGCACCGCATAGCCGTGGTTACGAGGCCACGTAGCGGTGGCCAGAACCCGTCTTCGGAGCCCCGCCCGAGGGTCTCCTTCCGGGGATGTCGGATGGGTGAGCTCGGCGCCGCAGATTGAGAACGACGACAACTACGCGATGGCAGGCGTGCGGCTACGCGGTTCCCAGGCGTCGCCATATGTGAAACCGCATAGCCCGTTCGCGGGAACTGCGAAAATAGCGGCCGCAAATGGGGTTCACCGGGTTGACAAGGCAATCCCCTGCTCTATTGTCGTCTACGTCGATGGGACCCGGGGCGAACCCAATTACTGAGATGACGGGGGTTTCAGATCCGGAACGGATCTTCCCGGCGCACAGTCCGTGAGCCACCCGGGCCGGGAAACACCGCGAGCCCCTGCACGAAGGCGACGTTGACCGCGGACTGCAACGCCCGACCATCGGGCGGTGACGGCGCTGCGCACCGCCGTGCCTACCGAGCCACCCCTGTCGTTCCCCAGCACCGCCCCCAGACCTCGTGATCCAGCCGACCTCGGAATCAGCTTCCTCGACAAAGGACGTCATGACATCCGCCCACGACCCCGGCCAGCCCCGCGATTGCAGCCAACGCAACGTACAGCGCGTGGCTGCGACCAGGTGGCGGCCAGGGCCGGCGCTCACCGCAGCGACGCCGACCGAAAGTCGGCATCGCGCCCACTGGCGCCGACGCGGAGGTCCTCGAGATGCCCGACGCAGAGACCGCGCTTACGCGACCGGCGGCCGTGGCCACCCGTCCAACCGGCCAGGCCTCCTCAGTGTCCGGTTTCCCCCCAGCCGGACTGGAAGGTGGGGCGGCACCCCATCCCCCGACAGCCCGCGGCAATCGCCGTCCGGCTGTGCCGCCCCACCTCTCCTACTCAGGTGGCCGCCGTTCGAGCACGTGTCGCTACCGCGTCGACAGACACCTCTGCGGCGATGCCTCGGATCCGACCGCCCATCGGGCCCGGCCCTCACGGTCACCTTCTGCCGGCCAGTCGGTCTCCACCGTCCTGCCAGGAGCCCGTCGTGCACCACATCCGAGGTCGGCTATCCGCGCCCACGGCGACGATGTCGCGGCTGGAGGCGGCGCTCGCGGCCTCTGCGTTACCGACCCGGCTTCCGCGACGACACTCCGCATGCGATGCGATCCAATCGGCGCGACACGATCCCGGCACCGCCTACGCGGTCATCCTCGGACCCGCCTGCCCGTGCGGGCTCGCGGCAACGCTGCATGCCGCCGGTGTCACGTCGGTCTGCGATGCCGCCGCCTGCGGCACGGTGCGTCGATACCCGACTCCGTACCCGACTCCGTCTGGCTCACGGTGGGTACGGCCCGATCAGGCAGTCCTCGAGTAGTAGTGCCGCTTCGGCACGCCCCCGCCGCTCGGCCAACAACGTCGTCAGGCGTACTCCAGCCATCCGTTCTCTCCACGGACACACGGAACTAGGTCATCCATGACTCACCACACATCCACCCGGCTCCGGACGGCCGGCCTCACCGCTTTGGCCAGCGTGGCCGATCATCTGGCAGCCGCTGCCCGGCGGGCCAGCGCTGAGAGGGATCGGCGAGGAACACACGACCAGGAACGGGATGCGCTGCTGCGCAAACTCGAGCAGATGGTCCACAACCGCAACCTGGCGCTGAACACGATCGTCGACCAGCTCGGCGCGCTCACCCGCGGCGAGCAGCCGGCCCCGTGGCCAGAGGCAACCGGCGACGAAGTCGTCGACACTGCTGTTGCTGCGGTGTCGCGACTCGCTGCCGACATGCAGGATCGCCAGGCAGCCCTCGTCAGCGTCCTGGTATCGCTCGCGCAGCGCTGGCAGACCACCGCAAACGAGATGGAATACCGGGCCCGCCAGACCTTGAAACGGTATCCCGACGACCCGGATTCGCTTCAGGACTACTACGGCATCAGCCATCTCGCTGCCATGCAAGCACGGGCAGCGCAATCGGTGGTCGTGCTTGCCGGCCGAAAGCCTCTCCGGCAGTTTCAGGAGCCGCAGCCGCTGGCCAAGGTCGTCCAGCACGCCGCCTCACAGATCGTCGACTACCCACGCGTCCTGGTGACAAGCAATCCGGACGTCGCGGTGGTCAGCACTCTCGCCTTGCAATTGATCCATTTGGTTGCTGAGCTGCTGGAAAACGCCACCCGGTCCGCGCCGGACAGCACACCGGTCACCGTCACCTTCGACAAGGTCGACCCCGGATGGGCGATCACCGTCCACGACGACGGGCACGGCCTGGACGACCGGCTGCAGTGGGCACAGGACCGCGTGTCCGGCCGGGTGCCCGTGGGGTTGCACGAGCTCGGCGAATCGCCCGAGACCGGCCTTGCCGTCGTGGGCAAATACGCCCAGGACTGCGGGTTCCTGGTGCACCTCGACCGCGCGGCCAACGGCGGTGTCCGCGCGGTGACAACGGTGCCGCAGCACCTGCTCGTGCCCGTTTCCCCACCTGCGGATGTCGCGGTGGCGCCGGCACCACGACAGCCGGCCCGCACGACACCGCCACAGCAAGCCGCGCTTGGGAAGCACCACGACCCAGGGCCCGCATTCACTCCCGCCGAACCCCCCGGCGGACGCACTGCCCACGGCCTGCCGATCCGGGTCCCCAAGCAGGATGACCCCCTCACCCCCCGGCGGACGTCTGCCCCGCCCCCCGCACCTGCACCCGATCCGGACAAGGAACGCGACTTCATGACCACGTTCGTGGAGGGCTCACTCCCCGTTTCACCGCCCGCACCGGCCAACGACACGCCCGCTGCTGCGACCGAAGGGGAGGAATCACGATGACCTCCACTCAGGACCCATGGATGCTGGGACAACTACAACGGATCGAAAGCGTCCGATTCTGCCTTGTGGTCTCCACCGACGGTCTCGTCCTGAAGAAGCCCGACGAGCTCGACAAGGACAGAGCTGACCTGCTTGCCGCGGCGTGCGCGGCCGTTCTCGCCAGCGCGAGTGCCGTGAAAGGGCCGGCTGGTTTCGAGGGCGCGTTCCAGCAGAACTTCTCCCAGTGGTCGGACGGATTTCTGTTCGTGCGGCGCGCCGGCGAAGGGACGTGCTTGGCCGTGGTGACCGACGAGAACGTCAACCCCGGCCTGCTCGCCCATGCCATGGCCGAGCGGATCAAACAGGTCGGCGAGTCCACGTTGAGCACGTCCGCCCGCACCTGATGTCCCCGACCGACCACGGGTTCCGGCCCGGTCCGGTCCCGACCTGGGTGCTCACCGGCGGCCGCACGCGCCCCAAAGCCACCCTGCGGCCGGAAACCCTTCTGACCACAATGGCCCACCGCCCCGTGCCCGACACAACGACCGTGCAAAAGCGGGAATTGCTCGGGCTGTGCCGACAGCGACTCAGTCTGGTCGAGGCTTCCGCTCACCTCGGGTGGCCGATGAGTGTGGTGCGGATCTTGGCGTCGGACCTGATCGACGTCGGCTTGCTCGTCATGGTTGGAGACGAAACACCGGACCACAATAGACTGGAAACATTGGAGAAGCTCCTTGCCGGACTCCGTAGGCTATGACAGCGCCGGCGTCAGCCCGGTGTCCGACGCCGTAACCGAGCCGGCGAAGATACTGGTAGTCGGCCCGTTCGGCGTCGGCAAGACCACCCTGATCGGCACGGTCAGCGAGATCGAACCGCTGCGCACCGAAGAACCGATGACCGTCGCCAGCGTCGGCGTCGACTCCCTCGACGGCGTCGAGGGCAAAACCACCACGACCGTCGCGCTGGACTTCGGCCGGATCAGCCTCGACACCATCGCGCTGTACCTGTTCGGCATGCCAGGTCAGCAGCGGTTCTGGTCCTTGTGGGAGGGCCTGGAAAAGGGCGCCGTCGGGGCGCTGGTTCTGGTCGACCTGCGCCGCCTCGATGCCGCCTTCGCTGTCTTGGACCAGCTCGGCACCGGCCGGATTCCGTTCGTCGTTGCCATCAACGACTTCCCCGGTACCCCGCGCTATGCCGACGACGAGGTGCGCCAGGCGCTCGCCCTGCCCGAGGCGGTCGTGCTGCACTGCGATGCCCGCGATAAGCGTTCCTCGGTCGACGCCCTGATCACCCTGGTCAGCCATGCCCTGACCTGTCTCGACTCCGCGGAGGCCCGACCATGACGCCCGTGCCCAAGACCGGCTGCTACCTCGAAGGGCTGTCCGGTTTGACCTCGCTGTCGGCGACCACGACCTGCCTCGACCCGCAGGCCGCCTACCGGCGGCTGTGGGAGACCTGGGGCCCGGTCGCGCCGGTGGAACTCGGCCCCGGGATCCCGGTGTGGCTGGTGATGGGTTACCGCGAGATCCGTTCCGTGGTTCGCGACGAGCTGCATTACTCCCGCAACTCGAGCAACTGGCGGCTGATCGCTGACGGCCACATCGGCCCGGAGTCGGGGCTGGCCCCGATCATGTTCCCCCGCGACAACGCCTACTTCTCCGACGGCGACAAGCACCGCCGGCTGCGGGCTCCGCTCGTCGCCGGCCTCGCCGGGCTCCGCGAGCAGCACATGGCGCAGGTCATCCGCGAGACGTGCGCCCGGCTGATCGAGCGGATGCCCGACGAGGGGCCTATCGACCTGGTCGCGCTGTACGCGGCCCAGGTTCCGATGCTGACCGTCGCCGGGCTGTTCGGCATCGCTCCGGAGCTCGGTGACCGGCTCCAGGCTTGCGTGATCGGCCTGTTCGGCTCCGGCGAGGACTCCGCGGAACGTTTCGGCGAGATGGAAACCATCGTCGCCGGCGTCATCAGCGAGCACCGCACGGCACCGGCGGAGGACCTCACCACCGCCTTCCTGAACCATCCCGGCCATCGCGACGACGGTGAAGTCCTGGCGTCGATGTTGCTGATGCTGGGCGCGGGCTGGGAGACCCTGCAGGTGTGGATCGCGCAAACGCTGCGGATCATGCTCACCGACCCGCGCTTCGAGGCAAGGGTGCGCGGCGGGCACCTCGGCATCGACGACGCACTCGACCACGTGTTGTGGGCCGACCCGCCGATGGCCAACCAACCGACCCGCTGGGCCGTGGCCGACACTGTCCTCGGTGGTCAGCGCATCGCCCGCGGCGACGCGTTGATCCTGGGGCTGGCGGCAGCGAACAGTGACTCCTGGGTCGGCGGACACGATCGCCGCGACAGCGGCAATCGCGCGCACCTGGCGTTCGGTGTCGGCCCGCATGCCTGCCCCGCCCAGCGCGCCAGCCGCCTCATCGCCCGAATAGCCGTCGAAACCGCACTGCATCGCCTGCCCGACGCCCGCCTGGCCGTGCCCGCCAGCGAGATTCCGCTGCGCCCCTCGCCCTGGACCCGCGGCCCGGAACACCTGCTCGTCACCGCGACGCGCGCCCGCTTC
Organism: Amycolatopsis tolypomycina; assembly: GCF_900105945.1. Taxonomy (NCBI): domain Bacteria; kingdom Bacillati; phylum Actinomycetota; class Actinomycetes; order Pseudonocardiales; family Pseudonocardiaceae; genus Amycolatopsis; species Amycolatopsis tolypomycina. The sequence goes on along the minus strand of NZ_FNSO01000003.1, from coordinate 895,968 downwards.
TAGGCAACGCCCCGTCCGGAACCCTTCCAGTCCAACCTCAACCCGAAAGCGTTCCCGCTCGATGCTCTCACCCCCGAAGACTTGCCAGCGCGTCGACGTGCCGAGCCCCCGCGCGGGTATCGCACAACCACAAACGGGATGGGAGAACGTCTTCTGATGGCAGCCAAGGTCGACTTGATCACAGTGGATATCAGCAGAACCCTGGGCACGTTCACCGGAACATCCACAAAGGATCGCCTGCTGAAACTGTCCCCGTTGGCCGACATTGCACCCGAACGGGCTGGGGAGGCCGTGCGCTGCCTGCTGTATCGGGCCCCGGCGTTGACCAGCGAGCTGATCAACCAAGTGAGTCGTCAGCTACTGATCCCGTTCAGCGAGTTCCCGACCAGGTGGGACCGCGGCTATCTCCCGTACCCGCACGCACACAACGCACTCAAGGAACTAGCCGAGGTCGCACCTGTGGTCGCTTTGTCCAATATGGCCGTCACCGGCGGGCCAGAGCGCGTGCACAAGGTGCGCACCGAACACTTCGGCACGCTCCGTGCGGTGTACACCAGTTTCAAGCTCGGTGGCGCGAAGCCTGAACCCTGGCTATGGCAGGTAGTCGCCGGACGCCACGGCGCGAAAATCGAGAACGTTGTCCACATCGGCGACCAGCTGATCGCCGATGTGTACGGCGCCCTCTGGGCCGGGGCACGCGTGATCCACCTGCGCGACGACGCCGAGGCGACGGCCTACCCGAACGGCAGCCAGGAAAGGGTGCTCACCGCTGTCGACCTGCCGACCGCGGTGCACATGGTCCGGTCGTGGGCGGGTGGCTGACACAGCGCCAGGGCGGCCGTGCACGTCCTGGTAGACGACCGCACCGTCACAGTCCAGCCACGGGAGTGGCGCCGTGTCGATCCGCATGCGGACCGGGCGACGGCTGGATCCCGCTCGACGGTGCCGAGTTCGGCGCCGAAGGAACCATCGTCCCGGCATGCCGCAGTACTCGATCAACGCTGGCCGCCGTCGACTGCCACTGATCACCGCACCGGAACACAAGCCCCGTTCAGGAAGACCTTGTCCGATGGAACCCACCACGCCACTATCCGGCTGCCCCACAAAGTCGGCTGCTGCACCGACACACCTCGGCCGAAGCGCTTTGACGCCCTGGCCGTCCATATCAGACACTGCGCTGCGCGTGGTGGCACACCAATGGGAGCCGCCGGAGCTGTGCACATGCTGCGCCAGCCCCGCACGGATCAAGGACTGCTTCCTCAACGGAGGCCAGGCCTGGGAGATCGAGAAGTCATGGTGCGCCAACGCGGCTCGCATCATGCCGAGTCTGCCGCGGGTCTATAGCGAGGAGCGTGAGTTCGTCCGCCGGGCGATCCGCTTTGCGGTGCAGGAGCGGGACATCCACCGATTCCTGACGATCGGCGGTGGCTTGCCGGACACCGAGCCCATGGATGACTACGTTCTCCCATTCACCTCGGGCCAGGTGGTGTATGCCGACAAGGACAGATATGTACTGGCGTACTTGGATCTTCTTGCGTCGGAACATGATCAGATCGACTGTGTGCGCGGCGACTTCCACGTGCCCGGCACGATCCTGTTCACCGACGTCATCGAGGACTTGCTATCCGACGGGACTCCGATCTGCCTGGTACTGAACGGCGTTCTGGATGCGACCGACGACACGGAGGCGCTGGCCGCCACGTTGGGGTGCTACACCGAGCGGCTGCCCCCGGGCAGTCTGATGATCGCGACCCATGCCACCGTCGATGGCCTCGACACCGACAACACGGCGGATCTGGCTCTGGTCGGGCAGATGCGGCAGGTGTGCCAGCTTTTCCGCACTCCCCACTGGCCCCAGCGTCACCTGCGCACCGCCGAAGAACTCGGACACCTCCTCCGTGGACTCGACCTCCTCGAGCCTGGCATCACCTTCACGGCCAACTGGGCCAACCCGCGGCGCGCCGGCGACCGACGGCCTGCTGAATCCCTGTGCCTGGCGGCTGTCGCTGCGGTCCCCAGCTTGAGGACTGCGTACGCGAGTGTGGCCGGAGTCCGCGCGTCAGGCAGGTGTGCACGGTGACCAACGTCGACGGACTCGGAGACGGCTCGTCTGCCGCGGCGGAGAAGTGCGTCGGCCGCCGCGACCCGTCGCACGAAACGGATTCCAACGCCAGCACGCCGTCGGCCGAGCCGCCTGACGCGGCCGGGAAGGTGTCCGACCGACACGCCGACGGCGGGCCGCGTCCAGCGGACCGACATCCGGGCAGTCCGCGCCAGCTGCCGCCCGTGCCGGCGTTTTTCGTCAGCCGCGGCGCTGAGCTCGCTGATCTGGACGCGCTGATGGATCTCCACGGCCGCGGGTCGGGATCTCGGGCCAGCGTGGCGGTGGTGGTCGGTCCCGGGGGCGTGGGTAAGACGGCGCTGGCTGTGATGTGGGCGAACCGGCACACGGAACGGTTCCCGGACGGCCAGCTCTACGTCGACCTGCGCGGCTTCTCCCCCGACACCACCGTGGCGCCGGTCGACGCGCTCGGCCGGTTCCTGCGCGCGCTGGGCGTCGAACCACGGCACGTTCCGGCCACCGTGGCCGAACAGGTAACCCTGTACCGGACGATCACCGCCGGACGGCAACTGCTCATGCTGGTGGTGCTGGACAACGCGGCCTCGGCCGAGCAGGTCCGGCCGCTGATCCCCACCTCAACCCGATCCGTCGTGGTGGTGACCAGCCGGCTGCGGCTCGACGGCCTGTTCGCCGACGGCGCCCAGCTCGTGCAGGTCCCGCCGCTGCCCGAGGCCGCCGCGGTGGCGCTGCTCGAGGAGTTGATCGGCGAGCGAGCCGCTGATGAGCCGGACGCCACGGCCGAGTTGGCGCAGCTGTGCGGGCTGTTCCCGATCGCGCTGCGGGTGGCCGCGGCCCGGCTGGTGACCAGACCGACGTGGTCGGTGTCCGAGGTCGTGGCGCGGCTGCGGGACGAGCGGTCGCGGCTGGCGGCCCTGTCGCGCCTGTCCGCTCCGGAGGATTCGGTGACGGCGCTGTTCGACTGGTCCTACCGCAACCTGCAATCGTATGCGGCTGACCTGTACCGGTGCCTGGGTTCGCTCCCCGCGCCCGAGTTCGGGATCGACGTGGCGGCCGCGGTGTCCGGGCTGGCCGAGCATGAGGTGGCCGTGGCGCTGCAGGTCCTGGTCGACGCGAGCCTGCTCGAGGAGGTCGCCCTCGACCGGTACCGCTTCCACGATCTGGTCCGGCTGCACGCGCGCGCCCAACCCGCCCCCGACCGGGACCGGCTCGAGGTCGTCCCCCGCGCCGCCGCGTGGTACCTGCGGGAAATGACCCGGGCGAACCTGGTCGTGATCCCGGTGCGCTGGCGAGTCAGCCCCGTCGCCGACGAGCTGGCAGGCGAGCCGGTCCGGTTCGACTCCGACGCCGCCGCTCTGGACTGGCTGCACCGAGAGCTGCCGAACGTGCTGGCCGTGCTGGAGGAGGCGGTCGCCGACCGGCACGACGAACTGGCGTGGCAGCTGTGCGAGGCGCTCTGGGAGCTGATGCTCTACCGCAAGCCCTTCCCGGAATGGCTGCGCTCGCACCAGCTCGGGATCACCGCGGCGCAACGCTGCCGGAACAAGGTCGCCGAGTCCCGGCTGCGCTACCAGCGCGGACGGGCATACCTGGACCTGGGGCAGCTGCCGCAGGCCGAGACCGAAGTCCGGCACGCGTTGGAACTGGCACGTCACGCCGAGGACCGCCGCACCGAATCCGCCGCGCTGGACCTGCTCGGCAGAGTGGCGCAGGCCCGCGGCGACGTCGACACCGCGATCAAGCACTTCACCGCGAGCATGCATATCGAAGCGGATCTCGGCATCGACCGGGGCGTCGCATCGCGGCACAGCCGCATCGGCGACGCGCTGCTGCAGGCCGGCCGCGAGCTCGAGGCGGAACCACATCTGCAGACCGCACTGGAGATGCTGACCGCAATCGGCGACGACAAGGACGTCGCCCGCGTCGCTCTCGGGTTGGCTCGGATCGACGCGCTGGCCGGACGTCAGGACGCGGCCATTGAACGCCTGCAGATGGCGCGCCGCGTGCTCGGCCGAACGGGCTCGGCGGTCTACGAGGCGAGCGTGCTGCTTGCCCTTGCCGAGGTCGCCGCACACGACAGCAACCCCGATCAGGCCCGCGCCTACCTGACCGAGGCAATCGAGCTTCTTCACGACCTCGGCGGGGCAGCACTGGACAAGGCTCAGAAGGCACTGGCAGCCCTCGACCACGGATCTCGTGCGCCGCAACAAGCATCGGCACACAACGGGACATCCGGCGACGGCGGAATTTGACGAAAGGATCATCATGACGCACGACCACGCCAGAAGGGAAGGACTCGGCGAATGGTGGAACGCATACCGGAAAGTATTTCCGGCGGCGGTCATCGCGCTTTTCGAAGTCGAAGCCCACGCAACAAGCGCACGCATATTTAGCGCTTCCGCATTTCCCACCCCGGTCCAGGAGCCCGACTACGCGGAGGCCGTCCTGCGTTCATACGGCGACAGCTTCACCGCCGACAAGATCCAGCACGCCATCGCAGCCCGCGCGATGCGCCGCGCGGCGTACCTCAACGGAGGCCTGGAAGCATCTCTCATCGTCGATGCGTCGGTCCTGCGACGGCCGGCCGGCTCGGACACGATCATGATGAACCAGCACGCACGAGCACGAGACCTTCATTTGTCAGGGCGGGCACCCAGCAAGGTCATGGACGGGTTTTACTACGGAATGGAGACGTCCTTCTCGCTGTTCACCGTCGCTGGCGACGTCGTGGCCTTCGAGGACACAGAAAATGAGCTCGTGCAGGTCGACGCGACCCGCAGGGACAAACTCGTCACACGGTTCGACAATTACGCGACGCGCGCTACACCACTGGTCGATCACCCTCTGCTGAGGCTCCCCGAGTGAACGCAACAGTGAACGCGACACCAACCAGGCGACCGTTCGTGATCACCGCCGTACGCGTGTCGCGCGGACGGTGGAAATCAGGCCGGACCAGGCAGGACACCAGCACAGCCGCTGGCTGCGTGGCTACCGGACGATCGGCTGCGGGGCGAGGTGCCAGGTGATCCATCGCGAGTCGACGAGCCGCCGCGTGACGTCCTGCGGGAGCCCGCCACCACCCGCGGACACGGTCGGCGAGCACCGGGCGGTCCGCGCCGCGGTCGCCGAGCTACGTCGGCTCGGCTGCGTCACCGAGGTCCACGTGCGGTCGCTCAGCTGCCACCACGGTCAGCTGGAGCCGATGCGGCCCCCACGGCTGGCCCCCGGGACAGAATGCACAGTGCTCCACCGAGTTCGGCCTCGGCGTCGCCGCGTCGGCGTCCGGGTGCAGGCCACCGCGGAGTTCAACGGAGACGACTGGCGATTCGTTGTCCGTGTGGACCACCGCGGCCACGGATGCCCGATCACTCGCCTCGCCAGCAACGTGTCGGACTGGTTCACCCAGGCGGCCTGGCACCTCGGCGATCTGCCAGGTACCGACGCGCCAGGTTCCGCGGGTCTAAACGTGCTGACATCCGTTGCCCGCCTCGGCTCGGGTGGCGAGGAACGCCAGGCGTACGCCGCGCTGGCCGAGCTCGTCACCGGCGATGACCGCGCGCAGTGGAGCAGCGAGCTCGTCAACGGCACGCTGGCCTACCACGGCGACTACGAGACCACCGACGTGGAGACCACTACGCACCACGGGCACCGCATCGTGATGTTCACCAGCGCGGCATTCGCGATCGGTGAGCAGTACGACGCCGATGGCGCCACCGTCTGGCGCCACGCGGGCACGCTGACCGAGATCGCCGCACGTCTGCAGGCCCTACCCCGGCCAGGCGAGAAAGGAGCCCCCACCAGGGCCCTTGCCCACGCGCGCGCGTTCAGCCGCGACCTGACAGTCACCCGGCCCCCACACTCGATCCGGAGGCGCCTCGATGGCTAACCCGATCCGCTACGCCCCGCTGGCCGGCCTCGCGGTCGCCCTGGTCACCGCAGCCTGCACAAGCCCGAACGAACCGCCCACGCCGAGCGGCTCAGCGGCACCTGTCCCGGTCACCGCGGCTCCGCTGGACGTCTCACGTTACCTCGCCGCGCCCTGTTCCGGGGTACCCACCGAGTTGACTGCAGGGCTCGGCGTGGCCGAGCGCGAAGACGCGCACGACACGGTCCTTCCCGGCGCAGGCGGCCAGGCTCAATGCCGCCTCTCCAGCGGCCCGCACCTGACCGCAGCGGCCGAAGTCCGGTTCTACCCAACAACCCGGCCGCTCCACCTCGTCACAGGACCCGGCAGCGGGGTCACGACCACGTCCCTCGACGGGTATCCCGCCGGCGAATGGGTGCTGAGCACCGGCACCGACGGGTCCTTCACCTCGTGCCAGATGATCGTCGACATCGCACAGAGCCAAGGAATCGGGATCCTGTTCAACGGCCGCTCCGGCGAACCCATCGCCACCTCCTGCGGCAAAGCGAGACAGCTCGCAGCCGGAGTCATCGCACCCCTTCGGTACTAGAAACAGATGTTCAGCTGGCAACTTCCGGGCCGCCTGCACGAGTGGAGCGCGGCCACGGGACGCCGCCGCTCCGGCCACTACGGCACGGAGAGTGGGCTGCATGCGCCTTACAGCGCACCGCGCGGGCTCGCCGGACGCCTGACCTCCAACGGCCACCGCGCGCTCCCGGTCCTGCTCAACGACCCAGTCACCCAAAGGAAAGGAGAGTGGGTGAGTGCGTGGTTCTGGCTCAGTCTCGCCGCGATCGTCGCTGCCCTCGGGATGTTGGTCGTGCTCGCGACTAGCGCGGCGCTCGGTCTGTACCTGCACAACGCTCGTCGTGCCGCAGACCGCCCGCCGCCACCTCGGAACCGCTTCCGACGCCCGGACCCACGTCATCCGCTCGACTGCAATCCGGACACCAGCGCCCACCTGCGTGATCCCGTCGCCGCCGCCCGCGCCGCCTACCGTCGAGCAACACAGGCCGACGTCGCTTGGTCGACACACGCGACTCCGGCGTCTGGGTGATCAGCGGTGAGCCAGTTGATCGAGGCGGTTACGGTGAGTACCGTGCCGGGTGTGGATCGCGACCAGGGGGAGGCTGAGTCGCGTCTGGCGCAGGTCGCTCGGGACGTCTGGAGTGGCGTCCGCGGCGCGACCGACTTCATGGACACCTTCGCTGGTGCTCGCGTCTACGTGCAGCGCCCGGCCGAGCCGGGCCGCCTGCTGGTCGTCGACCTGGGTGACCGCGGGTCGTGGCTGGTGGCGTTCTCGACGCTGCCCCGGCTGGCCCATCACGTGGGTGCCTGCGACTACTTCGCCACCACCGGCGCCGACCTGCTCGAACTCGTACCCCCTGGCATCGGGGTCATGATCGACCCGGACGACGAGCACCGGTTCCCGGTGCTCGCCCGGATGGCACCCCCGGATCTGATCACCCGGGCGTGGGCGCAAGCGACGAGCAGACGCACCGTCACCGCGACCTGATCAAACTGGGGAACAACGGGGAGGGGTGGACCGCGTGGATGGTCCAGGGTTTCACGTAGAGATCGATGCGCTGGAGAGCGCGTCGACGAGCATGGCCGAGATCGTGCACGACCAGAACAGCTTCGAACTGCGGGGCCTGTGCGGGGAGCCGCCGCTCTACGGCCATGACGGGGTGCACGGTGCGCTGGGCGAGTTCTGCGGCCGGTGGAGCGTCGGGCTGGACGCTCTGTCCGACCGCGCCGGCGACCTCGGTGACCTCCTCGGTAAGGCCGCGAAGGCCTACCGGACGGTCGAGCACGACAACACCGCGGCAATGAAGGAGGATCCCGGCTGGGACTCCGTAACCCCCGATCCGCCGATGCTCGGAGGGAACTAACGTGCCGGAGCTCGGCCAGACCACCGACCCGAAGGCCCTGATTCCGGGGGATCCGGACGCGGTGTTCGAGAACGCGCGGGTCCTGCACGAACGCGCCCGCGACGCCAACACCGCCGGCGACGCGCTGAAACGGATCGACACCGGCGCCTGGCGCGGCCCGGCCGCGGACAAGTTCCACGAGGACCACCAGACCGAGATCCCCCGCTGGATCGGCGCCGGGGACTCCCTGGACAACGCCGCCCTCGCCCTGACCGACTTCGCCAACTGCCTGAACTGGGCCCAAGGCCAGGCCGCCGAAGCCATCGCCCTGTGGCAGCAGGGCGACACCGCCACCCGCCAGGCCCAGGCCGATCACGACCGCGCGGTCGCCGACGCCGACACGCGCACCCGCGCGAACGCCGAGCACGGCGACCCCACCGTCGTGCAGGCTCCGCCGTTCACCGACCCCGGCGAAGCCCAGCGCCAGGCAGCCCGAGACATGCTCGCCCGGGCCCGCCAGCAGGTCACCGGCGAAGGCGACCGCTGCGCCGAGGCCCTGCGCGCCGAGGCCGCGCTCGCACCCCAGGACTCACGCAAGCAATCCGACGCCAACTTCTACGGCGGCATCTGGGACAGCATCAAGGGCGCCGGTGAAGCCCTCTACACCCTGGTATCCGATCCCGCCGAAACCGTCGCGGCGATGGCGCACAACATCACCCACCCCGTCGACACGTTCAAGGAGATGGTGGCCTGGGACGACTGGGCCAACGGCCGCGGCGACCGCGCCCTGGGCAAGGTCACCGGCGAAATGCTGGTCGGTCTCGCCACCTTCGGCGGCGGCAAGCTCCTGCGCGAACGCGCCGGCCGGCACGAACCCGGCGACGGCGAACCGAAACCCGACGGACACCATGGCCCCGACGAGCCACCCACGCCGGCGCCGCGGCCGATCTACGAACCCACCCGCAACCGGGTCAAACTCCGCGCGAGCACCGAACGCGCCGTCATCCGCGACGCGACCCGCACCCCCGACGGGCAGGGCTTCGAATGCGAAGCCTCCGGCAAGATCATCCCCGCCGAACACAACCCCGACGGCAGCCTGACCAAGGTCAACCCCGACACCGGCAAACCCGACCCGAACGGCATGACCGTCCCCAAGCCCGGCACGTACGACATGGGGCACCGGCCGGGCCAGGAATGGTGGCGCTACAAGCAGGAAGCCGAAGCCGGCGGCTACGACCGGCAACGGGTCATCGAAGACCAGAACCAATCCACCCGATACCGGCTCGAAGACCGCGCCGCCAACCGCAGCCACAAGTACGAACTACCACCGTGATCATGTTGTACGGTCGAACCGACGGGAATGCCAAGGACGGAAGGGAGGACACGAACATGAGCGACCTGGACCGCGAGGGACGCGACCCATTGCACTACGCCGCGATGAACAACGACCCCGACACCATCCGCGAACGGCTGGCCGCCGGAGTCCCGGTCGACCTGCCCGAGCAGCGCGCCCGCTACACCCCGCTGCACTTCGCCGTCGACAACGGCGCGCTCGCCGCCGCCACGGCGCTCCTCGACGCCGGTGCGGACATCGAAGCCCGCGCCGACCGTGACATCACCCCGCTGCACCTGGCGGTCAGCCGGTGGCGGCAAAGCACCGACGGCGCCATGATCAAGCTTTTGCTCGACCGCGGCGCCGACAAGACCGCCGGGGACATGCACGGGTGGACACCCCACGATCGCAGCAAAGGCCAGTTCGAGTTCCCCGAGGATCTGCAGGAGCTGCTCACCCCATGACCCATCCCCAGCTCGGCGATCACCTCACCCGCTTCCTCGGCGCAGCCACCCAGGTCAGGCAGCTCGACCGTGGGGTGCAGCTGTGGCGGCACGAGCGGCCGGAGTACGTCTCCTTCGCCACGCGCGGGCTCTCCGACCTCGACGTCGCCGCGCTGAAGCCCCAGGAGCTCGTCTGCTCGGTCCTGTCCGGCCAGGACGGCGCAGCCGCGCACCTGGTGACTGCGATGTTCGAACAGATCCTCGAGACCGACCGCGGCCCCCTCGTGCCGCAGCTGATCCCCAGCCAGGCACCGATCCTCGACCGCACCAACATCCACGGCCTGCTCGCCGCCAGCCACCCCTACCTCGACGACGCCTTCAACACTGTCACCGACAACGGCGACATCCGAATCCAGATCGTCACCCTCATCCCCCTCACCGCCGCCGAAGTCCAGCAAGCGCAGACCGGCGGTCTCGACGCACTCATCGACACCCTCGAGGTCAAGGACCCGCCGCTGTTGGACGTGACGAGGTAGATCCGCGAACCTTCGCTGAATTGATCAATAGTGCGCTTCGCGAAACCCCAAACCAGACGAACTGTTTCGCGGGCTGGCGATTGATCCATCGAATTCGGATCAGCTGCACATATTGCCGAATCTGAGTTCGGCACGATCTTGCCAACTGTGGAATTGTCTGTCGCAGGTGCACACGTGCTGCCAGTCCGAGCCCCGACGATCCGGTCAACGACCGAGACGAACAAGCGCGTCCGCGAAGAGTGGAACCAACTCCTCTGGCAGGTGATAGTCGTAGACACGGCCACGTGGCTGGTCGGGGTGCGTGCGCGCGGCGAAGAAGTGACGCCAGTATCGGCCGCGTCGGTGGCGGTCGCCTTCGGAGAACACCGCACTGGCGGCCTGCGTCAGGGTCTGGGTGGCCTGGTTCAAGGCATCGAGGCCGGTCAGCTCCCGCAACTTCTCGGCGGTGGCAGTCCCGCCCTGATCGACCAACGCCCGGATGAAAACCGATCCGACGGGACGTGCACGCCGCAGAATGAGCTCGGCGAGGTCGACGTCCCATTTCGGGGGCGGCCCGGCATCAAGACCGTTGGACGGCGGCTCGACGTCCGGAAGCGACAGAGTCGCCGTGCTGCCGGAGACCGCCGTCACGACGATTCCGCCTGGCGCACGCACCTCCGCTTGCCGGCCATCCCCGCTGACGGTGAACGTCCAGCCCACGACGGTCACCGTGTCACCAGCATTCGACTGTTGCTCCCGGCCGGGCTCGATCGTCATGATCGCAGCCTGCCACGTCCCGCAGACAGAAAACCCGGCCGCCCGCGCGTCGGAATGGCTGGTATCCAGCGGCCGCATACCTCGTGATCAGCAATCACAACCGGCACTGTACTGATTGTCACCCGGCTGCTCAACGACCGCGACGCGCTGCACCAGTTTCCGCAAGTCGCTGCGCGCTCGTGCTGCCCGGCGTGACCGGTCGCATTTCGTTGCCCGGGCTGGACAACCACATTCGTCCACCGTCGGCATGGCGGGCGTGGAGAGGTCGTGCGGCGCTGGCATGCTCGTGGGCGTGCTGGGCTACGAAAAGGTAGGATCTCCGTCGAGTCTTCTGATCATCGTCCGCGGGCCGAGCGGTTCGGGGAAGTCGTCAGTGGCGAAGTCGGTGCGCCAGCGCCACGGGCGCGGAATGGCGGTCCTGGGTCAGGATGTGATCAGGAGATCGCTGCTCTGGGAACGGAAAGACGTCTCCGGGGGTCTGGCACCGGACTTCATCGCACATTCCGCCGGCTTCCTGCTGAACGCGGGGTGGCCGGTGTTGGTGGAGGGCATTCTCAGCGCGGCCGCTTACGGTCCGGCCTTGCGGGAGCTGATGACTGCGCACCGCGGGCGGACGCTCGTCTACTTCCTGCAGGTCGAGCTGGCCGAGACGTTCTCCCGCCACGCCACCAGACCTGAGGCGGACGAGTTCTCGATCACCGACATGGCCTCGTGGTTCGAGCCGGACGACCGGCTGGACGTACCTGGGGAGATCGTGATTCCCCAGTCCTCCAGCCTGGCCGACACCGTCGACCGCATTTGCCGCGACGCGCGCCTCGCACCCGTCGGCGACGATCTCCTGACTGCGGCAACGCCGCCGCCCACGCCACCTGCCCCGAGCGACCCCCGCGCAGCGCGGCGAAGCACCCCGCGTTCCGGGTGACCGACCATTAGGTCCTCCCGGCGCGCGAGGCTCTGGGCGACCGTGCCGACATTCCGGATGCGTGCGTCACAGGGATATGGAAATCTGACGACGCTCACCACAGCCGAGGACTACTTGTGACGCTGATCGACATCTTCAACGACCGCTACGAACCCATCGGCACCGAAGACAAGAAGACCGCGCACGCCAAGGGATTGTGGCACCGCACCTTCTCCGCCCTCGCCGTCAACCCCACCACCCAGCGTGTGCTCCTCCAGAAAAAGGCCCCTGGCCGGTACAGCTTCAACCGGCCCGACTACGCCGACATCACCGTCGGCGGCCACTACCATGCCGGCGAGACCATCCCCGACGGCGTACGCGAGATCCACGAGGAACTCGGCCTCCCCGTCGCTTATCGCGACCTTCACCCAATCGGCCTGCGGCAGACCGCCGTCACCCTCGCACCCGACTACGTCGAGCGCGAGTTCCAGCACTGGCACCTGCTGCCCCTGGACGTGGGGTTGGACGAGATCCCGCTGGCCGACGCCGAGGTGTCCGGTCTGGTGGACATCGCCCTGCACGACGCGATCGCGCTCGCCGACGGCGACATCGACGCCGTGCCCGCTCGCTACGCCACCCGCACCGACACCGGCCTCGACTACAGCGACGGCACCCTGGCCACCGCCGACCTGGTACCCAACTACCTTACACTCGACCAGCTCTACCTTCGCCTGTTCATTGCCGCGCGCCGCTTCTGCACCGGCCAACGCAGAAACCTGTTCTGGTGACAACCGCACACCGATCACCAGGGACCAGCGAGCGCATGAGGAACTTCGCCGACTTCCCCGATCTCGCGAACGTCTACTACTTCGAAGACAGCTCCACCCTCGGCATCGACCGGAGCGAGATGAGATGACCGGACTGGACCAGGCAGGCCGCGACCCGTTGCACTACGCGGCCAACAACAATGACGCCGACGGGGTCCGCGAGCGGCTGGCCGCCGGGGTCGATGTCAACCTGACAGAGACGAGAAGCCACTACACGCCATTGCACTTCGCCGTGCAGGACGGCGCCGTCGACGCCGCTCGGGTGCTGCTGGACGCGGGCGCCGACGTGCAGGCCGTCTGCACCCCCGGTGTCAGCCCGCTGCATCTCGCGGTGATCCGCTGGCGCCAATCCCCCGAGGGCGCGATGATCAAGCTCCTGCTGGAGCGCGGCGCGGACAAGACCGCCCTCGAGACGAACGGCCGTACTCCGGCCGAGATCTGCCAGGGACAGCTCGGGTTTCCCGACGAGCTCGCGGCGGTTCTGCAGCCAGGACCGATCCCGCCGTCGACCAGCACCTGACCTGACCTCTCGGCGCCCACGCGGCCGGCACCCGGCTGCCGGAGTTGAAGATCGGACTCCACGAACGCCTGGTGTGGTCGTTGGACCGATCAGGACCGCAGCTCGGTGAGCAACCTGTCGGCTGCCGTGCGGGCCGCGTCCAGCAGCGGCCCGACGGAGCCGCCCGGAGCGCCGACGATGGCGGCGGCGAAGAACAGCTGCATCAGCTGCCCGTCCCGGCTGTCCAGATCGGCCTGCCGCAGGCGGTACACCTGCTCGGCCAGACCGGGAACCGCGAGCGACGCCGCCCACAGCATCGCCGCGTCCAGCCCGCGCGGGGCCAGGCCCCAGTCCTCCCAGTCCAGGATCCAGCACTCCGGGCCGGTCAGGTTGGCCCAGGCGAAGTCCGCGTGGGCGGGCACCCATCGCTCGATCGTGGTGTCGATATCCGGGCCGAACGCCGCACGGATCTGCTCCGCGACGCGGGCTTGGGTGATCGGCGTGGTGTGCAGGGTCGCGATCCGCGTGGTCTCGGCCACCGCGAGCGCGTCCAGCGAGGCGTTCAGCGTCGACCACCACGCCGCCGGCAGCTGCGGATCGGTGGTGAGGACGCCGCCGGGCTTGATCGGCACGGCCGCGACCAATTCTGTCTCATCCGCCCGCCACATCAGTCCGTGCTCCCGCTCGCTCCACGTCACGCTGGCGTGCCAGGCGGGTTTCGCGATGCCGGAGAGCAGCGCGGCCGCCTCCGGGCCGTTGAAGCCCTGGCCGGCCATCTTCTCCATGCGCCGCATCTCGACACGGACCCAGGTGCCGCGGTCGGTGGCCGCGCCGATCGAGCGGCGCTTCCGTACCAGACCCGCCCGGTCCAGCCGCATTTCCAGGGCCTTCTCGACCCGAGCCAGCACGTCGTCCCGGGGATGGGCCCGCAGGTCCAGCGCAGCCGCCGTGGTAGCTGCGCTGCTCAGGCACGCTCCGCCACCCCTGACCGTAGACACCCGGGACTCCTTCGTGCGGCCCAACCCGTGCCGATCAACGGTAGCGTGACCGGCAGAGATCAGGACTCGCCCGGGAAACAGGTCCTGGCTGGGGCGGTATCCCCGGCGCCACGACGGCGCCGACGGGCGTGCCGGTATCCCCGCAGCTCGCCGGCGAGCGGTCCGGGCAGACGATCCACGACCTATCCCACGGAGTGCAGGTACACCTGATGGCTGACCACGCACCGGCTGGCAGGCCAGCCGGCATGCAGCTGGCCTACGCCGAGCTCGACGTCTTCGCCGATTACAACAGCTTCATGGTCCAGGACGAGACCGCGCGGCTGGAACCCGACCGAGCGTGGACCCGCGCCCTGATCTCCGACATGATCGCCGCGCGCGACGGTGTCGTCGGCGTCGGCACCGCGCGACGCACCACCGTTCCGGTCATCCTGGACGTCCGCACGCATGGTCCGGTCAACGACTTCGACGGCTGGGACCACGTCACCGAAGCCGGCCTGCACATCGAATCCGGCACCGTCATCGTGTCGATGCTCGACTGCATCGACGCCGTCCCCCGCATCACCGTTCCCGCCGGCAGCTACACCGCACGCATCTACGCCGCGGGCTTCGGCACCATCTCAAGCGACGGCATCCACGGCGACGATCTCTACCACGTGGTGTTGTGGCCCGGGGCGATCCGAAAGCCGCAGGTACTTGCTCGAGCAGGCACCCGCCTGGGCGCGCCCGCTGATCGACACCCACCCGCGCAACCAGCGACTGGCAGTTCCGCACTCGGTGGGGAGCACATCGGCAGAGACCATCCCGATCCCCGACGTAAGCCTGGTTGTGGAGCACTCGCCGAGCCGAACGTCGGCTCCGCGGTGACAGCGCTACCGTTCGACGTCAACGCTTCCCGCCGATCGGAGGCCGCCGATTTGAGGTCCGACGACCGCACGCTGCTGCTCGACCTGGAGAATCTCGGCTGTGTGCGGCTGCGGCCTCGGCCGCTGCGGACACGGTTGGCAGGCCTGCTGGCCGCCGCCGGGCCTATCCACCACGCGGTCGCGGCCTACGCCGTTCCCGACGAGGCCGACGGCGATCCGCTCGCGTCGATGCTGGCCGAACTGCGTATCGCATCGTTGCGGGTCCAGCCGGGCCCGGACGCCGCCGAGCTCGCCCTGCTCGCGCACGCGCGATACGTCCACACGGAAGGCGGCCGGATCTTCCTGGTCGGCAGCGCGGACGGCCGCTTCGCCGAGCTGGCCGCCCTGGGTCGGGTGGATCTGCTGGTCTGGGATGGACAACCAGTGGCTACCAAGCTCGCCGAGGTCGTCCACGACATCCACCGCCTGGCCCGGCCGACCAGCGCACCCGCAGGGGACATCACAGAGCCGATGCAGCGTGAACCCGCAGCTACGCCGTCGACGATGCCGGCTGGTGCCGCCGGCGTTCCCGGCGAACCGGCGAGGGCCGGATCCGCCTTCGCGGGACCGTTGCTGACCGCGTTCGCCACCGGTATCGCGATCGCCGCTGGGCATCGGCTGTTCGACGCCCTCTTGCCTCGCCGGAGGCGATGAGCCCGCACTCGGCAGCACGCACGGACCGCTCCAGCAGACAACGCCGCTGCCCGCCGAAGCGCGCCGCGCGACGGCGTTCCAGCGTGCCCCATGGGACCCGGCTGTTCGGACCGGCCACCGCTGGAAGCTGACCAGCGGGTCCACGTGGTATCCGTCCTTGCGGCGAGTTACTCCACCTCGCCGAGACGCACCGCCCGCGCATCCGAGGTCCCGCCGGCAAGCTCGGCCGGAGGCCTCGTGAAGACGACTCATCGCCGACAGAGCGTCCCGTTCCGGGCACCGGCATGCGAGACGTGGGCCTGGCTCCGGGGGCCATGCCCGGCCAGGGAACCGCCGCCTGGGCTTGGAGCCAGACCTACGTACATCAACACCGCGAGCCGACGCAGCCCGTGCACCTGCGAAGACGCGGCGAAGAAACAGTAAGGCCCGTGGAATGCCACAGGCGGGCGCCGCGACGCGGTACGGTTTCCCCATCACCTCCTTTCCTGCCGTGCGAGCGCTCACGACAGGAAAGGAGGTGAGAGTGATGAAGAGGAGAACGCGGGTCCTGCTGACCCTGAAGATCAGCGGCCCGATCACCGTCCAGGTGACCGGGTACGCCGTCCTCCTCGCCGTGCTCGGCGTCCTCATGCTGATCCTCTAGCAGCCGAGCGCGGCTCATTTCTCCTGGTAGAGGGGCTGCCGGCTGGCCTCCTGCGGCTCCTCTACCAGCGGGATACGAGTCTGTCACCGTGCCGAATGCAGACGACACGAGCGAAGTACCCGAATCCACATAGACTAGTTTACCGGATTGACTAGCTTCGTCGAATCATCCGCAACACAAATTCAGGATTAACTCGACACAGTAATCCCGACATAGCCACAACGATACGCAAAACAACTCTCGTAACGACATCCGATGCTTGTACACAGTGACAGAAGTCCGGTGACACAATCTTCCCGATTTTGCCCCGGTACAGGGACCCGTCCGCCGGTAGAGGATCGCTCTGCGACGGTGTCAGGGCGCAAAGAAGGCTGCGAACCCCGGGCGTTGTCCCGCTCGCCTCGGCCGAAATGCCAGTAATCAGCCCGGCGTCGTGTGCAGCGGGGCAGCGACGCCAGCCCTCCGGCGTCCGTCGTCTCGCCCGCTGCCAGTCCGGTCCGCTGGACGCGAGCAGCGGCGCACAGAGGCACCAGCGCCGATCGGTACCTCCGGCGGGCTGAGGCACCAGCCTCGTCCCGAGGTGCGTTCAAGGGCTGCGCCGCCACCGCAGCATGCCGTCGACCAGGTCAGCGTCCCAACCCGGTTGATCAAGGTCCGGCTCGAACGCGAGGCCTTCGGCGGCGTCCTCGACATAGAAGCCGCGCTCGATCTGCCCGAACAAGAACGCGCCGGCTGTACCGTGCCGGCGGCGACCGACCCACTCCGGGAACCGGGCACGCGGCAACTCCTCCTCGAGCCAAGCCCGCGCCTCGGCCTCGCTACCATGCTCGGACACGGTGAGCGTGCCGACCGTGTCGTCATCCCCGATCCCGATCGCGATCGACGCGCGGAAGGCTCGCTCGTCGCCGGGCCGCCGCCCCGCCAACTGGTGCACCGTTCCCATACTGATCAGCATCACCCCGCGCCCGTCAATCGGCCACTTGATTGTGTTCGCGCCAACTGACCGCACTTGTTCGCCGCATCTGACCGCACAAAACGATCTTCACCATGATCAATGTCGGTCAGAAGTGACCGCACGTGCCCTTCCTCGTGGCCGAGTGTGGCCGTTGCGGCGGTGCCCCTCCAGGCCGTTCGTCCTCGCTTCGCTGCGGGCGCTCCGCCTGGACCTGCGCCGTCGCAACGGCGGGATCGCCAGGATCGAGGTAGAGCGGGTGCTGCCCGTCGCGTTCGGGGTCGGGCGGCAGTGCGGTCGGTTCTCGCGAACACAAGCCTCCCCGTCGACCGATGTGCGGTCGGTTCCCGCGGAGAAACGCGGTCACAAACCACGAACAAAACCAGCCACTGCAGCTGCGACACCGGACGACGACATTGCCGAACCGCGCGAACCCGCCACGCTCGGTCTCGACACACAAACCCCAGGTCAGTCGCGCCCGCCGAGCTTCGGCGAGTCACGATGGCGACCCTGGATGACGGCAGACGCGGTCACAGCGCGGCATCGTCCGGGCGCAGGTCGGGCCGCACCCGGTACACGCGGGGCCGGAGTCGGTTGGTGAACGACTCGACCGACGACTCCGCTTCGACCTCGACGACCAGATCCGGCTGCACGGGCAGGTAGTCGGTGTGCCCGCGACCGAACACGCCGGTCGAGACCTGGACCGCAGGCTCGCCGGTAAGTCTGACCCGCGCACCGACCTCGGTTCGCAGCGCCGACGCCAGCGGCAGGGATAGTCCGATCTGGCGCAGCTCGCCGCAGTCGTCACGGCGGGCGAGAACGACCTCCGTTGGCTGCCGTGCATCGCCGGCTACGCCGACAACCAACGCGTCCACCACCATCATCTGGCGAACTTTCACCCACGCACCCGTCCGGCCGGCGCGGTAGGGGCGTCCTGGAGCTTGGCCACGATCCCCTCGATCCCGACGGCGCTCACCTCCGGCTGCATCCAGGCCAGCGCGGCCGCACGGTCGGTCGTGCTCGGAGCCAGCTGCAACGGCGGCGTGACTCCGGCGAACAGCTGCTCGAGCCGTGCACGGCGCTCCCGGTAGCGCTTCGACCGCAGGTCGGTTGTGCTGTCGGCGAGCAGGTCGAACGCGACGAAGTAGATGGTCACGCCAGCGCCTGGACGCTCCCGCGGATTCGAGGTGAGCGCCCCGAAGTCCAGGTGGCCCGCGCGCAGCGCCACTACCTCGCCGTCCAGCACGACATCACCCAGCTGCGCCCCCGCGTCCACGACCTCGGGAAAGCGTGCAGCCAGGTCGGTCTCACGCCGGCTCTGCAACACCCGGCCGGCGGTGAACAGCGCCGCACGCCACCCGTCGAACTTCGGCTCGAATGCCCACCGGCGCTCCAGCCGCGACTCGGGCACGTCCCGCGCTGCTTGCGCGAGCATCAACTGCACCGGAGACCGCAGCGCCGCCATGACATCCATCGTCGCCCACACCACGCGCAATCGCCCGGCGAACGTCCACAACCGACACCAGGTCACCTGCGCAAACAGTGACAAGCCGAGTGCGAGCTGTGCCTCCAGGCAGCCTGAACGGGGCTACTGGCTACACCCGCGCCACCGGAGGCGACCTCACCCTCCACCCGGAGGGAGGCGATCTCGACGCCACTTTCCACCTGCGAGGCACGACCACACCAGCCATCCCCGCAAGCCAGCGGCGCGAGGCCTTGTCCCTCCGATGAAGCCGGCTGAGGCTCCGGTCCGGTCAGCCGATGCCGAGCACGGACTTCGCGGTGGTCCAGTTGTTCAGCATCGCGGTCTGGGCCGCGGACAGGGTGACTTGGTGGGCGCAGACGGCCTTCTTGACCGCGTTCTCCACCGAGTCCTTGCTGTAAGAGTTCGGACTGCCCGAGTGCGGCTCCGGCCAGAGGTTGCGCGGGTCCTTCGGGGCGCCGCCGAGCTCTAGCGGGAGGAGGTGGTCCTCTTCATAGTCCGACATGCTCGTGTCGCTGTAGCCGTAGTCGATGATGCCCTGCTTCTTCAACCCGTTGGTGTAGGTGGTCGACGGGCGGATCGTGGCCGTCCAGCCGGAGACACAGATCGTCGAGCCGATCGTCGACTGGGTCACGTCCGGGTTCTTCGCCCCCGGCGTGCAGGCCGGGTCCGGCAGGGGCAGGTAGGACTGCGAGCACGACGCGGCCATCGACAGCGGGCCGGTGACCACGGCGCCGGCGGCGGAGGCGGGGATATCGATCAGGCCGACCGTGACGGTGACAGCGGCCGCGGTCACGCAGGCACGAAGAACGATCCGGCTCATCCGAGTCCTTTCGCAGAACGACAGCGAGCCCCCAGGGCTCGGCTTTCTTGGTGGCCATCACCATGCGCAGCGTCGGCGACGCCACGATGACAGTGAAGAAGCCACCAGATGACCACACCACTGCGAAACTGTTCACCGAGACGGATTCCTGTTGGATCGTCCGGAACATCCCGACCTTCGGAGGGTCAGCCGTCACAACCTCGCCCGCCGGCGGTCCCGTCCATCAGAAGACCAAGACAGCGGTGTCGAAGCGCAGCACTCTGGCGAAGCTGGTTCTCGGCTGGGCGGCGGTAGGTTCGGCGGATGCGGCGAGAACGGCTTGAGTTGCGGGTCGGCTGGATCAGCCTGGCAGCGGTCAGCCTCGGGATCGCAGGCTTCGGCCTGGTGGTCGCGATCGCGCCACCGGCCGGCGATGCGTTGCTGTATCGCGCGGACGGACTTGCCTCGGTCGGGCTCGGCCTGTTCGGCGCCCTGTTGGCCGTAGTGCCCTTCCGGCGCCGCGAGCGGTGGGCGTGGTTTGCGCTCTGGTTCTATCCGGCGTTTTGGCTCGCACACCTGCTGGGCGGTCTGCCGCCTGGGAAGGACCACGTCCACCAGGTCGTGTTCATCGTGCTTCCGCTGGTTGGTCTCGTTGTTCCGAGCCGCCAGTTCTTCCGAGGCGAGACGCCGGGCTGAACAGCGCGAGCGTGTCAGCCTTCCGAGACCTCGGTCCAGGTCGACCGGTCGCGCAGCGTGTGTGCGGTGATCAACGACTGACGCAGTTCGCCGCCGGTCGGGCGGAAGAACGTGCTGTCGTCGGGCAGGACATACCATCGCCCGCCGCCGAGCGAGGGCCTGTCGGCGACCTCGTACACCGTCGCCCCGGTCAGGTCTGGTTCCTCGGCCACGCATCCTCCCCAGATCATTCTTTCGGCCTAACGGCGCCGCCGTGCAGTCAACCACTCGCACCACGTTCTATCACGCACCACTGATCACCGTGTCGTGGCGTTCACCTGCGGTTACCGGGGTCACCTCGGATTGACACTGCGGAATCCATCGCGCAGGATCGGCCCACGTAGTCGTACCTGTGTTCGATGCACGTCGCTGACTTCCCACAGCGATCCTGGCGTGGTGTGGGAGCTTGTCGTGGCATTCAACAACCCGAGCGTGCCGTGGTCCGAGGTCGAGCGGATCGCCTCCGGCCGCGCGCCGGTGCTCGGCGACGGCAGCGACTCGCCCGCCTGGTCACGCAAGCGCGAGGGCTACGCCGGCGCACCGGACGACCTGCGCGACCGCCGCGGCCGCGACGACGGCGGCGACCGGATCCGCGCCCCGTACGCGGAGCTGCACGTCCACTCCAACTTCAGCTTCCTCGACGGCGCCTCCCACCCCGAAACCCTCGTCGAAGAGGCCGCCCGGCTGGAGCTCGACGCGCTCGTGCTGACCGATCACGACGGCATGTACGGCGCGGTCCGGTTCAACGACGCTGCCCGCGAGCTGGGCGTGCGGGTCGGGTTCGGGGCCGAGCTGTCGCTCGACCTGCCTTCACCGCAGGCCGGCGAGCCCGATCCGGCTGGGTCGCACCTGCTGGTCCTGGCCCGGCAGCAGGAGGGCTACCACCGGCTCTGCCGGGTCATCTCCCACGCCCAGATCGCCGGTGGGGAGAAAGGCCGCCCCATCTACAACCTCGAGGAGCTGGTCGACGAACTCGCCGGGCACGTCGTCGTGCTGACCGGCTGCCGCAAGGGCCCGGTCCGCCGCGCACTCGCCGAGCACGGCCCGGCTGCGGCGCGTGCCGAGCTGACGCGGCTGGTCGACTGGTTCGGCCACCGCCACGTCGCCGTCGAGCTGATCAATCACCGGCACCCCCTCGACGACGCCGTCAACGACGATCTCGACGAGTTGGCCCGCGAGATGCGGTTGCCGACGGTGGTGTCGAACAACGTCCACTACGCCACCCCCGGTGACGCGGCGGTCGCCGACGCACTGGCCGCGGTCCGGGCCCGCCGGTCGACCGAGGAGCTGGAGGGGTGGCGGCCGCCATCGGGGCAGGCGTTCCTGCGCTCGGGGATGGAGCAGCGGCGGCGGTTCGAGCGCCGCTATCCGGGTGCGGTCGGGCGCGCGGCGGTGCTCGGGGTCGAGGTGGCGTTCGACCTGCAGCTGGTCGCGCCGGACCTGCCGCCGTTCCCGGTCGACCCTGGGCACGACGAGATGTCGTTCCTGCGGAAGCTGACCTGGGCCGGCGCGGCCACCCGCTACGGCTCCCGTGAGGAGTCGCCGCGGGCGTATGCGCAGCTGGAACACGAGCTGGACGTGATCGAGAAGCTCGACTTCCCCGGCTACTTCCTCGTCGTGTGGGACATCGTCCGGTTCTGCAAGGAGAACCACATCCTCTGCCAGGGCCGCGGCTCCGCAGCGAACTCGGCCGTCTGCTACGCGCTCGGCATCTGCCACGCCGACCCAGTGAAGTGGAACCTGCTGTTCGAGCGCTTCTTGGCGCCGGAGCGGGACGGGCCGCCGGACATCGACATCGACATCGAGTCCGACCGCCGCGAAGAGGCCATTCAGTACGTCTACGAGAAGCACGGCCGGTTTCACGCCGCGCAGGTCGCCAACGTCATCACCTACCGCGCGCCGTCGGCGGTGCGGGATGCGGCGAAGGCGCTCGGTCATTCGCCGGGGCAGCAGGACGCCTACGGCAAGCTCGTGGACCGCTGGGGCGGCGTCGCCGCGACGAAACAGCAGGCGGCGGGCGATATCCCCGGCGACGTCCTCGACCTGGCCGGCCGGATCGAGGACTTCCCGCGCCACCTGGGCATCCACTCCGGCGGCATGGTCATCTCCAAGCAGCCGGTGTCGGAGATCGTCCCGGTCGAGTGGGCGACCATGGCCGATCGCAGCGTGTTGCAGTGGGACAAGGACGACTGCGCGACCGTCGGGCTGGTGAAGTTCGACCTGCTCGGCCTCGGCATGCTCTCCGCGCTGCACTACACGATCGACCTCGTCGCCGAACACCACGACACCACCGTGGACATCGCGAAACTCGACCTCGCCGACCCCAAGGTCTACGACATGCTCTGCCAAGCCGACGCCGTCGGCGTGTTCCAAGTGGAATCCCGCGCGCAGCTGGCGACCTTGCCGCGGCTGCGGCCCCGGAAGTTCTACGACCTGGTCGTCGAAGTCGCCCTCATCCGGCCCGGCCCGATCCAGGGCGGCTCGGTGCACCCCTACATCCGGCGCCGCCGCGGCGAAGAGGAATGGCAGCACGCCCATCCCCTGCTGGCGGGCTCCCTGGACCGCACGCTCGGCGTGCCGCTGTTCCAGGAGCAGGTGATGCAGATGGCCGTCGACGTCGCTTCCTTCACCGGCGCCGAAGCCGACCAGCTGCGCCGCGCCATGGGCGCCAAACGCTCCAGCGCGAAGATGAAAGCGCTGATGGCGCGGTTCTTCGCCGGCTGCGAGGCCAACGGCCTCGACCGCGAACTGGCGACGCGGATCTTCGAGCAGATCCACGCCTTCTCCGGCTACGGCTTCCCCGAAGCCCACAGCATGTCCTTCGCCCTGCTCGTCTACGCCTCCGCCTGGTTCAAGCGGTACCACCCGGCCGCGTTCTGCGCCGGGCTGCTGCGCGCCCAGCCGATGGGTTTCTACAGCCCGCAGTCGCTGGTCGCCGACGCCCGCCGGCACGGCGTCCACATCCGGGAACCCGACATCAACGCCAGCCTCGCCCACGCCACCCTCGAACCCGATCCCGACAGCACCGGTGGCGTCGCCCTGCGGCTTGGGCTGGCTGGGGTCCGGTATCTCGGCGAGGCCGTCGCCGAGCAGATTGTCGCCGAACGGGACATCAACGGTCCTTACACCGGCATCGGTGACCTCACCGGCCGGGTCCAGCTGAAGCGGTCCGCGGCCGAAGCCCTCGCCACCGCCGGGGCGTTCACCAGCTTCGGCGGCGACCGCCGCCAGGACGTCTGGGCCGCCGGCGCCGCCGCGGCCACCCGGCCCGGGCACCTGCCCGGGCTCGTGCCCGGCCTGGACGCCCCCGCCCTGCCCGGAATGACCAGATTCGAGGTCACCGCCGCCGACCTGTGGGCCACCAGCATCTCTCCCGACTCGCACCCCGTGCAGTACCTGCGGCAACTGCTCGACCAGCGCGGCGCGATTACCACCGCCGCCCTCGCCAAAGTCGAGGACGGCACCCGCGTGTGGGTCGGGGGCGCGGTCACCCACCGGCAACGGCCCGCGACCGCCGGCGGCATCACCTTCCTCAACCTCGAAGACGAGACCGGCATGGCCAACGTCCTCGTCTCGCCCGGGCTCTGGCAGCGCCACCGCCGCATCGCCCGCGCCAGCGCCGCCCTGCTCATCCGCGGCCAGGTCCAAGCCGCCGAAGGCGTCGTCACCCTCGTCGCCGACCGGATCGAAGCGCTCGACCTGTCGATGGCGACCGCGCCCTCGCGCGATTTCCGGTGACCGCCCACCAGCCCGCCGTCGGCGGTCCACGCTCCGGCGTCCGCGGTGAGTACGGCGACCTGCTCCCGATCCGGCCGAGCACCAGCATCCCGGCGCAGTGCCTGCGCGGGGAGTACCTGACTCACTACGGCATGACCCGCACCTACAGCCACCGCTACCAGCTGCACGGCACCCTCTGCTTGTGGACCCAGTTGGGGCGTGACCGTTGACCACGGGCTCAGCGTCCAGCACTCCCGCTTCAGACAGCGGTCTGCCAGCCAGACCCGCAGAGCGCCAAGAGCGCTGCCTGAACGGACATGATCTTGACGTGGCGGGGCGGACCATGGCCGTGGCATCGTGATTTGGCCCCGGTTCGGCACCGTTAGCGGGCCCCACCGATCGGGCGAATTCCTGCTCGTGGTGTGCGAGTCGGTGGGTCGAGGAGAGGGTCCTGGGTGGACAGTGCCGGGGAGGGGCCGTCCGCGTGGGAGCCGGGATGGTGTCCAGGGTGGAGTTGTTCGCGCTGATCCGGCGAGATGCCCGGGTGGAAGGCCTGTCTGTCCGGGCGCTGGCTGACCGGCATGGGGTGCATCGCCGGACGGTGCGTCAGGCGCTCGGCTCGGCCGTCCCGCCGCCGCGGAAGACACCAGCCCGGTCCTCGCCGGTGACGGGTCCGCTGCGTGAGGCGATGGACGAGATCCTGCGAGCGGATCTGGACGCGCCGCGCAAGCAGCGGCATACCGCGCACCGGATCTGGGAGCGGCTGGTCGACGAGCACGACGCCGAGATCGCCTACCGCACCGTGTCGAAGTACGTCGCCCGCCGCCGCCCGGAGATCCTGCTGGAAGCCAGAAACCGGGCAGGAGTGATGGACGGATTTGTTCCACAGACGCATCTTCCGGGCCAGGACGCTGAGGTCGACTTCGCCGAGGTCTGGGTCAACGTCGGCGGTGTCGACACCAAGTGCTTCCTCTTCACGCTGCGAATGTCCTTTTCTGGTAAGGCAATTCATCGCGTCTACTCCTCGCAAGGGCAGGAAGCGTTCTTTGCCGGGCATGTCGCAGCGTTCACCGAACTTGGCGGTGTCCCGGCCGGGGAGATCCGTTACGACAACCTGTCCTCGGCGGTCCGGCGGGTCTGCTTCGGACGATCACGAGTGGAAACCGAGAAGTGGGTGCTGTTCAAGTCCGCCTACGGTGTCACCAGTTTCTATTGCATGCCAGGCAAAGAAGGCGCCCACGAGAAGGGTGGTGTCGAAGGCGAAGGCGGGCGGTTCCGGCGACGCTGGTTCGTCCCGGTCCCGAAAATCGCCGACATCTCCGGCCTGGCCGGCATCAACGACCGGCTCGCCGCAGCCGACCATGCGGAGGACGCCCGGCACATCGACCAGCGGACGGCCACGATCGGGCAGGACTTCGCGCTCGAAGCACCGCTGCTGGCGGCGTTGCCGGTCGACGAGTTCGACATCGCGCTGACCACGACACCGCGCGTCGACCGCTACGCCAGGATCACCGTCCGCCAAGCGCTCTACTCAGTTCCCGCGCGGCTGATCGGGCAGACGGTCCGGGCAAAGCTCGACGCGGAGGAACTGGTGGTATTGCACGGATCCGCCGAGGTCGCCCGGCACCCGCGGCTGACCACCAAGGGCGGCCAGCACCTGGTGCTCGATCACTACCTCGAAGTCCTGGCCGGCAAACCGGGTGCGCTGCGCGGGGCGACTGCGTTGGTCCACGCACGGCAGAAGGGCTGGTTCACCGCCACCCACGACGCGTTCTGGGCCGCCGCCCGCGCCAAACACGGCGACCAGGCCGGCACCCGGCTGCTAATCGAGGTTCTGCTGCTGCACCGGCGGATGGCCCACGCGCATGTGATCGCTGGGATCCGCGTCACGCTGGAGGCCGGGTCGGTCTCGCCGGACGTGGTCGCGATCGAGGCCCGCAAACACGCCGCCGCAGCAGGAAGCACCGCCGGCGATGTCGAAGTTGAGCCTCCGGGGCCGCAGCGCAGCCGCAGCAAAGTCGTCTCGCTGCCCGAACGCCGCCGCGACTCCGACCTGCCACCGGACTCCCGCCCCGCCCCGTCGGTCGCCGCCTACGACCAGTTACTCAGCAATACTCCGAAGAAGGGGAACGCGTCATGACCCGCACCACCAGCCGCGGCCGGGACCAGCTCACCGAGGAAGCCGCCGACGCCGCGATCGAGCAGGCCTGCCGGATCCTGCGGCTGCCGACGATCCGCGACCGCTTCGGCGACCAGGCCGCCGCCGCGGCCCGCCAGCAGGCCACCTACAAGAGCTTCCTGTCCGAGCTGCTGTTCATCGAGTGCGAGGACCGCGAGGTCCGCCGCAAGGCCCGCCTGGTCAAGCAGGCCGGTTTCCCGCGCACCAAACGCATCGAGGACTTCGACTTCGCCGCGAACCCGAACGTCCCGCCCGCCCTCGTGCACACCCTCGCCAAGGGCGCCTGGATCCGCGCCGGGCAACCGGTCTGCCTGATCGGCGACTCCGGCACCGGCAAGTCCCACCTGCTGATCGGGCTCGGCACCGCCGCCGCGGAAGCCGGGTTCAAGGTCCGTTATGTCACCGCCGCCGCGCTGGTTAACGAGCTCGTCGAGGCCGCCGACGACAAGCACCTGTCCAAGACCATCGCCCGCTACGGCCGAGTCGACCTGCTTTGCCTCGACGAACTGGGGTATCTCGAGCTCGATCGGCGCGGCGCGGAGCTGCTGTTCCAGGTGTTCACCGAGCGGGAGGAACGCTCCAGCATCGCCATCGCCAGCAACTCGGCGTTCAGCGAGTGGGCTCGCACCTTCACCGACCCGCGGCTCTGCGCCGCGATCGTCGACCGCTTGACGTTCGACGCCTCGATCATCGAGACCGGCACCGAGTCGTTCCGGCTGCGCACCACCAAACGCCGCCGCAGCAGCACCCGGGCCAGCTGAATACCCGGGTCAGAACGGCGCGTCGCGCCAGTCCACCTCGACCGGCCCGGTCGGCGGGACACGGATCGTTCCCGCGTCGATCTCGACCCGGTCGCCGGCGGCGATCTCGGCCGCGAACACGTCCAACGTGTCCTCATCCAGCCGGCAGTCCCACGTCTCGCAGGCGGCCTCCAACTCGCGGCGGACCACCGCGACCGGCCGGCCCGCGAACCCGATGAACACCTCGTCCAGCGCCCACACCAACGTCACCACTGGGCCGGGCTCACGCTCGCTCACCACGCCATCGTGACCAGCCAGCACTCGACTCGACCAGCAGAAACACCCGAACGAGGTGGGGCCAAATCAGAATGCCGCCCCGACGCCAACGGCGGCAGGTGGGGCCACATCAAGATGCCGACCGATCCCGCAACCCAGCCGCCGGGGCCAAATCAGAATGCCGAACCGGGGCCAAATCAACTTGCCGAAATCAGGACCATGGGCTATGACCACTCGGTCTATGTGCCGACCTCGAGTTGCAACCTGTGCCAGGCGCTTGGCTTGTCCAGATCAACCTGGTTCGAAATCGATCTGCGGTTCGCGCACGAGGCACCGCCGACGCACGCCGAACTCGTGCTGGTCGCCCGGCCGCCCAGGATGAGAGCCGGGGCAGGGCAGATCGTGCTGCAACTGCGCAGTCAACAGATCGGCGGTCTCGACTTGTGGCTATGCGGGATTGACCGGAGAGGAGTACTCGGTCCGGTTCAGGTCGACGCCTCCTACCGGCGCCGAGGGTTCGGCACAACACTGGTCGCGGCAGCGTTAGCACGCGGGCCAGGCTATCGGTGGTCGACAACCGCACTGGACCAGTCAGTGGCGGCACGGGCATTTTGCGCGGCCCAGCGCTGGCCGGAGGGTGTGCAGCTAAGCAGTCCGTTTTACTGTTCCCACATGAAGCTCGCCAACGGCGACAACGAGTAGACAGGAACGCGTGTCGTCGGGAGCGGCATCCGTTGATGCTGTAGGCACAATCGTCACGAGCGGACGCTGCAGCTTCGTGACGACCGGCGCTAATTGGTGCGGCCACTGCGCGGTTGATCAGGTGATCGACCGATCTGCGACGTTTGTTGGCGCGGATGCCGGCGGTGAGCTGGCTGAGGGCGGCTTCAGCTCGTCGGTGAGATGCTCGTCCGAGGCAACCGAAGGGTTGGCGATGGATCAGCAGGCCGTGCACGAGCAGTGGGAACAGGACCGCGCGACGTTCCACGAGCTGGTGGCCGCCGCAACGACCGCGGACCTGCACCGCCGGTCGGACGGCACCCGGTGGACCAACCAGCAGCTGTTGTTCCACCTGGTGTTCGGCTACCAGATCGTGCGCGCCCTGCTGGTACTGGTCCGCGTGTTCGGGCGCCTTCCGGACCCGGTGAGCCGCGGGTTCGCCGCGACGCTGAACGCGGCGACCCGGCCGTTCCACGTCATCAACTACCTCGGTTCGTGCGGCGGCGGTCTAATCGGCCCCGACCGAGCGGCCCGCTGGCTCGACCACATCATCGCCTCGCTCCACCGAAGCCTGGACCGCGCCGACGACGCGGACCTAGTGCGCAGAATGCACTACCCGACCCGCTGGGACCCGTTCTTCCAGCCGTGCATGACCCTCGCCGACATCTACCGCTACCCGGCCCGGCATTTCGCCTTCCACCAGCGGCAGCTCACCCTCAGCCGGTGACCGAGCCTGCGAGCTGCCGAACCGTGGCGACGACGAGCCGGGTCGCCGCGACGAGGGTGTGGGTCTCGACGCGGTCGGCCGTTTCGGCCGGAGTTTGGTAGCCGGGAATGCCCATGCCGATCCCGGCCGCGGGCAACCCCGCCGCGGCGTAGCGACGGTTGCCCGAGGCCATGGCCCCGGCGCGCGGTGGAACGCCGGTCTCGCGGCCGGCCTGGTCGAGCGCGGCCAGCAGCGCGTGGGCCGGACCACCGGCTTCGGTGGGAGCGTCGCCGAGCTGGGCGCCGTCGACGTTGATCACCACTGTGTCGGGCGCGACGGTCGGAGCGTGGTGGGCGGAGCCGCGCGCGCCGATTTCCTCGGCGTCGAGGAAACCGACCGCGAGCCCGGCGCCATCGGGCATGGTCGGTGTGCGGATTCGGGCGGCTTCGAGGGCGACGGCGATGCCGGAGGCGTTGTCGGCCGCGGCGGAGCGGGAGTGCAGCTGCAGCGCTTGGGTACGGGCTCGGTCGAGCAGAGCGTCGGCGCAGCACTGGCCGGTGCAGACCTGCGCGCAGGACTCGCAGAAGTCCACCGTTGCGGCGGTGCGGAACAGGCTGAACAGCTCTCGGTTGCTGGTTCTAGTGCGCGGCAAGCAAATTTCCGAAGATGTGCCGTCCGAGCTGTTCGGCTTGGCTGCCGTCGATGAGCTCGCCGGGAATGTGCAGGTGGGCGGCGGCCCAGGATTCGCCGGCGTCGCGGTCGGGGAAGGCGTTGAGGTAGCCACAGCAGTTGTCCGCCGACGGGCCGCCGCCGGCATAGGCGCTGAGGAATACCACGGCAGTTGCCGGGTTCCACGTCGTCCGGCCGCCCGTGACGGACACGGTGATCGGGTGTCCGCCGGTGGGAGCGGTGGTGGTGATGGCGGCGTCGGTGTCGAGCATGGCCGGAATGCCGAGGGCGTCGATCACGCACATCGCCTCGACGGTCGGTCCTCCGGCGAGGTGGACCCGGTGTCTGGTCGGGACGGCCGAGAAGGGATACGCGGCGCGGATGCGGGCGTCGGGGCCGAGGCGGATGGTGTCGCGTTCGTGCAGCTGTCGCAGCACGGCGCTCGCGGAGGTCCCGAACGGTGCCGCGACGTGGTCGAGCGTGGTCGGTCCTGGTGCGGCGCCGGTGGTGGCGAAGCTGCGGAGGATCGTGTGGTGGATAGCCCGCTCGGCCGGGTCGGCCGGAGCGGCGCGGGCACGCCAGTCCTGCAACGACCGCGGCGGTGTCTCGTGGCTGGCAGACGTGCAACACGGTCCGGCGTCGCACGGGGAGCCGCTGCCGGCATGGCCGACCAGTGCGTCGCGCAGGGCAGCGACCGAGGGAGCGCCCGTTACTCGTCCATCGGGGTCGCGGTAGAGGCGGCAGGACAGGCTGGGGCCGCTGCCGGCTTCTGCGAAGGGGTCGGTGCCGTCGATGAGCAGGGTCGGTGATCCGGTCATGCCCGTCGCAGTGGCTGCCTCCAGGTCGGGGATGACCACGGTGCTGACGGCCATCGTCGGGTCGTCGATGGCGGTGTCGAGTGCCTGGTGAAGCCGCTGCTGGAGCAACGAGAGGTTGGGGCAGTCGGGCACGTGCAGAATGTCGATCTTCATCGGGTGGTCCTCATCGCTGCTGGGTCAGTCCGTGGCCATCGTTGACCCTGTACCCGACTACCGAGTCAAGTGCGGGTGTCGCTCGGCCCGCAACTCGACCGCGCGGCGAAGCCGCGGACGACGCCGCGACGCCACTGTCTCGCGGTTGGCCTGTACCCGGGTACAGGGTTGATGATGGGTGGGTGCGAACGAGTGAGGTGGCCCGCCGGGCCGGGGTGAACGTGCAGACGCTGCGCTATTACGAGCGCCGGGGTCTGGTGGCGCAGCCGCCACGCTCGTCGAGCGGCTACCGCGCGTATCCGTCGACGGCGGTGCGGACGATCCGGTTCATCAAGCGGGCTCAGTCGCTGGGTTTCACACTGGATGAGATCGAGGAGCTGCTGGAGCTGGCGGTCGGCGGACCGGAGGGCTGTGACACGGTCCGGGAGATGGCTGGCGACCGGATCGTCGACCTGGACCGCCGCATCGCCGCGCTGACGGGGATGCGGGCGGCGCTGGCCCGGCTGGTGGATACGTGCGAGATGCCGCTTGAGCGGCGGGAGTGCCCGATCTTGCACGAGATCGACCTCGCGCAGCCCGGCGAGGCCCACGTCGGCAGCGAGCTGGACTGAGACCGTCCCGAAGGGCGGTGTGAGCTCCGCCAAGCTTCACGGGGGCCGTGTTCGCCAGGCAGGATGGATGCCGGGCGACCGCACTGCCGGGTGATGGAGTGTTGGTCTGCTCAGATAGGTGGTGAGCGGGCCAGAGTCACGCTGGCCCGCTCACCACGCCGCCGGTAGCCGCGGCGGCTTATTCGTGGGTCAGCACTGGCAGCCGCCGTCCACGGTCATCACGCACACTGCGGGGTCGCCCGCGCCGCCGAGGGTCTCGTCGAGCTCGGCTTCGGTGATCTCCGGAATCACCTGGATCGTCTCCTCCATGTCTGTTCACCTCCCCTGCGAGTAGTTGTGGGTCCCTGGTTCCAGGGAGTCTGAGGCGGCCAGGTCCTCGGCCGGCTGGTCGCTGATGCCGGGGGCGTGTCCGTTGTGCCGGGTGATGTCGAGCTGGGCGGCGACCAGTTCCGCGTAGCTTCCGCCGCGGGCGAGCAGCTCCTGGTGGGTGCCGGTCTCCGCGATGCGGCCTCCGTCGAGGACGATGATCCGGTCGGCGTCGCGGATGGTGCTGAGCCGGTGGGCGACGATGACCTGGCTGCACCGCTGGTCAGCGAGGTTGTCATGCACGTGGCGCTCGGTGCGCGCGTCGAGGTTGCTGGTCGCCTCGTCCAGCAGCAGCACGGCCGGGCGCTGCGCCAGCGCGCGGGCGAGAGCCAGGCGCTGGCGCTGGCCGCCGGAGAGCCCGGCGCCGCGCTGGGAGAGGTGGGTGGCGTAGCCGTTCGGCATGGCCATGATCTCCTCGTGCAGGCACGCCGCCTGGGCCGCGCGTTCGATCTCGGCGCGGGGCATGGCGGGGTCGTGCAAGGCAATGTTTTCCGCGACCGTGCCGCTGAACAGGAACGGGTCCTGCAGCACCACCCCGAACTGCGCCCGCAGCGTCTGCGGGTCGAGGGTGTCGATGGGATGCCCGTCGATGCTGACGACGCCTTCGCTCGGCTGGTACAGGCCGAGCAGCAGCATGCCCAAGGTCGTCTTGCCGGATCCGGTCGAGCCGACGACGGCAATCCGCTGCCCCGGCTCGACGGTGAGGGTGATGTCCTGCAGGACCGGCGGGCTGTAGGGGTCATACCGGAAGCCGACGCCCTCCAGCGCCACCCGCCCGCGCGACCGGAACCCCTCGCCCGGCTGATCGGGGACGGGTTCGGGTGGGGTGTCCAAAACGTCGCCGAGGCGGTGCAGCTGAGCACCGGCCAGCTGCAGGCGCTGACCGTTGGCGGCGACCGAGGCGAGCGGGGTGACGATCGCGGCGGCCAGCCAGGTGACGGCCAGCATGGTGCCGGCGGACAGCGTGCCGGCCGCGACGCGCTGGATGCACAGCCACAGCACCAGCAGCGGGGTCAGGAACCGCAGCGCGGTCGTCGCCGCGTCGATCACCGCGGCGAGGTAGCTGCGGCGCAAGGTGACCGTGATCCACTGGGTGAGCAGCCCGGCGATCCGCGACATCGCCCGGTCCTCGGCGGCCGCGGCCTTGAGGGTGGCGATCCCTTCCAAAAGCTCGACCAGGTAGCCCTGGGCCTCGGACTGGCTGGACAGATCCAGCGCCATGCGTTCGCGGACCCGGCCGGTGGTCGACCACAGCAGCACGACCACGGCCACGATCACCGCCAGGACGGCGAGGCCGATGGTGAGGTCGATGACGAACAGGATGACCAGGTAGGTCAGCACCAGCACGGCGTCGAGCACCGCGGAGAGGGTCTGGCTGGTCATCAGATCCCGCAGCAACGCGATCGTGCCGAAGCGGGTGACGATGTCGCCGGTGCTGCGGTGCTCGAAGTAGCGCAGCGGCAGCCGCAGCAGGTGCGCGGTGAACCCGAGCAGCGCGTGGGTGTCCAGCCGGCCCTGCAACCGGACCAGCAACGCCGACCGCACCAGCCCGGTGACCAGCTGGGCCACGGCGGCGACGGCGATGCCGGCACCGAGCAGCGGGATAAGTGACGAGGCGTCCAGCCGGGCCATATCGTCGACGACGATCTTCGTGGCCAGCGGCATCGCCACGACCAGCAGCTGGGTGAGCACGGTGACCAGCAGCACCTGCGCGAGCAACCGGCCGGTGCCAGGCAGCGCGAGCAGGGCCCGCAGATACCGGCGCCCGAACGGCTCCGAACGCTCGGCGTCCGGAATGAAGCCTTCGCCGCGGCGGACTTGCAGCACCGCCTTGCCCAGGCCGGCGTCGAACTGGGCACGGGGAAGCCGTCGTCGGCCCAGCTGCGGGTCCACCACCCGGGCGCTGCGGGCGGTGAGCCGCTCGACGACCACGAAGTGGTTGCCTTCCCAGTGGGCGATGACCGGCATCTCGACCTGCGCGAGGACGTCGGGAGTCGCGGGATGGCCGCTGGCGGTCATCCCGAGGTGCCGGGCGGCGCGGACCATCGCGCCGGCGCTGATGCCGTCCCGCCCGACCGGGCAGGCCGCCCGCACGTCGTGCAGGGACGCGGAATGCCCGCGGTGGGCGAGCATCATCGACAGGCACGCGACGCCGCACTCGGCGCGGCTGGCCTGCAGCACGACCGGCACCCGCACCCGCCGCCGCGGCGCACGCCCAGCCGCGCGCCGGCGCGGCCGTCGTGCGCCCCCGGCGGGACGGTCGTCGACGGTGGAGCCGGTGCTGGTCACAACCGCATCCCCAGGGTGAGGACGACGATCGCCAGGCCCAGCAGCACGATGGCCAGCCCAGCCCAGGCCCACCGCATGGCCGCGGGCCGCACGGGGCGCGGCAGCAACGACATCTCCGACTCCCGCAGCCACCGCCATCCCTGTTCCCCCAGGACGAGGTCGCGGGCGTGCGGCCGGTTCACAGGGCCTCGTCCGGCTGCTCGACGGCCGGGTCGCGCAACGCGGCGGGAGACAACGGCTGCGGCGCGGCGTCGTCCAGGTTGATCACCAGGCCGAGCGCGCGCATCGCGTCGGTGTTGATCGAGAAGTAGGCCCAGATCCCGCGCTGCTGCCGGTGCACCAGCCCGGAACCCACCAGCAGCTTGAGGTGGTGGCTGATCGTGGACTGGGGCATCCCCATCGCCACCTGCAGGTCGTAGGCACAGACCGCGAACCTGCTGCCCAGCAGCAAGTTCATCAGCTGGACTCGCGTCGGATGCGCCAGCGCTTTGAAGACGCTGGAGAGCTGGGTGGCCTCGTCGTGCGACAGGCGAGGGGTGTTCAGCGGAACGCTGCAGTGCGGCGCGCACTCCACGCTGTCAGCCGCCGCCGGGGCGACGGATTCCGCAGCCGCGGGTCGTGGAGTTTCAGGTTCCGATACGGCGGTCGGCACTCCGTTCCGCATTCCGTGCCCCCCAGATCGACAATCGTCGTTCTACCTGCACATCAACGTTCTTCGATGTGACTGACGGTAGAACGACAACGCCCGTGTGCGCAATCCTCTGTTCGTGCACCGGGCTCGGCACACGGGCAAGGACCACGCACACGGGCGGGCCGGCTGGGATCAGGCGAACTGGGCCTTGTGCCCTTCGTAGAAGGACCGCATCCCGGCGTTGGCGGTGACGGCGGCCTCGATTGCGGCGGTGAGTTCCTCGATCTTGTCGCCGGGCACCGCGGCCAGCAGCCGGTCATCCCCGATGCCGGTGAAGGTCCGCATGCCAATACAGCCCAGCGCCATCTTCGGCTCGTCGGTCGTCACCGCCAGCGGCAGAGCGGTGCAGCCCGGCCGGCCCGACACCGTCCCCGGTGCCGACGCGGTCCAGCTGGCGTTGCCGGTGGCCTCGTTGTAGATCATGGCCTGGGACGGGGTCAGCCACATCAGCACCACATCAGCGGCGACGGGCAACTCGGCCAGCGGACCGTAGACGACGCCGGCACCTTTCTTTGCCATGGCCGGGATCTTGGCGACCTCAGCCATGTCCAGATACTGCGCGTCGCACATCGACTGCACGAGCCCGCCCAGCTGAGCCTGGACATCTTCAGGCATTTCGAAACCCATCACGTGCGATCCGACCGGACAGTTGAAATGCTGTGCGGCGGTGGCGTAGAAGACCCCTTTTTCGGCCTCGCGCCAGAAGGTGCAGCTTGACGGAACCGCGTGATCGGTGGCGGTGACGCCCTCGGGAGGGCTGTCGGCCATCGCCAGCGCGACCGGGGGTTGTTCAAGGCCCAGCAATTCGGTGAGTGTGGTGGCCAGTTCGGGATGACTCACAACGTGTTCCTTCCAGTGCGGGTGATGGATGCGCCCTCATGTCACCGCCGCAAACCCACTGGAAGAATCCCGATCCGTCGTGCCACAACGGCCACGGCGATCGCGTCTCGCGCATCCACCCCGTCATCGCACGCGTCACTGAATTAGGTCCCCCGGTGGTTGTCACGTCGCGACGAGAAACTCGGCACGCACCACTGCCGAGTTTTCTCCTGGCGCCGCAACACTCGACACCCGCCAAGCGAGTGCACTTCGCCGTTCTCGTCACCTCCGGATACTCACCGCAAGTGACAATTCGCCACGAGGTTGCGGCCATTGCGGTGAAACGCTTGCGTCCATTCGCCCTAAGCGTCGGTGCGAGGGTCGGCAGCACCCGGCGAACAGCATGTGCACAGCACCGCGGGCGCCAGCGGGGATACTGTCGGCGGGTCACAGCGAGGATGGCCGACACCCGGAGGCATGCGATGACCGCACAGCCTGCGCACGAGGATGCCACGACGTCTGCGCCACGGTGCTGGTGTTGCGGTGCCGAGCGACGCGATGACGAACTGGTCCATCTCGGCAACCACCCTGAGGTCGCGGTCTGTGTGGGCTGCGCTCGGTGGCTCCATCGGCGCGCCACTCAGCTCGAGGACGCCCAGCACCCCACGATCGCGGGCCGGTGGCGGTCGGTCGTCCACTCCGCCCGCACTTACGTCATCGACAAGGGCTGGCATCAGCGCGGAGTCCTCGGGGTGCTGCTGCGCCGGATCGACCGCCATCTGCCCTAGCCGACCGAAGTCCTTGTCGGTAACACCGCTGCCGGAGTCCTGAAGGAACGGGGCGTCGTGCCGGGCGCGGTGGGCATCAGCGCGGCCGGCGCGGACCGATGGTGCTGACGTTGCGGAGTGCCGCCAGTTCGCCGCGCAGTCCGTGAGCCTCGAGGCTCAGACGCTGGATCTCCGCGGTGGCCAGTGCGAGGTGTTCGCTCAGTTCGCGATTGTGGTGCCGCAGTCGCGCGTTCTGCTGCGCGAGACCGTCCGCGGTGCTACTGCCGTCCGTCCGGCGGAGGTCGTGCTGCGTCGTCGAGGTGTCCTTCATCTGCGCGACAATCTCCGGGAAGTTGCGGCGGAAGGTCGTGTTGGCCAGACCAACCTGCTGCGCGAGCGCGAGGACGGTCGGCGCTCGGGTGGCCTCGATGTCGGCGTGCAAGGCGGCCAGCGCGGCGCGGACGTCCTCGACGGTGGGCAGGCCGGTATGGCGGGTCATGAGGTCTCCGCGGTGTGTCGTGCGAGGTATCCGGTGATGCGGTCACGGCGCTCGGCCAGGCGGTGCCGTAGCAGGGGCGGCAGCGAGCTCGGTGGCTGTAGTTCGTGTGTCAGGTGATCGGCCTCGCGCCGCAGGGCGGCGACGTTGGCGCTGGTGAGCGCGACGTTGGGGCAGTCGAGGGGGCGGCATGCAGACAGTTCGGGTGTCGCCGGTCGCGCGCGGTCGGCCAGGCACAGTGCGGTGTCAGGGTTGAACACGCAGGTGACGTACTCGCCGGGATAGATCGCGGGGTCGTCGCGGTGCAGGATCCGTCGCAGGCGCACCGGGTCGGTCACCACTGTCCCGGCGAACGGCGCGGCGAACCTGCCGAGGCGGCGGCCAGCCTCGACGGCAGCCGGACCGCTCAGGTCCGGGTGGTCGTGATTGGTGGCCAGGTTCAGCAGCACCTCGCCGCGGGCGAGGGCCTGCTCGGCTTCGACCTCGGCGCGGAAACCGGAGTCCGAGGTGCCGGCGTAGCCCTCGAACATGTGGATGCTCAAGTGCCGGTACTGGATGGCACCGGCGATCGAGCCGCCCGGGCGCCGCGCGATGAACCAGGCCAGCGTGCGGCGGAACTGAGCGGTGCGCAGCCGCAACGGCCGGCCGTCAACGTCGGGGATGCCGTCGCCGCGGTCGTGGGCCCGGCAGTAGCGGTTGATCCAGGCGACGAAGTCCCGCATCTGCTGGTTGGTGGTGGCGCCGCTCGGGACCTTCCCGCTCGCGGCACGCGCCTCGGGCGAGTGCGGCGCCGTGGTGACGTCGAGCGTAGCGAAGAGCAGGTCGTCGGACCGGTCGGGTTGCAGCTGCTCGAGAACTTCGACAGCGCGGGCTGCCGGTTCGCCGACGATCCAGGTCGCGGGCGTGCCGCGGGGGTCGCGTTCGCCTTTGAAGGCCACGCTCTGCACACTCCACCGATACGCCGTCCCGTCGGCGGTGCGATGCACGCGCAGGCATCCCCGGCGCAGGTGCTTGATCTCGCCGTCCCTCATGCCGGAGAAGAAGGCGATGACGATGTAGCAGGCGACCAACAGGATCCGGCTGAGCATGGACACCGAGTGCTGCGGATGGCCGACGGGGATGCCGGGCAGCCAGGGCTGTCCGTCGAGGCGGCCGCGGATCGGGACCGGCAGCCGGCTGTCGGACGCGACTCCGACGATCGCGGCAGCGGTGCGCACCGCGTCGGGCCGGTGGCCGTGGTAGAGCGCCGAGACATGACATCCGGCTTGCCAGGCGAGGAACTTCAGGTTGGGTTGGTTTTCGTAGCTGGGCAGCGGTTCGCCGGTGGCGACGTAGTGGTCGAGGATCTGCTGGATCCGGGCGGCGACGCCGGTGTTGTCGCCTCGGCGGTTGATCCGATGTGGACGGCGATAGGCACGCAATGCCTCGGCAGCGCCGACGATGTCGGGGGCGAAGTCCCGCACGAAGCGCAGCGCCCAGCCGATCAGCGGCCCGAGGACCTCCTCGGGAATCCGGGCGGTGGTGTTCTCCCGCCGCTGCGCGGCGGGGACAGCCCAGGAGGCCAGGTCCGCCGGGTCGACGGTGAGACCGTCGGTGAGGCAGTGCCGGAAGCGCCAGAGCATCCGGACCGCGCTGCAGGCCCCGGCCCGCCCCTCGGCGGATACGCCGGAGTCGCGCAGATGTTGCTCGAACGTCGCCAGCCGAGCGGAGGTGAGGTCGGCGAGCCGGACCGGTGCCTGGGTGCCATCGTCCGGCGGCTGCGTGTCGAGCCAGGCCAGAAACCGCGTGAGGTAACCGAAGATGCGCTTCACCGTGCTGGTCGCAGGACGTAACTCGTCTGGCGGGAGCGGTCCGGACAGCAGGGCGTGGCAGAGCTGTTTGGCGATGTCGCGATAGGACGGTGGGACACGGGCGAAATCGAGGCGAACGCGGCCGGCGTGGTGCTGCAGGATCGCCGGTCCGAGTTCCCAGGCCAGGTCCGTGAACCGCGATGTCGTCTCGACGGCGACGCCAGGGCGCAGTGGGCGGCCGGCGAGCACAAACAGGTCATCGGCCGGGGAGCCGAGGGCGCGGGCGGTCGAGGTCACGGGTGCTCCCACGGGTCTTCGACCAGGTCCAGCCACGTCGGTGGGGCGGCGCCGACCCGGGCGTGCTCGACTTCGGCCGGGGTGAACTTCGGCAGGACGTGATGCTGGATCGCGGCCCAGGCTGGTCCGTAGCGTGTCCACCATCGATCGGTCTTCTCGAGGGAGCGGCGCTGGTCCAGCGCGTGACGCAGCGCGAGGATCGCCGGCAGATGCGTGGGGGTGATCACGCAGTTCGCGCAGTGGAAGCAGTCGAGCGCCGACACCCGACGGCAGGCTGTGCCAGTGCTCGGGTGCGCGTGCGGGTCGGTGCAGGCGTTCCACGCCGCTTCAGTCGCCGGGTCGGTATCTGCAGGCGAGTGGGCAGGATGGACGGTCAGCGTTGTGCCGCCGGTGGCGGTCAGAGCGCGCTGGTGTGCCTGCAGCGCGGCGTGCTCGGCGTCGATGAAGGCTTCGGCGGTGACGTCGTGGGCCCAGTCGATCGCCGTGGCGTCGCCACGCAGGTAGTCGGCGAACAGCACCGCTGTGCTGTTGGACCGGGCCGCTGAGGGGAGGTGCCCTCCGGCGGCGCGGGTGCGCCGGACTTCCATGCTGGTGCGCAGCCGCCCGCTCTCGACCTTGAGCGGCTTGGTGCCGTTGTCGGTGCGCAGGTCGTGCAGGGCGCTCCAAGCGGGGAGCTTGAGGCTGGCATCCAGCGTGCGCGCGAACGGGTCGGCGTGTTCTCCGTCAGCTGCCCGGTTGCGCAGGGTGTTGCGCCAGATCGACCAGATCGAGGTCGAGCCGCTGAGAGCCCGGCCGCGGGCCATCAGCCGGTGGGCCAGCAGGTAGAGACCGCCAGGGGTGTGGAGTTCTCGGTGTCGTGGGCCGATTTCCCAGGTGACAGTGTCGTGCCACCGCTGGCGGCCGCGACGGCGTTTGGTCAGCTGCACCTCGACCGCGCGGTCCTCGATGATGCGGTGATCGGCGGGCAGTTCCTTGATCGTCTCGATGTTGCGCTGGGTTACCGCGGCCAACAGAAGCAGCAGCGGTTCGAGATCGGCCCGGGTGACGAAGAGCAGGCCCGCCAGCTCGCGACGGCGCCGCATCTCAGCACTCGCGCCGCCCCTCGATATCCAGACGGGTGTGCCGGTGCCGGCGAGCTGGCGCAGCGCGGCATGCTCGTCGTCGAGCGCGGCGAGCGCGGCGAGCGCGGCGAGGCGGTGTTCACCAGCGTCTATCCGGTCCCGCAGCTGAGCGACGTCCTGGCGCGCCGCGCGCAGGATGCGGGTGAGCTCGCCATCGCTGTAGCCGGAGCGCCCGGCGGTGCGCGGGATGGTGGTGCGGCGGTTGAGCTGATCCAGCACCGCGGGCTCGAGCTCGGCTTGCACCGCCGGTGTGCGAAACAAGCCGCGGAGACGGAGCAGCTCGGCACCGACGGACTGAGCCGAAATCGACCGCCGCTGGTCGGCGAAATAGTTCTCGACCTGGGCCGGCGCCAGGGCCCGTGGATGGTGCGGCGGGTCGGGCAGCTCGGCGAGGGCGCGGATGAACCTGGCCATCGTCGACCACGTCCCCTTAGCTGACGCCGCGGTGCGGCGGCTGCCGCCGGGGCCGATCAAGGCCCGCAGACCGGCAGCGAGGACGGGATGCCAGTCAGGCAAGGGAAGTGCGCTGACGTCGAAGAGGTGCTCGCGTTGGTCCTCACCGACGAACACGACCACCGTGTCGTCCTGGCCGGAGTCGACGGGCATGGACGGTGGCTGGTAGAACGCTGCGCTGGGGAGTTCTGCGCGACGGCCGCGGTGAGTGCGTCCCCGACCGTCACCGGTCACCACGAAGCCTCGTCCTGTCCGGCCATGCCGAGTACCGCGGGCTCGCGGGGGTCCTCCCAGCCGTCCGGCACCAGCGCCGTCCGCGTCTCCATCTCCAGCTCGGCGAGCGCGTGCAGGTAAATCTGGGTGGTCACGACCGACCGGTGCCCCAACCGCCGGCGGACCCAGTCCAGAGGATCCCCGAAGATCCGGGTGTACTGGCCGCGCTGAGCCGCCGTCAGCTCGCCCAGGGCAGCCAGGTGCCCGCGCTGCAACTGTTCAAGGGTGACCACGGCGAAGGAGTGGCGCAGCATGTGCGGGTGACAATGAGCGGCGAGGCCCGCAGCGCGGCAGCGATCGTTGCCCTCAGCGAACACACCTTTCCAACGCGACATCGTGATCGGCCACCCCTGCTCGCCGAGCCACAGCGCAGCCGGTTCGAGACCACATTCGCCCTCGACCAGCAGCCGCCGCCGCTCCCCTGGCCCGAGCCGCGCGACATCCACCGACCGCGCCACCCCGGCGCGAGCCACGACCGGCCGAGCCGGGTCCTCCACGACCAGCGGGCGCCGCACTCGCCAGTACCGGCCATCGGCCTGAGCCTCGGCGACGACCGCCGCACGGTCGATCGTCAAGTACTCGTGCAGATCGCCCAGCACACCACCAGGGACATACACCCAGCGAGCCGAGGCGCCCTTTGCGATCGCCGCCGGCAGCCAGAACCGCCGATACCCGGACGCCGCGCCGCCACCGGGCGGGACTTCGAACGTCGTCAGGGCGGA
Organism: Amycolatopsis tolypomycina; assembly: GCF_900105945.1. Taxonomy (NCBI): domain Bacteria; kingdom Bacillati; phylum Actinomycetota; class Actinomycetes; order Pseudonocardiales; family Pseudonocardiaceae; genus Amycolatopsis; species Amycolatopsis tolypomycina. Next base: position 854,976 of record NZ_FNSO01000003.1, on the reverse strand, counting down.
CTGCTCCTGCAGTCGAAGTCCAGTGCGGACCATCAGGTCGCTGAAGAGGGCGTTCCTGGTCGCCCACCGCCCCCGGAATCCTGGCCGTGGCAGACCGTCGGGGCCGTAGCCTCGCAGGCCGACGTCTCGCCACGCCCGGTAGGCCGCCGGCGGGAGCCAGGCCACACGGTCACGGACGCCGTCGTGCGAATACGTCGCAGGACGCTGCTCGTCCAGCGTTCGAGACCCGGCCCAGCCGGCACCCGCAGGCAGCGGACGCCGAGATGTCTGCGGGATGGGGTGCGCCTGGACGTGTCCCGCCTGCAGTGCCCATCGGTAGAACTGGTTGACCGCCGCGACCTCGCGGTCCCACGTCGCACCGGACACCCGCGGCCCCGCCGGGTCCTGGCGCCGCCACACCAGATAGGCCAGATGATCTGCCTCGGAAGCGTCGCGCCAGGACCGGCGTCCGCGCGCAGACCACAGGAAGGACAGGAACGCCGCAAGATCCCGGGCGTAGCCCTGCTGCGTCAGCGGTGCTCGCTGTGCCATGACCGCGGACCGGAAGAAGTCGTTGAGGTCGACGTCGTACCGAAAGGTCGGAGACAGCAAGTACGGCGTGCCGTCGGTCAGCCGCTCCTGCCGCAACCAGTCGACGCGCCCGTCAAGTAGGGCGTTCACGAACGGCGGCTGCTGTGTCACGGTTGGCAGCTCGGTGCGGGTGAGGACAACCCGCCAGACGTCGATGTTCATCGCGCAAGATCATCCGGTCACGACCAGCAGTGCACAACTCTGCGAAACCTGCCGGCGCGTCGAAGCCTGCGACCCGAGTGAACGCCACCTCTCCGAATGGGCCCACCTCGACGTCGCCGTCCAGCACCGGCCGGACGCGGCGCCGCAGCAGGGGCTCGTCCTCGTCGCGCACCCTGCCGCGAGCGACACGGTGATCGACCGGATCGAGCTGCGGCTCGACGGTGCGGTCGTGGGCACGGTGACGTTCACCTGCTGCCCGGCGTGCCGGACGGCCACGCTCGGCTACGTCCATGTCGTTGCCGGGTACCGGCGGCTCGGCTACGGCCGCACGCTCGTTGCCGCAGCCCGCGAGTGCCTACCCGAGTACCGCTGGACCGCGCCGCTTCCCGACGGTGTCGTCGCGCAGGCCTTCCGCGCCCGCATCCCCTACCCGCCGGCCGGGCCGCCGTGCGTGCACCGGATCTCCTCACGTGACCGCTGAATCGGGGCGCCGACCGCGACGGCCTAGCAAGGCCCGGCCGGCGAGTCGACGTACGCAGCCGGCCGACGGCCCTATTGACGTCATCTCCACGACGCTTCTGGGCACCTGAGGACGGCGTCGATCACTATGAGTCGTCGTCGGCCGCGCGAATGTCGGCGAAATCGACCAGCACCAGGCGTAGTTCGGCGACGTGGACGTAGCGCAGTTCCACCGCTCGGTCATGAACCCGAGTGGAAGCCTCGGCGATAGGCCCGTCGATGGTGACCCAGCCGTCCTCGGCTCGCGGGCGGCGCCATCGGCCGAGGTCGATGTTCACGCGACCGATGTAGTCGAAGTACAGGGCGTCGCCGAGCACTTGGTCGAGTGTGGCGATCACCGGTTCGAGATCGGCGATCTCGAACCCGAAGCCGCGTTCGGCCTCGGCTTCTTCGACGTCCAGCTGCGGCAGCTTGACATCGTCCGGCACGGCGAGGTGGGATCTGCGGGCGCGTGTGGTGGGTGCGCTGTCGGCGAGGGCGGTCCGGCGAAGGCAGGTGCGGTCGGTGAACATCTCGACTGCCCAGGCCCCCATGTGCGGGGTCGGTTTCAGCAGCACACCCACGATGTCCCTCGCTACCCGGCCAGCTCGGTCCGTCCTGGCATTCAGTGTGGGGACGGCCGGCCCGGTCGTGGCGCAAACAGGAAGCAACCACCCGAAAGGGCGCAGCACTTCAGACGCAGACGCTCGGGTCAGTCGTAGATTCCCTCGACCGTCCACTGCGGGTTCGGGCCGAGCGTGACGGCCAGGATCAGCGGTCGGTGGCGGTTCGCGGCCGAGTCGGCGAGGACCATCTGCATCCGGGCGACTCCCGGCGGGCTCCCCGCCTGCAGGGTGGGACGGTGCAGCCAGGGACCGGCCCAGCTGATCACCGGCAGCGCAGGCTCACCGTCGACCGCGACCGTCACCGGCAACTCGGTCAGCTCTCCTCGCATCGTGCACTCGACCTCGCGGCCACCGGCGCCGCGCACCGCCGCCGGGACCGGCTGCCGGAAGACGGTCGCGGGGGAGGGCGCGGGCAGCCGCCCGGGCCACGGCGCGTCCGCGGTCGCGGTAGCGCGGGGATCGCCCCAAGGGATGAGGCGGGCGCGCTCGGCCGCGGTGCGGCCGCCATCCAAGAGCGGCGTGAGCACCGCCTCGGGGCCGAGCAGCCCCTGGATCCGCACCATCGCCCGGCCGGCGCGTTCGGCGGCGTCGGCGTCGCGGCCCATCGCGCCCAGCTGCAGCTGCAGCGCCTCACCACCCACCAGCTCCTCCGGCACCAGCCGCAGCCGGACGATCCCCGAGTTCGGCCGGTCGCCCGGGGCAGCGGTGAGCCAGCCTTCGCACTGCCAGCGCACCCGGTCCGCGGTCGCGCGGGCGGTCAGCGGCTCCGCGCACCGCCACAACCGCACCCGCTCCTCGCCCGAGGCGGTCACCGCCACGATCGCCAACCGCGTACACGCCAGGCCGTGGCGGGCCAGGCCAGCGAAGAACCGCTCGCCCAGAGTTTTCGCGATGAACGCGGCCTCGTCGATCCGCTCCAGCGGCGTCTCGAACTCCTCGGTCACCTCCAGCTCCGGCGGCAACGCGCGGCGCAGCGGCGGCCGCTGCGACAACCCCCGAGCCAGCCGGTGCGCGACGATCGCGTCCCGCCCGAAGCGGCCGGCGACGTCCCGCTCCGCGATCACGGCGAACGCGCCCAGCGTCCGCAACCCCAGCCGGGTCAGCAGGCCGACCAGCTCGCCGCGCTCGTCCCCCGGCTGATCCAGCTCAGTGATCGGCAGCGGCGCCAGGAACGGCGCGGAGCCGCCGGGGGCGACGAAAGCGGCGCGGCGGGCGGCCAGCGTCGCGGCGAACAGGCCGTCGGCGATCCCGATCTGGCATTCCACCCCGGCATTCGCCGACACCTCGTCCAGCAGCCGTTCCGCCAGCGTCGCTTCCCCGCCGAAATAGCCGGCCGCCCCGCCGACCGGGACCGCGACGATCCCGGGGCGCACGACCTCGACGCCGACCGCGTGCTGCTCGACCGCAGCGGCAACCGGTTCGAACAGCCGCGCGTCGCGGTCCCGGTCGTGCTGGTGCACTACCAGCTCCGGGCACCGGGACTGGGCGTCGCGGCGCCGCATCCCGCGCCCCACACCGGCGCGGCGCGCTGCCGCGGAGCAGGCCACGACCCGGTTCGCCGAAAACACCGCCGCCGGCGCCAAGGGCGGTGTTCCTACGGCGGCGCCTGCAGCGACGACCGGCCAGTCCGGGCACCACAGCACCAGCAGCCGCGGCGCGTCGCTCACCCAGCCACCTCGACCAGCGGCCGCCGGGCCAGCGGCTCACCGGCGGCGACCACGCCACCGGCGCCTGGCAGCTGCAGCGGAATCGAATGCGGGCGCGTGGCGGCGCCGCGCCCGCGACTGGTGGCGACGACGTCACAGCCTTGCAGGTAGCCGTGGCCGTCGGCGGTGGTGCCGCGCCACGTGTGGCCGGACAGACAAAGTTCGACGTCGGCGCCGGGCCAGGGCCCGGCGGCGAGCAGGACGGCGCCGCGGGTGCGCAGGCGCCCGGCCAGCCGCCGCGCCAGCTGTGGCTGCGCCCCGCGACATACTGTCGGGCCCAGCACGACCAGATCGAAACCGTCAACCAACGCCGAGAGCACCGCTACCAGCTCCGCACCCGGATCCGGGACCAGCGCTATCCGGTCCAGGTCGACACCGAGTTCGGCAGCCGCGACCAGGCCGAGGTCGGGCATCCCGGCGACCGCGGCCCACGACCCGGCCTGAGTCGCCTCGGCCAGCAGCACCAACACCAGCGACGTCGACCCGAGCACCGAGACAGTGCTGCCCCGCCGCAGCCCGCTGCCCGGCAGCAGCACGCCCAACGCTGGCAGCACCGGCAGCGTTTGGGCCGGCCCCGTGGTGTCCGGGCTGGGCCGGTGAAGCTGGGAGGCCGTGCGGACGCCGGCGATCGCGGTGAACTCCGCAAGCGCTTCCGGGACTGCCACTGCCGCTCACCTCCAGCACCACGAGCCCGCACCGGAGACACCCACGCACAACGCCGCGAGCAAACCCGAACACTCATCGAACACCTGTTCGGATGATGCGCTAGTCTCGCCCACCCTGTCAAGCGTCACGCTGGTCAGCGGCGGAATCCGCGCTCCGGGTCGCGGGTGGGAACGTTGCCGAACTCCCCGAACCAGGCCTCGGCGTCGTCGTACGACAGCGGTGCCGGGTGCCAGAGCAAGCCCTCGTAGTCCTTGTCCTGGAACAGGAGGTCCTGCAGGGTGAACCAGTGGAAGTCGAACCGGGAACCGGGATAGGCGGCCACGAAGTCGGTATGCAGTTCGGGCTCGTCCTGCTGACAGCGTTCGGCGTCCTGGATGGCCAGGTCCAGGGCGATCTCCTCAGCGGTACACGCCGGTGTCGGCCGGCGCCCGGCTGTCAGGTCGGCGGCCAGGTCGTCGAAGGCCCGCGCGTAGCGGCGCAAGAACGACGGGTCACGGTCGGCCACGCACGGCGGGATGATGTCGCCCGCGTCCGCGGCCGGCCCGCTACCGGCCAGCGGAGTCTGCTCGGCGATGTCGTAGACCTCGTCGGCCAGCCTGCCCAGCGCGGCGTCCAACGCGGCGGCGGTGCGCGGAGTGATCGCCACCGGCAAGCACACCTCGCAGTCGAAGTCACGGCAGCGGGGGCAGTCCGCGCAATCGTCGCGGCAGATCCCGCACACCTCGCACCGACCAGGGCAGTTCGTCGTCGTGAACAAGGCCGGCCCGGGCTCGCACAAGCCCGGCAGCTCGGCAGCGACCCGCAAATGCTCCTGGGCGGTTCCGGTGGATGCCAGGAGCGGCAGGACCGCGGACACCGCGGCACGCACCTCCTCGGGCACGTCGGCGAGCACGGCATCGAGCTGGCGGGCGGCGGTCTCGCGGTGCTGCAGGCTCCCGTTGAGCGCGTCCGCGAGCACAACGGCCGTGGGGCCCTCGGCAAGCTCGGCGAACAGCTCGGCCACAGCCCCGTCCTCGCCGGCGCGAATGCCCAGCACCCGGTGCCCGGCGTCACTGTGCTCAGGCACAAACCCCAGGTAAGTCGTGTCAACGGCCATCGATGAACCTTCGCCCCAAGTACGTTCCGGTGCACGTTCAGTATCACACCCGCACTCCCTCCGACCGTCCACTGCGGAGGATGAGTCCCTCGACTGGGCAGCGCAGAACCACGAACCGCCAGAGCACGACGGGCTATCCGACACGCCTTCCCGCACGTCCCGCGCGGGTGTCCGGCCCGGCGCCCTTGTGCGCGCCCTGTCCCCGGGCGCGCGCACGGCTGGGCCGGCGACGATCCAGGCGTCGTTGCGGGCAACCGTCAGCAGTCACTCCACGGATAGTGAACCCCGAACCGGTCGTACCCGTCGTTCAGGTCCTCGTCGCGGGCTGCGTGGTCCACCACGATCGACGATCCGGCGACGACGCCGGCCGCGTCGAGCACTCCGGCAACCGCGTGCACGATCGCTGCGTACCGGGCCGGCGGGACATCGACCGGCAGCCGCACGCGAAACTCGCGAGATTCCACGTGCTCGATGCTGCCTGTACCAAACGGGCGACACCAAGCCCCCGGTCGGGCGGCCACGGATTGACGCCACCCTGGTCCGGCGGCCGTTCACCGAACCTCAGCGGCGGAGGCTGGTGTCGGGCGGTGCCCGGGAGCGACGTCGGAGACCAAGTCGGGGCGCGCGTCGCAGTGCAAGAAGGAGTCGCCTCGTTCCAGCGTCCAGACGGGCGAGAACCCGTCGCGGCACCTGATTGGGTACGGCTCTCGCTGCCGGTGACGATTGCGCGCCGTGATAGCCGCACGTCGGCCCCAGGCCGTCCTCTGCCCGAGATGGCGCGGGGCGGCAAGTCGCAGGGCGCCGTGCCTGATTTCTGTCGGGGGTCTGCCCCAGAATCGACGACTGGACTCGCTCGATCGCTGTGGATCACGCGGACGCCACCGACCCGACGCACCGACGCACCTTCACGAAAGGCGCCGATGAACCTCACCACGACCGACAACATGTCGCCCGAAGCCTTGCGGGAAGCCCTGATCGCCCAAGTCAAGCACGCCGGGTACGCCCGCAGCCGAACGGTCGAAGACGCGTTGCGCGCGGTCGAACGCCACCACTACGTCCCGGATGTCGAGCTGACCGTCGCCTACGCGAACGACATCGTGGTCACCAAGCGAAGCGCGGACGGCGAGGTGTTGAGTTGCGCCTCGCAGCCCGGCATCGTCGCGCTCCTGCTCGACCAGCTGCGCCCTCAGCGCGGTGACCGCGTTCTCGAAATCGGTGCCGGAACCGGGTACAACGCGGCGCTGCTGGCGCACCTGGTCGGCGAGCACGGCCACGTCACTGCCATCGACGTGGACGCCGACATCGTCGACTTCGCCGGCGAACGCCTCGCTGCCGCCGGCATCGGCAACGCCGAGGTCGTCCTCGGCGACGGCGCCTGCGGACACGAGCCCGGCGCACCGTATGACGGCGTCATCGCCTCCGTCGGCGCCTACGGAATCCCCGCCAGCTGGCTGTCCCAGCTGGCGCCCGCCGGACGGCTGGTGATACCGCTGCGGATTCGCGGGAGCGTGTCGCGCTCGATCGCGTTCGAACGGGACGCCGACGGCGGCTGGCGCAGCGCGGAGCACGCCATGTGCGGCTTCGTCCCGCTGCGCGGCGGGATCGCCGACGACCCCCGGGGCCGGATCGACCTGACCGGCGACAACAGCGTCGCACTCCAGACGCACCAGGACTATCCCTTCGCCGCCGAGCGGCTGACCGGCGTGCTCGACCAGCCGCGTAGTGAGATGTGGACCGGGGTCACCTTCGCCCGGAGGGAATCGCTGGAGTGGATGTACCTCTGGCTCACCTGCGCGTTACCCGGCGCTCTGCGCAGCATGCCGGTCGAGCAGACGGCGATCGACTCCGGCCGCGTCACCCCGATGTTCCGCACCGGGATGGCCGTCCCCGGTGACGGTGAGCTGGCCTACCTGGCCAAGCGTCCCGGCGGTTACGACAGCGAGGGCCACGAGCTCACCGAAACCGGCGTCATCGGGCACGGCCCGAACGGTGGTGAACTGGCGGCACGCGTCGCCGACGAGATCCGCACCTGGGACAGGAACTTCCGGCGCCGGAGCGTCCGGTTCGAGATTCCCGCCGACCGCGTTGACGACTCCGACCCCACGTGCGGCCGGTTCTTCCTCGACCGCCCCCACCACCCCATCACCGTCATCTGGCACTAAGCCACAACAGTGGTAGCGCTCGATCACGCGGGCGACCCCACCAAACTCGTCCGGCCACTCGGCCGGCGAGGCACGGTCGGAGATCGGACGCGCAAGTGGGCTTGAGTGTCCACCGTCCCCTGCCCGTGCCGCAGCCAGCTGGGCCGTTGGCGCCGATGAGACGGCCGAGCCCCGGCCGTTTCATCCACGGGCCGGGGCTCGGACGCGGGTGCCCGCGGACGGTGCCGGTGTTCTCAGGCGGCGGGCGGCAGCTGGTGCTGGCCGCGGCGGGGCACGATGGATGCGGCGGCTTCGGCGGTTTCGTGGGCGAGTTCGGGCAGGACGTGGGTGTAGGTGTCGGCGGTGATCGCGATGCTGGAGTGGCCGAGAAGTTCCTGGACGACTTTCAGGTCGGCGCCGGCGGCGAGCATGAGGGTGGCCGCGCCGTGGCGCAGGTCATGCAGGCGCACGGGTGGGAGTTCGGCGGCGTCGGCGATGACATGGAAGGCGTCGGTCAGCTTGGCCGGGTGCAGCGGGCTGCCGTCGAGTTCGGTGCAGACCAGGCCATGCTCGGCCCAGTCGGCCCCGGCGGCCAGCCGCAGCGCCTCCTGGCGTTGTTTCTGGGCGTTCAGGACGTCGACGGTGGCGTTGTCGAGGGCGATACTGCGGCCCGACGCTTCGGACTTGGGTTCGCCGAACTCGGGTGTCCAGCCGACCTGGACGAACGCGGTGGTGATGGTGATGGACGCGGCGGTGAGGTCGACGTCCCACCAGGGCAGGCCGCAGGCCTCCCCGCGGCGCAGGCCCCGGTAGGCGATGAGGTGGAGCAGGACGTAGTAGGGGTGGCCTTCGGCGTGGTCGAGGAACCGGCCCACCTGCTCGGGTGTCCACACCATCACCCGGGACGGTTTCTCCCCGGTGCGCTTCCAGCGCTCGACCCGCTCGGGCGTCCACAGCAGCGCCTTGGGTCGTTTGCCGGAGTCAAGCTCGACATGGGATGCCGGGTTGAAGGTGATGTTGAGTTTCGGGTCGCGGATGGCGGCGTTGAGCGCGGCGCGCAGCGTGGCGCGGTAGCGCTGCATGGTGGCCGCTCCCATGGTCCGCACCCCGCGCACGCTCTTGCGGATCTGCGGGTCGTCGCTGGCCCGGGCGGCGAGGATGGCGTCGTTGCGTTCAGCCATCGCGTCGAACATGCCGGCCACGTGTTCGACGGTGAGCGCGTCGAGGCGGTAGTGGCCCAGGTACGGTTCGAGCCAGAGCCGGATGTGGCTGCTGTAGGAAAGTTTGGTGCCACCGCGCAGCTTCCTGCGGCGGGCAAGCCAGGTCGCAAGCCACTCGGCAACGGTGGGGATCTGGTTCCCAAGCGCGCGGGTGCCGGCGTTGAGCTGCTGGGCGATCTCCTCTGGCTCGGGAAGCGGTTCCCCGGTCTGTAACCGGTCATCGATCAGATCACCGATCGCGAGGAGCGCGGCGCCGCCGTGCGGCTCGGCCGCCTCGACCAGCGCGGCCATCTTGTCCAGGACATCTTGCGCCAGGGTCTGGGTGGCGTAGCCGCCGCGACGGCGGGTCCGGCGGATTCCGTCGTGTCGGTGCGGCAACTCGGCCTGGAAGTACCAGGTCCCATGCTCGGAGCTCCAGGTCCCGTTGCGTCGCTTGAGTTTCGGGCACGTGGCGCCGAGCCGCTTTCGCGTGTCGGGGTGCTTGCAGGAGCAGCGTTTGAACGTGCTGCCCGAGAAGTGCTGTTGGGTCATCGGATTGTGTTCCTTCCGCAATCCGCAGGGTCTGTTCGGACAGCGGCTATCGACGCTCTGGTACGTACAGAGGGGAAGCGTCAGCTACGAGGCTCTTCGTCCAGGCCGAGAAATTCGATCAGCCGGGCCACGACGACCCGGTACCGGCGGCCGGTCCGCACCACCGGAACAGGAAAGGTTCCGTTACGAGCGCCCGTGTAAGCCGCTGTCCGTGCGACCCGAAGCACCTTCGCGGCGGTCATCAGGTCGGTGGTGACACCCAGAGCACGCAGTTGTTCGGCGGTGCGCGCCCGGGCGGCGACGGGCAGCGCGGTGTCGGACGGCGCAGCGTCGGGTGTGGCAGGCGTCGGGCGGTCGGGATCGTGCACGGTGATGTCCTCACGTTCGGCGATGCGGACGGAACGGAGACCGGAACCACGTTCTCGGGCACGCCGTTTCCGCGCATCGACAAGGGTTCTGGTGTCAGGTGTCGTCGGCGCCGCCGACGGCCGGTGCGCGACGCTGTCAGGGCCGGTGCCGGGGACAACTGGCCGGACGGCGCGGCCCCCGGCGCCGAAACTCAGGTAGCGGCCGTGTGCTGTGCCCGCGTAGCGCTTGCGGCGTGGCCGCGTCGGTCGCCGGGTCGCGTGTGGACGGCGCCCCGATCCCGACGGGTTGGTCGGGCGCGATGTGGTGGCGCGTCGAGTGGCGGGCGCGCGCACAGTGGTGGTCACGGTGTCTGCGTCCCGTCGTGGCCGGGGGCGTGGTCGCGGGCCGGCGCGAGCAGGCGATGCGGGATGCGCCGGACGCTGGTCGCCGGGCTTTGAGCAGCCCAGAACAACGCAGGGGTGATCAGGGCCCGGTGTGCGGGCTGGTCGGAGAGCACCCAGTGTGCGGCGGGGCGGAAGGCGCCGTGCTCGTCACGGGTTCCGGTGGCCTGGTAGCCGGTGTACTTGATGTTGGTGATGATCGCGGTGACCGCGGCGGGCGGCCACGAGGTGTGCGTCCCGGGCGGCGGGTAGCGGTCGGGGTCGGCGTCGAGCCGGGCAGTGATGTGCTCGACGGACAGGCCGGTGACCGCGCGCCAATAGAAGATCGCCTGTACCACCGGTGCCCGGCGCGGGTCCGGGGTGAGGCGCGTCCGGGGGCTGGCGCTGCGGCTGCGCGCCGGCTCGGCGACGGTCATGGTGGTGTAGCCGTACGGCGGGTGATGAACGTTCCAGCCGGCGCGGATCAGGGCCGCGAGTGCCTCCGCGGACCGCTGTGTCACCGGGTGCTGCGGCGCTCCGACGTGGTTGTGGGTGCGGCGGGTGCCGGCTCGGTTCGGCGGCCGCTGGTGTCGCACCGTCAGGCGATGACCGATGGCGCGGGCCCAGCGGCGCAGACGGCTGAGTCGACGCGTTGTGCTGCGGGCGGGCATGGCAATACCCCTCTTTCCGGGTGGAGCAGTGCGGGTGGAGTGCGGCGCTGCGGGACGGGCCAGTGGCGGGTCGGCTCCGCACCCGCAGCGCCGCGAGTTCAGCGACGCGAGCCAGTGCGAGCGCGGCGGGCACGCGCGGCGGGTAGGACGCGGGGGCGGCCGGTGACGAGTTCCCAGCGATGCCCGGCGACCGCGTAGTCGCCCCGGTCCACCAGCGTCCGTTGACCGCGTGCGACGCGGCGGGCATGTGGTGCGCGGTCTGCGTTCGGCATGACCGGGCCCGTGGTCGCCACGACATGCGTGGCGGCGCCGGAGGCGGCCGCGCGTGTGACATCGTCACGGCGAGGTGCGCTCACTGGTGAGCCCCTCTCCGAGGCGAACGACCGGGGACGGCGCAGTCATCGGCACCTCTCGTCGTCCGGGCGCTGCGGCCCCCGGCCGCCCGGGCGGCGCGCAGCGGTGACGGTCGGCGGCGCGGCGCGCTCGATCTGGCCAGCGGCGGTGTACGGTCCACCCGCAGGCGGTGCATCGCACGCGGGCACTCATGCCGACGCTCCGCGGCCACGGCCGCCGCGCACAGTCGCCGCCGAACTCTGGGGCAACAGCGGACGGCGCAGGAGAACCACGTCTTCGTGCGCGATCAAGTGCAGCGGCAGGCCCTGCTCGCGTTGCTTGCGGATGAAGTCGCGCTGGAAGAACGAACCCCGCGCGACGAGGCCGGCGTCGGCGACGCGGGCCAGCAAGGCGATGCACCGCTCGACCGGAACCAGCCCGGCCGCTTGGCCGCAGGCGATGATCTGCGAGGGCAGGTCGATCAGCTCGGAATGCTCGCGCCACGGGCGCACGGTGATCGCGACGTGCCCGCCGGGGCGCAGCACGGCGGCGCAGCCGGTGAGGATGCGGGTGAATCCCGCGAGCAGACGGTGGTGGCCGACGTTGGCCAGGTTGCCGCGGTCGAGGGCGTTGCCGTAGCGGTGGTGGTACTTGTGCACCTTCCCGTCCGGCGAATCCGTCGTCGCGGTGACGACCTGCCCGTGCAGCGACGGCCCGTACGGCGGCGAGGTGACCACCAGCGCGACCTGCCCCCGGTACTTCGCGGGCAGCAGGTGGGGCAGCTGGCGGGCGTCGCCGGGCACGATCTCGGCGTCCACGTCTTGGCCGCGTTCGCGGGCCAGCTCGAGGTTCGCCCGGGCAACGTCGACCCAGTGCGGTTCGTACTCCACCCCGACCGCGCGGCGCCCGGCGTCGATCGCCTCGACCAGGGTGGTGCCGGAGCCGGCCATCGGGTCGAAGACGAGGTCTCCGGGACGGGTGTAGTGGCGGATGGCGTGCGCGGCGACCGCGGGGAGCATCTTGGCCGGGTGCGCGGTGGAGTCGGCGACGTAGCGGCCCTTGCGCTGCGCCGCTGGCGAGGTCTGCGCGGTCACCCACACCGACAGCGGCACCTCCCCCGCGGCCGCCGGATCGTCCGCCGCGCCAGGGTCGGTCGGAACGCTCGCCCCGGCGCTTGTCGCCGCACGCGTCGCAGGGCGGGGCGTGGTGTCCAGGGCGTCGATGAGGGCACCCGGAATCGGCACCGTGAGGTCGTCACCACCACCGGCGACAGGCCCAGATGCAGGGTCGGGGTTCGGGTGGGACGGCTGTGGGTGGGACATGAGCGGGCTGCCTTTCGACGAGGCGGGAACGGCCGCGGCGGCCTCGGGCGATCGGGGTGACGGCGTGCTCACCGGAGGTCTCCGTAGCCGGGCTCGTCGTCGGGAGTGAGGGCCGCGACATCGGTGTCCGGGGGCGGCGTGCCGAGGTCGGTGGGCTGGGCGAAGACCTGGATGTCGCTGTGGGCGCGCCGGTGCGGCGCGGGCAGCCCGCGGACCGTCGCGCGGTGTGCGGTGCGGTCGTATTCGGCGACCACTGCCGTGGTCGGCGCGGCGTGCAGACGGCCGTGGCGGACTGGGGTGTGCAGCGCGACGATGTGCTGCAGATAGAGCAGATCGGCGTGCTGCGCGGCCGCGACGACCGCGCCGGTCGGGTCGACCAACCGCCCCTCGTTCCAGTCACTGTGCGTATACACCGCGAAGATGCCGCCGTAGCGCAGCAGGCCCGCCGCCCGCAGTGCGAGCCGGTCGAGCGACACCTGCTCGGCGGCGTGCGCGGGCAACGCGACGAGCACCAGATCCGCGCGCTCCGCCGGTGACGAACCCGGCGCGCCGCCTCCGCTGCCGGCGGCGCCGTGCGCCGGGCGCGTCGTCGGCGCGGCGGGTGCCGGCGCGGGTGTCGCGGCGTCGAGGACAAGGTCGGCCCAGAACGGTCGGACGGGCGAACCGGAAGCGTCGGCGGGTGTGTCCACAACGGTCGCGGTGACGGTGCGGCCGAGCGCGCGGACCGCCTCCTGCACTGCTTCCGGGACCACCGCGCCGGTCGCCATGGCGCCCGCGGTAGCGGCCGTCGTGGCGCCCGCAGTAGCGGCCGTCGTGGTCGCCGCCGCGTCGGTACCGACATCGATCAGGACGACGTGCGCGCCGGGTGCGGTGAACGCGGTCGTGATGCGCTCCACGATCGGCACCGGCCACGTCTCGTGCGCGTCGATCGGGTCGGGTCCGCACGTCCACACCGTCGCCGGAGTCGGCTCCGGCGACGCGGTGCTCGTGCGTCGGCGCGACCGTGGCGGCGTGCCTTCCGGCCGCGAGGCAGCACGGGTGCCGTGAGCGCCCGTGGTGGTGCGGGAGCGGGCGCCGGGGTAGGGGGCGAGCTCGCCCCCGCGCCGGGTGCGCGGCGGGCGGGTCGAGTCCTCGCGGCGGCGGGGACGGCCGTCCGGGGACGGCGGGCGCTGTGTCATGAATGGCCTCCGGTGCCAGGGGCCGCCGGGACGTCCCGGCGGGCTAGTGGTGCTGTCACTTACTAGTTCCGGAAAAACGGCCTCGATAGGACACCGGATCGCAAAAAAAGTAGAAATCTGCCCAGCCGGGCTCACGCCACCCCAATTGAGCTTCAGCGGATCAGTTGACTCCCGGGAACACGACACCCGGCAGGCCACGTGATGAATCTCGATAATTTCTCGAACGAGCGCCGAGCACACGCACCTCAGCCTCAAGGCGACTGAACGTGCTTGAGGCGCTACCACTCGCCGCGACCGCATCAAGAGATCATCACCGCAGGTGGCGTACCGTTTCACGTCCACCTCGCCCGGCAGGAGCGCAGTGTTCCCATGCACCCCTTCGACAAATGGTTGCGCCTTCACATACCGGTGGTTTGAGGCGGTTTTGATGCGTTCTTGACACGGTTTTGAGGCGGCTTTGAGGCGGCTTTGAGGCGCTTTTGAGGCGCCCTGAATGGCTTCCTTTCGACGTTGCCTTCACGTCTTAGGAGATTCAGCCATGGCTGTGTCGTCGCCGGAGAACGATCCCGGCTTGAGCGGTTTTTTTGTGCGCCGTTCCGCGGTCCATGTCACCGAGCCTGGGGTTTTTGACACGGCTCGCATGGCGTTCGAGTGGCTGGTCACCGGACCGGATCCGGTCGCCCTCGACTGCCGCCCGATCCCGGGCCTGCCGGCGCGGCCCGTGCCGTTGGATGAGCTCGGCACGCTGCTGCTGGATCAGGACCGTGCCCAACCCACCCGGGATGCCGCCTGGGCCGCGCTCGTCACCCGATCCCGCGCCGATGGCGCGAAGTGGACGGTCGCGTGTGTCGGGCTGGCCCTGCCGTGGCTGGTGCGGGTCGCCGCGAGCCTGGCCGCGCTGACCCGCGACGACGTTCACGACGTCCACGCCGCCGTCTTGACCGGCTTCCTCGAGGCACTCGCGACCGTCGATCTGGATCGTCCGATGATCGTGGTGCGCCTGCGGTGGAGCGCCTTCCGGTCCGGGTATGCCGCGGTGCGCGAGGCGCTGCATGCCGCGGCACCGGTCGGTGACCCGTGCGACGAGGACGTGCAAGGGGTCCTGGCCGCATTGACCGTTCCCCGGTCTGGCTTCCGCTCGTGCCCGCCGCCTCAGCCGAGCGGGCATCCCGAGCTCGCGCTGCTGCTCGCCGCGGCCGATGCGGGCGTGATCTCCGCCGGCGAGGCCACGTTGATCGGCGCGACCCGCTTCGGTGACCTGTCGCTGGCCGAGGCTGCGCAGGCGCGCGGGCAGACCTACGAGGCGGCCAGGAAGACCCGTCGGCGCGCCGAGTCCCGCCTCGCCGCACACCTGACCCCAGAGACCGCCGCGGGGTTCCGGCGAGGTACTCCCGGAGCAGAAATCCCGCGCTGCGCCTCGGCCACACCCACCGCATCCCAGCTACGCAGCGTTACACGACGGAGTCCGGGGCCGGCGCAGAACTTGCGTCGCCCGGCGTCGGTGGACACCCCCGAATCCGGAGTCGACGACCGCGGCCCATGCACGCCCGATCTCCCCGGACCGCACCGTCTCGCGGCCGTGCCGGGCTCTGCTCGGGGGGCTGCGTGATGGGACTGATCACTGGTCGCGGCCGCATCCGCGCCACCCGCCGCTGCCCTCGTGCGATCCGCCCGCCGGCGCGTCGAGACGGGCGTCCGAGTTCGGCCACCGCCGCCCCGGCGCCCGCGCCTCGCCACCAGCCACGCACGCCGAGGACGTGCCCGACGGGTCGGTCGTCATCGCGCCGGCGGCGGCGCCGCTCGGCGGTGTTGCTCAGCCTCATCCTGGCCGCCGCGGCGCTGCTGCTGTCCGGGTCGGCAGCGCACGCGGACACGGTGACCTACGTCGCGCTCGCTCAGACCGTGGATCAGGTTCTGACCAACATCCGCAACTGGATCATGGGCATCCTCGCCGGGGTCGCGTTGGTGTTCCTCACCATCGGCGGGCTGCGCTACCTGATGGCCGGCGACAACCCCGGCGAAGTCGAGAAGGCCAAAGGTGCGCTCAAGGCGGCGGGGATCGGGTTCGGCCTGGCGGCGCTGGCGCCGCTGGTCGTCGAGATCCTCAAGAACCTCGTGGGCGGGCTGTAGCCGTGGCCGCTCCTATCTCACCGAACCGCCGCATGGTCGCTC
Organism: Amycolatopsis tolypomycina; assembly: GCF_900105945.1. Classification (NCBI taxonomy): domain Bacteria; kingdom Bacillati; phylum Actinomycetota; class Actinomycetes; order Pseudonocardiales; family Pseudonocardiaceae; genus Amycolatopsis; species Amycolatopsis tolypomycina. The sequence continues at coordinate 839,356 of NZ_FNSO01000003.1, read as the reverse complement.
CGGGCGAGGACACCCGCCGTACCGCCCGGCCGCCGCGGCGGCGGCGGATCCTCGTCGTTCTGGGCGTGCTGCTGGCGGCGGCCCTCGGCGCGCTCGCCACGGCCAACGCCGCACCCGCGCCGGCACCGGCACCGGCGGCGCAGTCTGGCCGGCTCGCGCCACAGCAGGTGCCGCCGCTGCCGTTGCCGCCCAACCCGAGCTGCGCGTCCGGCTCACCGGAACCGGCCTGCCACCTGCCCACCGCGAGCCCGCCCCGGACGATCCCGGCGACGCCGCTGCCGCCGATCACCACGCTGCCCGGCCCCGGACCGTCGTGCTTCCCCGGCTCGGTGCTGCCCGGCTGCGCCCCCTCCCTCGATGGACCGTGCACGGGACCGGACTGCATTCCCCAGCCCTCGACCCTCGCCCCCAGCACCCCACCCCCGGCGCCTATACCCAATGGGCCGGGAGGCGACGCCGCGGAGTGCGGACTGACCGACCTCACCGGCTGCATGGTGGTCGCCGCGAGCGCGATGTTCGCCGCGGTCGTGGCGGCCGGGCTGAATCCACTGCTGGACCTGCTGGGCAAGACCTTGCTCACCACCCCGGAGCCGGATCAGCTGCCCGGGCTCGGCGCGGCGTGGACCGGGTCGTGGCACATCCTGCTCACCGCCTACGTGGTCCTGGTGCTGCTGGCCGGGCTGATCATCATGGCCTACCAGACCCTGCAGACCCGCTACACCGTCAAGGAACTCGCCCCCCGGCTGGTGGTCGGGTTCCTGGCCGGGACGCTGTCGCTGTTCCTGGCCACCAAGGGCATCCAGATCGCCAACGCGCTCTCGGCGGCGGTGCTCGGCGACGGCGTCGATCCGGCCGCGATGACCCGCAGCCTGGTCACCATGGTGCAGGGGTCGCTGCACGGCGGCGGCCTGTTCCTCGGCGTGCTCGGCCTGGTGCTGGTGGCACTGCTGCTGGTGCTGCTCGTGGTGTTCGTCGTGCGGGTCATCGTGACGGTCCTGCTGATCGCCGCCGCGCCGATCGCGCTGATGTTCCACGCCCTCCCGCACACCGAAGGCGTCGCCATCTGGTGGTGGAAGGGCTACGGCGGAGTGCTGGCGATCCAGGTCGGCCAGTCGCTGACGCTGGTGGTCACGGTGAGGATCTTCTTCGCCCCCGGCGGGTTCACCGTCCTCGGCCCGACGCCCTCAGCGCTGATGAACGTGCTGCTGTGCATCGCGCTGCTCTACGTGCTGATCAAGATCCCGTTCTGGTTCCTCGCCCCGCTGCGCTCCGGACGGCCCTCGCTGCTCGGGCGGATCGTGCGCGGCGTGCTCGCCTATAAGACGATGGGGCTGCTCAGCGGCGCCACCGCCGCCCTCCGCGGCCGCAGTCGAGGACGCAACACCGGGCCGCACGGTCGCGGCGACCCGTCCGGTGGCCCGCCGCCGGCGGATCCGCCCTCGACCCGCACCGGCCAGTTCATGCTCCCGATGCGAGTCCGCCGGACACGTCCGGGCGCGCCTCGGTCGCCGCGGCTGGGCGACCTCGCCCCCACCGACCCGCTCACCGACCGCGGGCCCGGTCCGGGGCAGCTGCCACTGTTCACCGCCGCCGGGTCGGGCGAGCGGCGCCGCGTGGCCCCGAACCCGCGGGCGCTGCCGCCGAGGACGCTGCCGAATGCGCTCCCTCGTGATCAGCTCGGACTGCCGATCACCACCCGCCACGCGCCGGACCTGGTCGGGCGCCGGTCGCTGGCCGACGACCTCGCCGACCGGCCACCGGCCCCGCCGCCGGTGCACCAGACCGGGCTGCTCACCCCCGACGGGCGGATCAACCGCAACGCCCGGCCACCCGCGTCGCTGCCGAACGCGCTGATCGCACCCGAAACCGGGATGCTGCCGATCCACCTGCGCCCCGCCGCGGCACGCCCGCCCCGGCACACCCTCGCCGACACCGCCGCACCACCGCCGGTACGCCAGACCGGGCCCGGGTTGATCACCCCGTCCGGGCAGATCAACCGCGCCGCCCGGGCCCCGCGCCGCCGCCCCCGCGACGCCTACACCGGCAACCGGCCACTCGCCTCCGGCCAGTACCCGCTGCCGCTGGGTGTCCGACGCCAACCCAAACCGGCACCGCCGCCCGAGCACACCGCCACACCGCCTCCGGCGGCACAACCGCGGCGGGTCGGGGTGCAGCTACCGCTGCCGCTGGATCTGCCGAAACGGCCCCGCCGCGCCCCTGCCCCGAAGAAGAAATGAGGACCTTGTCGTGTCCCGTCCTGTGCGTGTGCCCGCCGACGTCAACCGCCCCGACCGCGTGCTGGGGCCGCTGACCGCCCGCCAACTGGGGATCCTCGGCGTCGCCGGCCTCCTCCTGTCTGGCCTGTACTCATTGACTCGCGCGTGGCTGCCGCTGCCGGTGTTCCTAATCGTCGCGGTGCCGGTCGGGATCGCGGTCGCCGTGCTGGCCCTCGGGCAGCGGGATGGGGTCCCGTTGGACCGGCTCGTGCTCGCCGCGATCCGCCAGCACCTGTCCCCGCGGCATCGCGTCGCCGCGCCTGAGGGCGTGGGCCCGGCGCCCGCCTGGCTGACCGCGCAGCAACCGGTATCCCGAACCCGGGACCGCGGACGGCACCCGGTCTCGGCTGGCGCGGCATCGGTGTCGCCGGTGGCGCTGGAACTGCCCGCCAGCGGCGTCGCCGACACCGGCGCGCGGGCCGGAGTCGTCGACCTCAGCGGCGACGGGCTCGCCCTCATCGCGGCGTGCTCCACGGTGAACTTCTCCCTGCGGACGCCGGGTGAGCAGGAGGCCCTGGTTGCCTCCTTCGCCCGCTACCTGCACAGCCTGACCGCGCCGGTGCAGATCCTGGTGCGCGCCGAACGCCTCGACCTCGCCCCGCAGATCGCGCAGCTGCGGGCCCGGGCGCCCGGGCTGCCGCACCCGGCGCTGGAGGCTGCCGCGCTCGATCACGCCGACTACCTCGCCGAGCTCACCGCCCACGCCGACCTGCTGCGCCGGCAGGTGCTGCTCGTGCTGCGCGAGCCGCTGCGCCCCTCGTCCGCGCCGAGGGCCTCGAGCATGCTGCGCTGGCGGCAGCGCGACGAGCAGCTGGTGGATGGCCGGGTGCGAGAGGCGGCCGAGCAGCGGCTGGTGCGCCGCCTCGACGAAGCCACCGACCTGCTGTCCTCCGCCGGGATCGTCCTCACCCCGCTGGACGCCGGCGCCGCGACCGGCGTGCTCGCCTCGGCCTGCAACCCGGACACGTTCCTGCCGCCCTCCGCGCAGCTGGCCTCCTCCGACGACGTCGTCACGAGCACAACCACGTTTACCGACCTCTATGGCCCCGACCAGGACACCACTGACCCGGTGCCGCAGTCCGCACGCCGGGACCCGCAGCGCCATGCCTCGTCCGCTGCGCCGGCTGCGCCGGAGCGCACGGCCCGCTCGCGCCCAATGCCGTCGCCGGCGACGCGATCGGGTCCGTGGCTGTCCGACGAGGACGACTTCGACTACGACGACGAGATCGAGAGCAGGTAAACCCATGGCTCGCACCAGGCACCACCGCCCGCACCGCGGGTCGGCGGGCGCGTTCACCCCCGACTCGCTGTCGGTCTCGGCCCGGCATCTGGAAGTCGGCAACGAGTTCGTCGCCTCCTTCGGGATCACCGGCTATCCCCAGGAGGTCTATCCCGGATGGCTCGCACCGCTGCTGACCTACCCGGCCCGCCTCGACGTGTCAGTGCACGTCCAGCCGGTCGACCCGGCCACCGCGGCCAGCGGGCTACGCCGCCAGCGCGGCCGTCTCGAGTCCTCCCGCCGGTACAACGCCCGCCACGACCGGCTCGACGACCCCGACCTCGACGCCGCCGCCGAGGACGCCGCCGAGCTGTCCCGGCGCATCGCCCGCGGCGAGGGACGCCTCTTCCAGTTCGGGCTGTACCTCACCGTCCACGCCCCCGACGAAGCGTCGCTGGCCGAGGAAGTCTCCGCGCTGCGCACGCTGTGCGCGTCGCTGCTGCTCGATGCGAAACCCGCCACCTACCGGGCGCTGCAGGGCTGGGTCTCCACCCTGCCGCTCGGGCTGGACACCCTCGGCCTGAGGAGAACCTTCGACACTCCCGCCGTCGCCGCGTCCTACCCGTTCACCTCCCCCGACCTCCCACCGACCGACCCCACCACCACAGCGCCCTCAGGCGTGCTCTACGGCTACAACGTCGGCTCGTCGGGGCTGGTGCACTGGGACCGATTCGCCTGCGACAACTACAACTCCGTCGTCCTCGGCCGCTCCGGATCCGGCAAAAGCTACCTGGTCAAACTCGAGACCCTGCGCAGCCTCTACACCGGAGTGCAGGCGTTCGTCATCGACCCCGAAGACGAATACGCCCGCCTCGCCGCCCAGGTCGGCGGCACCTACCTGCACCTCGGCGCAAACGGAGTCCGGCTCAACCCGTTCGACCTGCCCATCCACACCACCCCCGACGGACGGCGCACCGCCCCCCAGGACGCCCTGGCCCGGCGCTCCCTGTTCCTGCACACCGTCCTCGCCGTCCTGTTCGGCACCGCCATCAGCCCGGCCGAACGGACGGTGCTCGACACAGCAATCACCGCCACCTACGCCCGTGCCGGGATCACCGCCGACCCGCGGACCTGGACCCGCCCGGCCCCGCTGCTGGCCGACCTACGTGACGTCCTCGCTGGCTCCGGCGACCAAGGCGACGCGATCGCGGCGGACCTGGCCGCGCGGTTGCACCCGTTCGTCGACGGCGCCTTCAGCGATCCCTTCACCGGCCCCACCTCCGCCGCCCCGGACGGGCACCTGGTGGTGTTCTCGCTGCGCGACCTGCCCGACGAACTCCGCGCGGCCGGGACGCTGCTCGTCCTCGATGCGGTGTGGCAGCGGGTCTCCAACCCCGCCCACCGGCGGCCCCGGCTGGTGGTCGTCGACGAGGCGTGGCTGCTGATGCAACTGCCCGACGGCGCCCGCTACCTGTTCCGGATGGCCAAGGCGCTGCGCAAACACTGGGGCGGCCTGACCGTCGCCAGCCAGGACGCCGGCGACGTGCTCGGCAGCGACCTCGGCAAAGCCATCGTCGCCAACGCCGCCACCCAGATCCTGATGCGCCAGGCACCCCAGGCCATCGACGAGATCTCCGCATCGTTCGCCCTCTCCGCCGGGGAACGGCAGTTCCTGCTCTCCGCCGACCGCGGCCAAGGCCTGCTCGCGGCGGGCGCGCAGCGGGTGGCGTTCCAGTCGCTCGCCTCGCCCGCGGAGAACTTTCTGGTCACGACCGACCCGGCCGAGCTCGCCCGGTTCGCCGCAGACGATCCGGACATCGTCGAGGGTGGCCTCGCCGACGCCTACATCGACCTCGGGCACCTCGACCCCACACAACCGTCCGCAACGGACACGGATGCGGACCTCGATGCCCCCGGGTTCGGTGACGTCGGACAGGTCGATCTCGACCCAGGCTGACACCACGCCACAGCTCCGCTACCCGAAAACCTGTTGCCCGTAAGGGAGTTTCGCCATGACCATGCACACCGCCGGAGTCGCGGTGCCCGCGGGCTGGGTGGGTGACTACCTGCGCGACCCCGGCAGCACCATCACCGCCCTGCTCGCCGCACTGCGGGACTGGGCCCAAACCTGGGGGCCTGTCGTGGTCCCCGCCGTGCCCCTCGCCCTCGCCTGCTGGGTCGCCCTCCGCCGCTGGTGGCGGATGCGCCGACACGCCGGGCTGCTGGCCGATGCCCGGCGGATCACCGTGCTCGCCCCGCCGGTGGTCGATCCGGCCGGCGGGGCTGCGGTCTGGTCCAACCTCGTCGGGCTCTTGCGCCCCTCCTGGCGACGCTTCTTCGCCGGGCAGCCGCATCTGGCGATGGAGTACGTGTTCGGCGAGCACGGCGTCACCGTGCAGTTCTGGGTCCCTGGTGTCATCCCGCCCAGTTTGGTCGAACGGGCCGTCGAGGCGGCCTGGCCCGGCTCACACACCCGCACCCACCCCGCCATCGCACCCTTCCCCGCCCTGCAGGCCGGGCGCCGGCGGATCACCGTCGGCGGGCAACTACGGCTGGCCCGGCCCGAGGCGCTGCCGCTGCGGACCGGCTTCGACGCCGACCCGATCCGCGGGCTGCTCGGCGCCCCGGTGGGGCTCGGCCGCGACGAGTACGCCTGCGTCCAGGTCCTCGCTCGCCCGGTCACCGGCCGCCGCGTCGCCCGAGCTCGCCGTGCCGCCCGCCGCATCCACCACGGCTCCTCCCGTCGCCTGGGTGGCCGGATCCTCGATCTGATCACCCCCGGTGCCCACGCGACCCGCTCGGGACAGACCGCCGACGCACGGCGGATCAGCCAGGACCCGCAGCTGTCGCTGGAATACTCCGCGCAGAACAAGGCCATCGTCGGCAAACAGCGCGGCTCCCAGTACGAGACCCTCATCCGCTACGCCGTCGCGACCGACCTGCCCGCCGACACCGGCACCGACCTGGCCCGCCAGGCCCGCGACACCGCACGCGGCCGCGCACACGCGCTGGCGGCCGCGTTCGCCGCCTACACCGACCACAACCACTACACCCGCACCCGGCTGCGCCACCCCACCCGAGCCCTCGCCCAACGGCACCTGGACCGCGGTGACCTGCTCTCGGTGCCCGAGCTCGCGGCGATCGCGCACCTGCCGACCGACCCGGAGATCCCCGGCGTCGAACGCGCCGGAGCCAAAGCCGTCGCCCCGCCACCCGGGGTCGCGACACCCGGCCCGCAGGTCAAACCCCTAGGGCAGGCCGACACCGGACATGCCCGCCCGGTCGGGCTGCAGGTGGCCGACGCCCGGCATCACCTGCACGTGCTCGGCGCCACCGGCAGCGGCAAGTCGACCCTGCTGGGCACCATGATCCTCGACGACGCGGAGCGTAACCGGGGTGTTGTGCTGATCGACCCGAAAGGTGATCTGGTCACCGACGTCCTCAACCGGCTCCCCCGCTCGGCCGCGGAGCGGGTGGTGCTCTTCGACGCCGACTCCCTGCACCGCCCACCCATCCTCAACCCCTTGGAGGGCGGGGAAACCGACCGTGAGGTAGACAACCTCGTCTCCGTCTTCCGCCGCGTCTATTCGGCGTTCTGGGGGCCGCGCACCGACGACCTGATGCGCGCCGCGTGCCTGACGCTGCGGGCCCAGGAAGGCGTGCCCACCCTGGCCGATCTGCCGAAGCTGCTGACCAGTGAGGCGTTCCGGTCCCGCATCACGGCCGGCCTGACCGATCCCGTGCTGACCGGGTTCTGGGAGTGGTACGACGACCTCACCGACAGCTCCCGCTCCCAGGTGATCTCGCCGCTGATGAACAAGCTCCGGGCGTTTCTGCTGCGCCCTTTCGTGAAGGAAGCCATCGCCGGCGGACACTCCACGGTGGACATGGGGCAGGTGCTCGACGAAGGCGGCATCTGCCTGGTGCGCATCCCCAAAGGCTCCCTCGGGGAGGAGACCACCCGGCTGGTCGGGTCCCTCGTGGTGGCCCGCACATGGCAGGCCACCACCGCCCGCGCCCGTGTCCCCCAGCGGCTGCGTCCCGACGCGAGCCTGGTGGTCGACGAATGCCACAACTTCCTCAACCTCCCCTATCCGCTCGAAGACATGCTCGCCGAAGCCCGCGGTTTCCGGCTGTCGATGACCTTGGCCCACCAGCACCTCGGGCAGCTGTCCCGCGAACTGAAGGAAGGCATCTCCACCAACGCCCGCAGCAAGATCTTCTTCTCCGCCAGCCCCGAGGACGCCCGCGAGCTCGCCCGCCACACGGCACCTCGGCTCTCGGACCATGACCTGTCCCATCTCGGCGTCTACCACACCGCCACCCGCTTGGTCGTGCACGGCGAGGAAACCGAGCCCTTCACCATGACCACCACCCCACTCCCGGCCCCGATCCCCGGCCGGGCCCGGGAAATCCGCGCGGTGCTCCGCGCCCGACGTCGCGCACACAGCACCACGAGCAACGCCGGTCACATCACAACCAGTACGGCCGCGGCAGCCGCGCAGACACGGTCCAGGCCGACCGGGCGGCGGGTTCCGCCGACCCGGCCACCCAAGACCGACCCGCGCCGCAGCCGCCCCTAGCCACCGCAGAACCCGGCACTCCCTCGCTGCCACAACGGAATTGCCGCAACCGCCAAGTCGTGCCGGGCCGAGATGGAGCTGCCCACAGCAGTTATCCACACCCTGTTGACATCTTGAGGAGAACGCGTTGATCACCCGTATCTTGCGCCAGAAGGCGATGCGTGGCCCGCTGCCCGGCCGCCCGACCGCGCGGGCCGCCGGCTCGGTCGAGCACCAGGCCATGCTCGCCTCCCGCCTCACCGCCCGGGACAAGTGGCTGCTCGCGCTGCTGCACGAACACCGGGTCCTGACCACCGTCCAGATCCAGGACGCTGCGTTCCCGTCGGACCGCTCGGCCCGCCAGCGCCTGCGCGACCTCTACCTCTGGCGCGCTGTGTCGCGGTTCCAGCCGTTCCAGCAGCTCGGCTCCGCCCCCATGCACTACGTCCTCGGCCCCGCCGGCGCCGCCGTCCTCGCCGCCGAGCACGGCCTCGAGGTCAAAGACCTCGGCTACCGCCACGACCGCGCCATGGCCATCGCCCACAACCAGCGCCTCGCCCACACCATCGGGGTCAACGACTTCTTCACCTCCCTCATCGCCCACAGCCGACATATCCGCATCGCCGAGCGACTGGTGGTGTGGTGGTCGGAGGCCCGCTGCGCCCGGCATTTCGGGGACCTCGTCATCCCCGACGGCTACGGCCGCTGGCACACCGCCACCCACGCCGGCAGCCCCGACCGTGAGGTGGAGTGGTTTCTCGAGTTCGACACCGGCACCGAATCCCTGACCAAGGTCGGACGCAAGCTCGCCGGTTACGCCCGGCTCGCCGAGTCGACCGGGATCGCCACCCCGGTGCTGGTGTGGCTGCCCACCAGCCGCCGCGAAGCCGGAGCCCGCACCGCCCTGGCCCGCGTCCACGCCCAGCTCGACGCCCCGCACACCGTCCCGGTGGCCACCGCGGCAGCCGACCTGCTCGACCCGACCGCGCCCTATCCGAGTCCCGCCGAGCCGGTATGGCTGCCCCTCACCTCGTCCCGCACCACCAGAGCCACGGGGCCCCGCTACCACCTCGCCGAGCTGACCGACGCCTGGCCCGGCCTCGCACCGCCCGCCGACGCCGCCGACCCGGCCGCGGGCGACGGCGGCGATGCGCCGGCGGCCGCGCCCTACCGGCTCCCGCCACCGAGCCCGATCCCGCCGCGAGCCACCCCCAACCGCATCGCCCGCGGCGACCACTGACCTCCTTTGCCGCTCACGGACACCAGCCCCGTCCGCGAGGGCTCTGTCGTCAAGATCCGCATCCCGATGCCGCTACCAGGAAAGGAGCACTGCCGTGGGGAGCAAGATCGGCGCCGGCATCGCGGCCGTCGTCCTCGCCATCCCGCTGCTCATCGGCGCCCAGGCCACCGGCATCGTCGGCCAGCTGTTCAGCAGCCGCTCGTCGCCGGGATCGCTGACCTGCACCCCCGACGGGACACCGACCGGGGCCGTACCGGGCATGACCGCCGAGCAGCTGGGCAACGCCGCCGTGATCGTCGGCGTCGGGAAACAGCGGGGCGTGCCGGAGCCCGGGTGGGTGGTCGCGGTCGCCGCCGCGCTCCAGGAATCCGGGCTGCGCAACCTGTCCTACGGCGATCGGGACAGCCTCGGGCTCTTCCAGCAACGCCCGTCGATGGGCTGGGGCAGCCCCGACCAGATCACCACTCCCACCTACGCGGCGGCGAAGTTCTTCGAGCGCCTGCAGGCAATCCCGAACTGGCAGCAGATGAGCGTGACCGACGCCGCGCAAGCCGTGCAGCGCTCGGGCTTCCCCGGCGCCTACGCCAAACACGAGGGCACTGCACGCGCGATCGTGGCGGCCGTGTCGGGTGTCCGGTGTGACCCCGCGCCCGCCGTGGCCGGGACGGGCAACTGCGACATGATCCAGGCTGCCTCACCCGCCGCGATGGCCGCCGTCAACTATGCCTGCGGGCAGCGTGGGCTGCCCTATTTGTGGGGCGGCACAGGCTCCGACGGCGGATTCGACTGCAGCGGCCTGACCCAAGCCGCCTACGCCGCCGCCGGGATCGCCCTGCCTCGTACCTCGCGCGCCCAGTACGCCGCCGGACCCCACGTCCCCGACGGCCAGCCACTGCTGCCCGGTGACCTCGTCTACTACGCCACCGCAGGACGCGTCCACCACGTCGGCCTCTACCTCGGCAGCGGCAACATGATCGACTCACCGGACGTCGGCCAAACCATCGGAATTCGTCCCTACCGTCATCCGGGCGACGACTACTACGGCGCCACACGACCGGCGGCTCGCGTTGCGCCGTAACGGCTTTCAGGACGCCGACACCCGCATCGATCGCAGCGGAGTGCCGTCGGGCGTCGCTGTCCACGTGCGCGACCTTGTTCTGCGCGCGGACACGGCGTCGTGGCGACAAGGGTGTGGTCGCAGGCCGCCGTGACCGGTGTGACCGTAACTTTTCAACGGCGCAGCACGTTCACGCGCTCACCGCCCAGCAAGGGCTTGTCCTCCGGACCGGCCAGGTGCGGGTCGATCCAAATAGGACGATGATCGTTTCGACTGGGGTAGAACTGGTTCCGCCAATGGCCGCGAACGATCCAGCGATGACGGTATTCTCGTGTGCTCGTCCGGCTTTCCTCGGCAGTGTGGTCGGGCGGTTCGGTGCGGGCGCGGCGCAGGTCGATGTAGCGGACGGTGGGGTCCAGATGCGGGTCCTCGCGCGCGATGCGGCGGCGCGCCGCGCGGGGCGCGGTGAGCTGTTCGGAACGGACCAGCGTCTGGCCCATCATCAGCCACGTGGCGAGGATGGCGCGTTGCTGCGCGATCTTCGCGTCAGCGTCCATGCCCTCGCCGTTGCTGGCCACGTAGCCGGGCCAGCCCTGCATCTCGGTGAACTCCATCGGCGTCAGCCCTCGCCATTCGTAGCCATGCGCCGGGGAGAACGAGGGCGGGATGGGCGCGCGCCGCAGGTTCGGCAGCAGCCCGGCGGCGAACGAGTCGGCGGCCTGCGCCGTCGTCGGCGGGTTGCGTTCGGGGTCGGCCAGAGGGTGCTGGGAGCCTCGGATAGCGCGTTCGAGCACGTGCTCGTGGGGTAGCCCGGCCAGCACTCGGCCGATCCGTAACGCCCCATTGGTCCACTCCGCGCTCAGGGAAGCCCAGGTATGCACCCACAGCCCGCCGCGCCCGGGTCCCCACGACACGACGGTGAGGCCGTCGTGGCTGCTGGTGGCGGTGCCCGGGACGGGCGGGTGGGCGTAGACCATGATCCCGACCGGCGCGGGCAGGTCCTCGGGATGCAGGCGGTAGTCGGTCAACGTCGTTGCGGCGTGTCCGGCCAGGTCGGTCATCTCGTCGGACACGTAGAACAGCTCGGCGACCGGGAGTTGGGCGGCCAGCGTGCTGCTGATGAGCGCGGACACGTCGTCGGCGCGGTTGAACACCCGCGAGTCGGTGGCCTGCTCGGGGTGCGGGCCGAGCCAGAACGTGAACCAGTTGGCCGCGCCGTCGGCGCCGGGATCACGTGCCCAGGCTGCCATACGCGCCCTGATTTCGGGGACATCACGCGCGGATATCACAATGGACATGCCAAGTTTCCTTTGCCGGGTCGATGGCGAAGCTCGCCGATTGGGAGCAGCAACATGGGGCGCGCCCACGCGGGTTGGCCGGTCGCGTCGCTGTGCGCGGCCGGTGTGCGGACACCGTCCGTCGTCACATCAACTACGTCGTCATTCAGGTTTGCGCGGTGGTCGACAGGTGTGAACGATGGGAGGTTCGACGTAGCGCGGCCTGCGCGGAGATCACGGTTCGGCGGGCGTGGTACTGGCGATCGCCGAAGCGGTCGGCGCGATCAGGTGCGGCCATCGACCGTCCACATTGGGCCAGATGCCCACACGCTGCCACCGTTTCCCCTTGAGCAGTCGCATCTCGACATCGAGGTGGCGGCAGACAGCGGACGCAGGCGAGGTTCGCGCGGTTCGTCCACGTTCGCCTAACGGTGGGTTCGAGAGTCGGCCGGAGTCGTGGATGCGACCGGGCGGACGAGAGGGTCGCATCCACGACTCCGTTGCCGTTGCGTGCCGAACTGGAGCGCGGCGCACATCGGTCGTGACGACGGGTGCCTACCAGTCCCAGCGATGGATCGTCCCGACCAGCACGCTGTAGGGCGCGCCGTCAGCGGTGACAGCGTCGATCTGGACGAGGAAACGGGCGTTCGCGGGCCGTGCGCGTTCGACTCGGTTGTAGTTGCTGGCCAGCCCGAACACGGTCATGGTCGCCGACAGAGTCGGGCCTTCCCGGGTCAGGAACCTGTCGGTGCCATGCAGGGTGTGCAGTCCGGAAATGGTGATGTGGATGAGCGGCTGCGGGCTGGATTCGTCGGCGTCCACGACGAAGGCGGCCTCGGCCGGGATCATGTCGTCGCGTTGCACGTCGAGGATGTCGGTGCGAAGCCGGTCGGCGAGCTTCACGATCGGCCAGTCAGCCGTTTCGTCGTAATGATCGCCGATCAAGTACCGGACACTGTCAGCATTGGTCGTCACGGTGTCATCGGTCATGACAAATAGACCCTCCAATAATTGGGGTTTGCTTCCAGCCGCACTGTCGGGTGGACGGTCGCACGGCGCCGTTGACCCGGAGCGTGGATTGACTCGATCAGGGGTGTTCCGGCGTCGTGCCGTCGGGGCGACGGGTTGGCTGGTGACGGGTCCATCCACGCTCGATACGTCGTCGATGTCAAGCCCGGCATGAATTTCCGGCCGCGACGGGGTGATTTGCGAACCGTATCCGCCATCGCGCTGGACGATCAGCCGGCCGCGATGCTATGCGCGGCGCACGCCGTGACGGGAAACCGTCCACAAGAGACGAACGAATATTGATGGATCGCTTGACATGGAGGCAGTGACGAAGCGTCCATAGTCGTGTAGCCCGAACCACCGGATGCGCACCGGCGGGCCAAGCCCCGGCCGGGGCATGACCATTCCCCTTCCCACCGATCCACACGGAGAACGTCATGTCCCAGAAGAACACCGCCACCACCAACCGTCCCCTGCACGCCGTCTCCGGCACGAATGACGCACCGACCACGGAAGACAAGGTGCGCGCCGTGCTGGCCGCCAAACCCGGATCGACGACCGCCGAACTGGCGATTGCGGCCGGGGTGGGCCGCTCGACCGCCGCGAAGATCCTCGCCCGCTGGGACCGCGACGGCGCGGCCACGCGCGCCGCAGGTGACGGCCCCCGCAAGCCCGACACGTGGACGCTCGTCCCGTCGGACACCGGTACCACCGCGTCCGAACCGCAGGACACACTGCCGGACGCGGCCGCACGTGCCGATTCCGAGGACAAGGCCGCCCCGGCGGACGTCGCAGCCATCGAGGAAACCGAACCGATCAGCGACGATGGAGAGGGCCCCGCCAGCGATGAGACGGCGACCGACGACTCGGGAAGCCGTACGGACGCTACGGTCGTCGCGGTCGCCGACGGTGCGCCTGCCCTCGCCACCGAAGACGACAGCAGGCAGGAGAACCACACCCGGTCGCCTGAGGCACCGGTGAACGACGACAAGCTCAGCGCCGCCGTGGACTCGCCGGGTTCGAGCGTGGTGTCGGCCGAGGCTGCGTCGACGGGGAAGGACCGGTTGGCGAAGGGTGCTTTGCGGGGGCTGGTCGAGGAGTACCTGGCCGAGCGCTCGGGCGAGAGCTTCGGGCCCGCCCAAATCGGCAAGGATCTCGGTCGCTCCGGCGGGGCGGTGAACAACGCGCTGGAGAAGCTCGTTGCCGACGGCTACGCGATCAAGACGTGCGAGGCGCCGAAGCGGTTCACGATCAACCCGGAGAAGACAGACGCCCCGGTCCCTGCCCCCACCGCGTGACCACGCGGCTCGTCGGTTTTCGCTTCCCTGGTCACCAGGTAGCCGACCGCGCGCGGGGTCACCGCCATTATCGTGGCGGTGGCCCCGCGCCTTCGTGCGCGGTGACTCGGCCCCAACGCGGACGTCACGACTAGAGGTTCTCGTGGTGGGCGTTGGAGATCACCAGCACGTGGCCGGGGTTGTGGGCCACCAGCCCGATGCGACCAGCGCGGTGGCGCGTGGGGTGCGCACCACGATGTCGCGAGCCGTCGATGGGGGTCTGCCCGCTGGCGAGTAGGAAGCAGAACGGGCAGGTGTAGCCGGGCGGCTCGTGGATGTACATCATCAGATCCGATTCGCCTCTCGCGGAGGATCATCGGGGCTGGTCGTGACGCAGCGCGGCGGCCAACAGGTGGTGGGCGTCGCCGTTGACGTGGTGGCGGGAGCGATCAGCGGGCCACAGGTGAGCCTGATCGTCGGGCCAGCGTGGCACGACATGGAAATGCAGATGGGGCACGCTTTGCCCGGAGTGGGGGCCGCTAGCGTTCAGCACTACCACCCCGGTCGCCTCCAGCGCGTGTGTCATGGCTTGGCCCACGCGCTGGACCAGGCGCACGGTGGCGGCCAGAGTCTGCGGGTCGGCGTCCAGGACGCCGACAACGTGCCGTCGGGGCACGACCAACGTGTGCCCGGGGGCCAGGGCCGAGTCGGGCAGAGGGAAGAACGCGGCGGCTTCGGGTTCCCTCGCCACCCAGGTTGCTTGGCCGGCGGCCAGCAGGTCGCAGAACACGCACGGCGGGTGGGTCATCGCGTGGCCCTCGCCGGTGATGTCGCCGCGCGGTTGAACGCTCGATAGACCGTGGGCCGGGAGACGTTGAACAGTTCGGCCAACTCGACGACGTTGTGCTTGCCCTCGCGATGGAATCGGAGCAGATGTCGCTGCTGGGCCGGGGACAATTTGGGACGCTTGCCTTTGGCACGCGCGATGGCCATCCCCCCGCGGGTGTGCGCCCGCAGCAGGTCGACCTCGAACTCGGCGAAGGTGGCCAGGACGCTGAAGAACATCTTGCTCATCGGGTCGGTCGGGTCGTCGATCGTGCCGCCCCGCGATTCTCTCGTGCTGCGGCCACCAAACACCGCGCGCAGACTGCCAGCCACCAGCTTCTCCCTGCGTCCTCGACTCCAGTGAATCTCGCTGATGTTGGCAGAGCGGATTCAGGTTCAGTGAGCCGGAGTCAAGGAGCTGAGCCGCGGCGTCATCTATAGCGAGCCGGCGTCACCTTCGCTGAGCCGGGGCCAGGCCGGTGCGGCCGTTGCCTCGTGCACCTCCCCCTCGGATTTCTCGGTCACCGCCTCAAAAGCCCACTCGTCGCCCGCGATCGGGTAGTTCCCGTCCGCGTCGGGGCCGATGCGCCAGGGCAGGTAACTGTCGCGGGCACGCCAGCGCTGGTGGACGTGGACGAGGGTGTCGCCGTCGAAGTGCACCAGCGGGTGCTCGTCAGGGCATCGGACGTGGTTGGTCGTGCACCACGCGGCGACGGCCTCGGCGATCTCCGGCCGGAACACCGGCACCCACGCCTGCCCAGGACGAGTCTCGATCCGAGCCGGGAACCCGCTCCGGGACGGGTTGCCGGGGGCGCAGGTGACCAGGGTCTCGCCCGGACGAGGAGGGCGGCGCGCGGCGTCGCGCAGGACCTCCTCCCGGCGGTCGAGAAGGGCGGGGGTGCGGGTCGGCCCGGAGAGGAACCAGCGGCCCATCTCGCCGAGCGGGTAGCGGCCGTCGTCGCCGAGGGCGATCTCGTGGCGCTGGTGGGCGGCGTCCCCGGTGAAGACCACCAGCCGGTCATCCTCAAAGCGGGCCAGCGGGTACCAGTCCGGATCGACCGGGTAGACCAGGTTCAGCCACTCGCACACAACCTCGGCGACCTCCCGGCGCAGCCGGGGCCGCACCCACAGCCCGTGGCGGCGGCGGGGTTCGATCACGGCGGGGAAGCTGAGCTGGTGCGGCTCGCCGTGGGCGGCGGGCACGAGCTCGACCCAGTGCTCGCCGGCGGCGAGGTCGACGTCCGCGGACGAGTCCCGGGTGGTGGTGAGCGCGCTCATCGCGTTTCTCCTTCGCTGGCGGTGGTGTGCGGTGTGTCGGGGCGGGTCCAGCGGCGTGTACCCGGGTCCCAGGTGGCGGTGGTGAAGAGGCGGTTGAGGTCGGGCAGTCCGGGTCCGAACATCCAGCCGAACTCCGCGCACTCGGCGGTCCCGACTCGCTGCCCTGTCCACACGTCCGGTGGGCAGGGGCAGGTCGGCGGGTGGTCGAGGCGCTGCAGCCCGGTGGCCAGGCACGTCGCCACGTCGCACCTCGCGTTGTGGGCTTGGCCGATCTCGGCGTCGCATTTCGGGCAGTTCGGCTCCAGCGGCATGGCGTCGGCGGTGTGCGCGGTCATGGCGTCCCCTCAGGCTTGCGGTGAAGGTCTTTGAGCAACGTGTCCCATTGGTAGGCCTCGGATCCGAGGTGGGTCAGGAGCCGGTAGCCGTCGGCCTTGAGCCGAAGCTGTGTGGCGAGGAGTCCGGCTCCGGCGGTGAGGGCCTCGGCGAGACGCAGATGCATATCCGCCCAGTCCAGGCAGCGCCGGTACTCGTCCTCGTCGGCGGCGCGGCTCCTGAGTTCCGGGTGCATCGCGCGGGCGCGGGCGAACAGTGTCTCGGCGGCGGCGTAGTGCTCGGCGGCGCTGCGCGGGGCCGCCGTGGTCGCAGCGGTCTCGGTGCTGGTCAGTGGGTGCGGTGAGCTGTCGTGGGTCATGGTGTCTTCCGTGATCGTCGTGCCAGGTGGTCGGGCCAGCGGATTTCAGCGGACGATCAAGACCGCCCGGGTGCGGCGATGGGCCAGCACGGGGTGGCTGGTCTCGCGATCGTCGTCGGCGATAAGGACGCGGACGCCGAAGCGGGGCGGGCCGCCCTCGGGGTCAGTCCATCCGTAGAGGGCGGGCAGGCTGGCCAGGGCGTCGCGGGCGAGTTCGGCGGCGGGGTCGCCGTCGCGGTAGCCGAGAACCTCGATCTCCAGCTCCACGGCCGAGGAGTCGGCGGTGACGGCGTAGCGCAGTTCCGGGGCCAGCCGCAGGCGCAGCGCGGCGAGCTCGGGTGGTGTTCCCGGGCCTGGTGGCAGGGTGAGGTCGGCCAGGATCCGCATGCCGAGTTCGTCGATGTCGTCGCAGTGGGTTCGGCCGAGCAGCGGGCCGTAGCGGCGGGCGGTGGTGTCGGCGGCGTCGATCCCGGTGTAGCCGCAGGTGCCGCGACCGGGCGGGAACACCACAAGGGCCTCGTCCGGACTGGGCGGGACGTAGTCGCCCGCGCGGGCCGACCAGCGCTGCCCGCGCTGGCAGGTCCACACGGCGCCGTCGTCGAAGGCATACGTTCGGTCGGTGCCGTGGCTGGTCGGCCACAACCACTGCCAGGTCGCCGACGGTGGGCTGGTTGCGTAGCCCGTCTCGTCGCGGTGGATCGTGGCGCAGAGGCGCTCGACTCGCCGGCGGAACTCCTCCGTGGTGCCCGCTCGTTCGATGGCGGCGAGGCTGGTGCAGGCGCAGTGGTTGAGGTCGATCGAGGCGACCAGCTCGGCGTCCGGGCCGCGTCCGAGGTAGAAGTCGTGGGTGGTCGGACAGTTCATCGTGGTGCTCCTGCGGGTGTAGGGAGTCCAGTGGCGGGGTCGCGCATCAGCGGCATCGGCACCGACGGCGGCGCGGCCGGGTCACGTACCCATGCCGCCAGGTCGGGCGGGCCGAGCGGGTCGTCGCCCTCAGGCATTTCCGGGCAGCGGGGGTTGATCCGGTGCCACGCCACGCCGCCGCCGACGGTGATGAACACCGCCTTCTCGCCCGGGTCGAACGCGACGATCCAGCTCGAGATATGGCTGGTCCACCACGGCCATGGCCAGCCGCCCCGACGCGGGTAGGCGTCGCCGAGGTCCTCGCAGGCCCACACGACGAGCAGGTCGTCGACGGCGGCGCGGTAGGTGGCCGCGTCGGTGCTGGTCAGTGCCAGTCGTCCGGGCGGAACGGCGCGGACGTCCTCGGGGTGTGCGTTGCGTGCGATCGAGCCGAGCCATTCGGCGCTGGTGCCGCGCCCGAGGTAGAAGTCCGTCTTGGTTGACATCATCGGCTCCCGGTCAGCTGGGGCGGCGCGTACGGGTTCCCGCCGACCCGGACCGGGGCCGGGGCGGGAACGCACGCGTAGGGATCGCGCGGGCAGTACGGCATCGCCGGAAGGTGGTGGCCGGGGGCGTGGTGGTCCTCGACGGCGCGGCTGAGGAGGTAGGCCAGCACGATAACCGGGGTCCACGGTCCGGGCAGCGCGATGGCCAGCACCGTCCACATGAGACGGGTCTTGGTGTCCTGCATGGTTTGTTCGCCTCCGTGGGCACGAACGGAATCGGGGTCAGTCGAAGGTGGGGACGCTGCCGAGGGTCGCGACGACCTCGGCGACGGCGGCGGGAACGTCCAGGACGGCGAACACGGCGTAGCCGCCGAGTTCGGTGTTGGCGGTGGCCGCGACCCGGGCGCACAGCACGGCATCGCACCGGCCGAGATTCCACTGCTCGAACGAAATCCCGGCCTCGGTCAGCAGCCGCCACGCGGCCGGGCAGTACAGCCGCAGCACCTGCGGCCACGCACGCTCGGGGACGTCGGTGGTGGCCGCAGTGCAATGCCGCCACCACCGACACCGTCGAGGCGCTCCCGGTGAGGATGTAGTCCCAGTCCGGAGCGAATTGCTCGACCGGGCGAGATCGCCTGAGTCGACCGGTCAGGGCGGGCAGAATCTCGCCCGCCTGGGGTTCGGCGGCGTGGTAGAGGTTCCAGGGAATCGGCATGAAGGTGGTCATCGCGGGGTCTGTCCTTTCGGGATGTGGCACTGGGTTTCGGAACAGCGGTCAGCGCGGGCGATCTCGGTGGTCGGCGGGTGGGGGCTGCGGTAGACCGGGAGCGGCAGTGCTGGCGGTGCGGCGGGGTTGCGCTGCCATGCCGCGAAGTCCGGCGGGTCGCACCGCAGGGGCGGGTGCGGGTTGTCGGGTCGAGGCGGTGCCGGTGGTCACCGCCGCCCGCTGTCATGTGCACGCTGCCGTCGGGGCCGCCGATGTAGGTGATGGATCCAGTCGTTGCGGTGGCTGGTCTCCCACGCCCACGGCGACCGGTGCTGCGGTAGGAACGCGGCGCCGAGTCGCCGGATCGGCCAGGTCGTCAGCAGGTCCTCGACCGCGCAGGCGTAGCGCGAGGGCGCCACCGAGGTGAGCGCGGTACGTCCGTCGAAGTCCTTGAGGAGATTGTCGGGATGACCGGCGAACATCAGCGACCGGCGCCACATGGCGCCCGGGCCCGTACCGAGGTAGAAGTCGGTGCGCGTGGCCATCTCACTCGGCCTCCGTGTCGGTAGTGGGCGGGGCGAATTGGCAGTCCGGGTGGTGGCCGGGGTCGCCGTGGAACTCCGGGGGTGCGGCGTCCGCGCCGTGCTCGCCGAACTCGGGGGCGAGGTGGGCGCCGAGGTCGGCGAGGCCGGCGACGCGGGTCAGCGGAACCCCTGGCGCCTCGCAGTACGGGCACTCGCCGAGCAGCAGCCACCCCCACATCGGGTTGAATCCGGCCAGGTCGGGAATGAAGCGCCACCGCGCGCCGTCGTCGCCGTGGACCTCGATCAGATCTCCCGGCATCCGGCTCGTCCCGATGCCGTAGTGGCGGTCGGGGTCGTCGCGTACGAGCACCGTGTCGACGGGCACGCCGAGCGCGGTGGCGACGTTGGTGGCGGTGACCGCGCGGCGGTCCCAGCGCAGCCGGAGGGTGGCGCGGTCGGCGAACTCGCGCGGTGCGATATCGCGGGAGCGGCGGGCGGCGGCGATCGCGCGATCGGTCAGGGACTGAAGTGCCGTGGTCACGGTGGGGGTGGTTCCTCTCGTCGTGGTCGGTGGGTGTTGTCAGGCGTTCGGATGGTCGGGTTCGGTGGGTGGCGGCACGAGGACAGGGCCGCCGAACGCGACGGCGAGGCGGCAGCCGGACGAGTCGCGGGCGTGCACGTCCCAGAAGCCTCGGCAGATCGCCTGCTCTCCGACCGGGATCCCAGCAGCGGGCAAGGTGGCGTGGCAGACGATCCAGCTGTCGCTGGCCAGCGCGGCGCGGACCATGTCGTCGCGTGCGCCGTCGTTCAGGTGCATGAGGTTGCCGGGGCGGAAGATGCACGTCTCGCATTTGCGGGTGAGCAGGCGCGGGAGGCCCGTGCTGCGGTCGACGACGTCGCCGATCGGTGAGGCGGTCGCGTCGGTGGTGGTTGTCGCTCGTGGCTGGTGCACGTGGCGCGGCATCGCGGTGCCTCCTTGCTCTGGGGGTGGTCAGGACGGGAGGAAACCCAAGAGGCGGGCCAGATCGGGTGCGATGGTCATGGCGCGGTCGCGGTGGACGACGAACCGCATCTCCACGCGCGGCGAAGCGGTGTAGAGGGTGATTTCCGAGCGGCCGTCGGGCAGCTTGCTTGTGGTTTTGTCGCTGTAGCGTCGGGATACGACGTTGACCGGTCCGCCGAATCGGTGCGCCATCTCGACGGCTTGCGTGAGGTCGTTCTGCAGCCGTTCCTGGCGGTGTGCGTTGCGGGCCCGGATTCGTTTCGACCAGTAGCGGTAGTCGGGCAGGACCGTCATCTCGAGAAGTTCGGCTGCCTCGCGGGCCGGGGCGTTGACCGGAATGGTGATGCCGTGCGGGTTGCGATCAGCAGGGAAAGACCACCCTCGCGGGTTCCTCCATGGGCGGTCGATGCCGTGCTGCTGTCCGTTCCATCCTGTGGCGTCTCGGTCTTCGTCCTCGGGGAGAATGGGCTGGAGGTGGTAGGCCCAGGGGTGGTCGCCGTAGACCTGGTGAACGCGGAGAACCTCACCTGCCGGGCCGACGAGCAGCAGCGCCCGCCACAGGTCGACGTCGCGGCGGACGTAGCGGCCGGTCGCCAGTCCCCACGACCCGTCCAGCTCGGCGGTCAGGGCGAATGCAGCGGCGGCTATTCGCTGTATACGCGTGGTCATGATGACGCGGTGTCCTTTCGACTATCCCGGCGCGAGGCGGCGGGACGAGGGGTTGGTTGGGGGCGAGTGCCGGCGCGGTTGCGGCTCTCTGCGAGGCCGGGTGGGAGTTCTGCTGGGCGGTGCGGTGTCGTCACATCACGGCCCAGATGTCCAGAATCCCGCACGGGGTCAGCTCTTCCTCGTGTCCGGCCCGGCATACGCGCACCGTGCCGTAGCCGGGCGCACCGATCTGGGCGATCAGTGTGGGCTCGCCGCATTGCGCGCACGGCTGGCCGTTGTAGTCCACGCAGATGTGCTGCTCATTCCAGTCGTAGGCGCGGCATGTCGCACAGAAGGCGGGCTTCGTCGGGTTCATCGCGACCAGCCCAGCGCGTCGGCGGCGGATGCGGGCAGGTAGCCCTCCTGCTCGTCGATACCGAGCCACACCACGCGCGGCTCGGTGCGCGGGGCGCCGTCGGCGTCGGTGTCGTCCGGCGTGCACACGACGTGCCCGAGGGTGTGCGCGAACGGGTGGTCGGGTTGGGTGGCGAACCGGACGGGGGTGTCGGGGTCGTAGCGGTCGAGGGCCGCGATCAGCGCGCCGACGGTCGTAATGTCGTTGCGGTACATGGTGATCACCTCACGGGTATTCGGGGCAGTGGGTGGCGGTGGGATTGCTTCGGTGGTCGGTCACTCGCAGTTGAGGTCGTCGCAGAGCGACTGGCCGCCGCTGGTGATCAGCGGGCAGGTGGGCGCATGCGCGGCGGTGACCAGGATTCGCCCGTCGGGCAAATGAATGATCCGCAGCGGGTGGCCCTGCGTGCGTGCCGTGGCGAGGTCGTCGGGGTCCAGCAAGACCTCGTGGGCGGCCCAGGTGGCGGTCATGAGCGCCGCGCGCAGGATGTCGTTGTCGGAGAGGTCACGGACCTCGTTGGGCTTTGAGGTGGTCATGGCTGGCGCTTCCTTTCCTTGCGGTCGTGGGGTTTTGGTCGCCCCGGGGCGGATGGTGTCCGCCCCGGGGCGGTGGTTCAGCGGGTGGCGCGCAGCGCGGCCGTGGCGGCCTGTCCAATGGCGCGGGCGGTGGCGGCGGGGTCGGTCAGGGTGTGCACGGTGGCCCCGCGCATCGGGGCGGTGTGGGGGCTGTCGGGGGTCAGCCACAGCACGGCGCAGCCCGTGGCGCGCAGGCGGTCGAGCATCGCCTGCCCCGGTTCCTTCGTGCTGCGTTCGAAGGCGCCGTCGCTGATCACCACCAGCAGGCGGGCGGCGTCGGGACGGGACAGGCCGAGCGCCCCGTCGAGTGCGCTGATCGCGGTGTCGATCGGGTGCGAGCCGCCTTTGGCGTTGAACACACTCACCCGGGCCGGGGCGGTCCCGGGATGGGTGAGCGGGTGCACCTCGCCCCGGCCGAAGGTCACCGTGGCGGTGGTGGCGGGCACCGTGGCGTGGCGGGCGGCGTGGGCGAGGATCCAGGCAGCCGACGCGGCGGGCCCCGCGAACGCCCCCATCGATCCGGTCACGTCGCACGCGATGCCAAGCCGTAGCGGCGGGGTGGGCACGGTGGTGCGGGTGGTCCGGGTGAAGGGTTCGGCACTGGGCATCGCGCCCGCCGCCCGTTGCGCGTCGGCGTTGATCGCCCCGCGCATCCGCAGCCGTCCCGGTGGCACCCGCGAGGTGGTTTTGGTGGCCGTGCGGTCGCGGACTCCGGCGGTGGTCAACACCCGGGCGAGGTGGCGTGCGGCGGTGGCTTCCTCGGCCAGGGGCGCGCGGGTGCGCTGGATGTGCTTGCGCCGTGGTCCGGGTGTGGCGCTGCCCGGTCCGGGGTTTCCGTCGAAGACCGTGGTGGCGTCGGTGTGCGCCTGCTGGCGTGCCTTGTCGTCGGCGGCGCGGGCGTTCATCGCGTCGGTGACGGGGTCGGTGGGGGCCGGTTCGGCAGCGACCGCGCGGCCGATCGCGGTGACGGCGCGGGTGATCGCACTCGCCAGGGGCGACGGCGCGCCGGTACCGCTACTGGCGGCGGGATCGGGCGCGGGTGGTTGGGTGGGGTCGGTGCCCAGGGCCTCGCACCAGCGCCGCCCGAGTTCGATCATCCTGGTGGCGTCGTCGTCGGCGGTGCGGTGTGCGGCGCGCCAGATGCGGCGCAGTTTCGCGAGGGTGTTCGTGCCGAGAACGGAGCGCACCACCCGGGTGACCGGGGCGACTTCGCGGCGGTTGAGGATGCCACCGTCCACTCGGGCCAGTAGCAGCGCGGCGCTGCGGGCGGCGCCCTGTGCGGTCATTTGTGGTGCGGCGGCGGGGTTGTTGGCTTTGGTGTCGGCGAGGATGAGGTTGGTGGCGCTGGCGCGCAGCCAGTACCGGTCGTCGGGTCGGCGGCGCACGTGCCGCGCTTCCATGCGGGACTCTTCCAGCAAGTCGGCGGCCGCCGCCGCGCCCGGGGGTGCGTCGTCGGGTGCGCGCCAGCGGGAGTGGCGGGCGTGGCCGCATTCGTGGGTCAGCAGTCCCCAGATGGTGCGGTAGCGTTTGCGGTCCCCGATCCGGTGCGGTTCGACGGTGGCCGGGTCGACCCCGGGGGCGAGGTGCACGCCGTCGACCTCGATGGTGGCGAGGTCGGGGAAGAAACAGGCGGGCGCGCCGTTGCCCGCTCCGGGGGCAACGGTGACCACGAGGTCGTCGCGGTCGGCGATGGCGGGAACCTCGTTCCCGAACGCGGCCGACAGGGTCAGCCACGCGGGGGCGGCGGGAAACATCGCGGTCGGGTTGGCGGTCGGTGTGGCCACGTGGGCGGTCATCGTAGTTGTGTCCTTTCCGGACGGTCGGCGGGCTAGAACTGCGACCCGAGGGCCAGCGGGATGACGTTGGCACCGAACACGTTCCGCACCGCCACGGCGACCACCTCGCGGTCCTCCTCCGGCGCGACGCCGATCAGGTTCCCGGCGGCGAAGTCGGCACCGACAGCGCGGGAGATGCGGGCGAATTCGAGCAGCTCGCGCAGTTGCGGCGCCCACCCGATCTCGCCTTTTTCCTGACGTAGGGCGAGGTTCTTCGCCACCCGCACGGCCTTCTCATCGACCTTCAGCTGAAGGGCGAGGTCGTAGTCGGTGGACACCTTGATCTGGGCGCCGAACCGCGATGACAGCGCATCGGTGAGGACCGCGCCGTGCACCCCGGGGTTGTGTCCGGCCACGACGTAGAACCCGTCGGCGGCGTCCACCACTTCACCCTTGTAGGACTTGATGGTGATCTGTCCGCGCCCGTCCATCGCGGGGTACACCACGGCCAGCTCGGTCGGCGGGATGAGGGTGGCGTCGTCGATGAACAGCGGCCGCCCTTCCCGCATCGCGGTCACGAGCGGGCCGTAGCAGAACTCGTAGCCGTCCGGGGTTTGTGTGTAGGAACCGACAAAGTCGTCGACCACCGTGCCACTGTCGCCCTGGAGCGTGACCAAGTCGGGGAACGCTGCCTCGATGAGCGAGGTTTTCCCGGTTCCGGGTGGGCCGTACACGAGCGCGAACACCCCCGCCTCCCGCAGCGTGCGCAACGCGGTCACGTCCGACATCCCGCCCAGTTTTCGCGGGTGGTACATCTGCCCGTTGGGTCGGCGCACCGGACCGGTCACCACGGTGGGCGCGGCAGGCGGGGCAACGGGCGGCGCGGACGGGGCGGGCGGGGGCGGTGCGGGTGTGGTGCCGCGCGGGTTGACGGTCGCTGTTTTCGCGGCGTCGGCCGTGGTGCTGGTCGCGCGGTAGGTGACCGGATTGATGCCGACCCGTTCGGCTTCCCCGCGTGATTCCAGGGTCGCCAGGGCGTTCCCGACCGCCCCGGACGACTTGCCGCCGAGTTTGGCCGCGATGGCACCGGGGGTCAGTGCGGCGGTCGGGTCGCTGGCCAGTTGTTCGGCGACCATGCGGCGGAGTTCGCCGCTGGGCAGCCGGGTCGCCGCGCCCGGGGCGGCGGGCGCGGCGCCCGGGGCCGGAGTCGTGGCTGGCGTGGTCATCGGCAGTTCCTTTCGCGGAATGTGCGGGCGACATCGGGTGGATTCACGGAAGGCGCCTTTTTTAACAATGGCGCGGCGGGCGGTAAACGCTGTGGGTTCACATTCGGGGCGGTCGCCTATTTTGGTTTTCCGCTTTCCCGGTGACACGACAAACGTAACTCGATGCCGCACTGCCACGCAATAGTTTTCCGGAACAAATTCGGGGAATTTTGGCCAGCTTTCGGCGGAAAGCATGCATTTTCCGGTCACGTTTGCGCAGGTCACGCCATTACAGAACCCGTCAGAATGGGAACGCCGGCGACGAGTGTAGCTGCAGATAAACAGAGGATAAGTAAAATAAAAGGAGGACAGGAGGTCGCGAGCAGGCGAGCGAGGCACCAGAGTTGCCCAGGAGAACCGGTTAGGCCAGCCGCATAGCATCGCTGCCGGGCCTGATGTGTTTACCTGCTTGGTGTCAAGCGAGTCTGGGACACCGGTGGATCCCCCTGCAGGGGGTGTGAGCTGCGGAGACGTTCGAGACCGGGGGATCCGCCTTGGTCGGATACCGGGGTGCGAGGCTGATCGGCCGGGTGGGCGGCCCCACGGCCGGCAGTCGCACATGGCGCGGTTCGCGACGGCGTCCATGGCTGCGGGCGGCCATCCGGGGACGCAATGCCCGGTGTCCAGGACGTCGGCGTCTCGAGCGGTGCGGTGGGTGCGGATACGACGTCGTCGTGTCCGCGCCGCGCGCGACAACCGCACACGCCACTCGGTACTTGAGAATGTCGGCATTGCCGTGGAATACGGGACTACGTGCACGAGATTCTTTTTCTTCGCCGTCGACGGTTGTGCCACCACAGCCGACGTTAGCATCGGCGCGAACGAGATCGTGGTTCGAAATCGAGGTATTTCGCTGTTCTGCACGATTGCCTTTGTGGTGTGCAACCTACGTCTCGATCACGGTGGGGCCGAGGCGTTGTCGAGTGCGGTGGATTGCTCATTCATGACGCCGTGGATCGGGTGATGTCATCGACGGGGATTCCGGTATTGCGGGCGCGCAGCCGCTCGGCGAGGTCGATGGTGCCGGCGGTCGGTGTGGCGTCGATTTCGGCGAGCCGGGTCTGGAGAAGGGTCAGGGTGCGGGAGATGGTGTCGTGCCGGCCGAGGGCGTGCTGCAGGCGCATGATGTCGCGGTAGAGCAGTTCGTTGTGCGGGTCGAACGCGCGGGCGGTCTCCAGCAGATCCAGGGTGTGGTCCGGGTCGGTCTCGACGCGGGCTCGGGCGAGCGCGGCCACGGCGTCGAGGGCGTCGCGGCGCGTCGCTTCCCGCGCTGCGACCAGCCAGTCGGAGTCCAGGCCGTCGGCGAGGGGGCCGCCGTAGTGGGCCACGATCGCCTCGTAGGCGTCGGTGCGCGCCTCGGCTGTGGTGGCGGTGCGGCGGCGGGTGACGGCGTCGGCGAAGTCCCAGTAGTCCACGTCCACGACCGCGGGGGCGAGCTGGTACTGGCCGTGCTCGGCATGGACCAGGTCGCCGGCGGCGCCGTGGGTGGCGGTGTCGAGGGCGCGGCGGATTCGCGAGAGGATGGTGCGCAGCACGCTGGCGGGGTTGCGGGGTGGTTCGCCGGGCCAGAGCGCGTCGATGATCGCGTCCCGGGACACCCCGCCGGGGTGCACGGCCAGAAACACCAGCAATTCGACAGGCCGGCTGCTCAGCACGCCGGACAGGTCCTGCGGCTCGCGCCCGGACCGTCCGGGTTCGGGCCGCCAGCGCAGGGCGGGGGCGCCGAACACCGTCAAGGCGAGCGGTGCGGGTGTTCCCGGCTCCGTGTCGTCGGCCGGCTGCGGCAGCGGGCGCGGGTCGCCGCCGGTTTCCCCGGACGCGGCAGGCGATGGTTCCGCTACGGCCGGACCTGAGGTGATTTCCAGACGCGCGGAGACAGCCGGCGAGTTGTCGGGATGGGCGGGTGCGGCCTTCGGCGGCGTCGCCGTCGGGTGCTGCGTGGGCAGAGTCGCCGCCGCGTCATAGTCGGGCCCGGCGCCGGGTTCGCCGTGGGCAGCCTCCTCGGGCTGAGTGGCGTGCAGGAAAGCAAGCAGGTCGCGTGTGGCGGTCTCGGGCAGGGTGAAGGCGCGGGTGCCGCGCAGGGGTTCACCGACACCTGGGTCGGTCGCAGAGATGACGCCGCGGGCGGTGACGTAGGCGGTCACGCCGGCGCGCCATTGGCCCAGCAGCAGCGCGCTGAGCCCGTGCTGGGCGCCGTTGTCTAGCAGCTGCTGCAGCCTCGCCTGCCGGTCCGGTTCAGTGGGTGGTGCCGCGACCAGAACGGCGGGCCGTGGCGCTGCGGTATCCGGCATTCCGAGGGTGGCGAGCGCGGTGTTGAGGTCGGCCACGACGGTGACGGTGTCCGGGAGGCCGGTGGCGGGCACCGGCACGCCCAGCAGGCGCGCCAGGTCATCGTCGGGTACGAGCACCCGCGGCGCCGGCCCGCTCCTCGGCGCGGTGATGATCGTGAGCAGCAGCGCGCGGGCCGCGGCGTAGCCGCCGGGCCCGACGAGGCCGAGGCCGTGGACGCGGGCCAGATCGAGAGCAACCCGCACTCCCCCACCGGCTGCGGCGTTGGTCGTCGCGCCGTCGACGCCGGAGGCGGTCGCGTCGAGCGCGATGTCCACCACCGCTGTCGATGCCGCCCCTCCGCTGCCAGGCCGCCCGGCGACCACCCGCCGGATACGAGGCGCGAGCACACGCAGCTGGGCTGCGTCGCCGGGGGCCGCGGTGACCTGAGCTGTTTTGTGGCGGTGCTCGCGTGCGGCAGGGTCGTCGAGCACGTGGCCGGTCTCGGCCTGCGGCTCGGCGTCGGGCTCGGTGTCCAAGTCGGCGTCATCGTCGTGGTGCTGGGCGCGCAGGTGGGCCAGCCGCAGCTGATACACCACGGGCGCGACCGGCAGGTCGTCGTGGCGGCGGCCGCTGCCGGGCTGGTAGCGGGCGTGGCGGCGACGCCGAGCGAGCAGCAGCAGCGCGCTGACGGCCGCGGCCAGGCCTAGGCTGACGAACACCTCGCCGCCATCCCACGACGCCGCCCCGGCGGCGGGCTCGCCCGCCGTAGGGGCGCTAGTCGGCGCGGCGGGCGAGGGCGGTTCGGCAGGCGGTGGCGCGGTGGTGCTGGGCGTCGGCGGCGCGGGCTCGGTCGCGGGTGACGGCGAATTGGCCGGCGCGGGCCGCGGCGCTACCGCGGGGGCTGCGGGCGAGCCGCTCCCGGGGAGGCGGAGACGGTCGCCGGGATGGATCAGGTTCGGGTTGGTCAGCACCCGCCCGCCCGGCTGCGTGCTGCCCTCATTGAGGGCCCAGATCTCCGGCCACCGGTCCCCGTCGCCCAGGCAGCGCTGCGCGACCCGCCACAGCGAGTCGTACACCCCGTCCTCCGGCGGCCGGACACGTTCGGTTCCTGGCTCGGCCGATGCCCGGTGCTCAGTCAGCGGCATCCCGGTGTGCTCACCTGCGATCGGCATGACGGTGGTCGGCACGGTCTTGTTGGGCGCAGTCGCGACGAGCGAGGTGTTCCCGCCGGGGCGTGCTGCGCCCGTAGGCACGGCGGGTGCGGCGGTGGCGGTACGGCCCAGCACGGCGATCAACACGGCGCCGACGAGCCCGGCCGCGATCCGTCGCACCGGCCCACGCTGCCGCCGCAGGTGCGCCCACCGGGCACCCCGGGCGACGTCGACGGCGCAGCCAGCGACGTCGACGACGAATGCCAGCCACAGCAGCCAGGCCAGGCACGCGAGCGTGTCGAGCAGGACATGCGCCGACATCGGCGCCATCAGCACGGCGCCGACCTCATCCAGGCTCGGGACGTGGGCCGGCAGGGGCCAGCCCACGCCGACGATCAGTGCGGCGGGAAGCCCGGCCACCAGGGCGGCCAGCAGCGTAGCCGCGAGCAGCCCGCGCACCAGCCGGCCGACAAGCCGTGCGGTGCGAACGATCCGCGTGCAGCCGGACGGCGCGGTCATCAGCTGCTCCCCACGCCGGCCGCGGCCGACGCGCTGCCGACGGGCTGGACCGCGTCCGGCGGTGCCGGTGCGACCCGTCGGGCGGCGCGCGGCGCGGTTGCCGTCTGCTTGGTGGAGCCGGTGGTGTCACCTCTGGTGTTAGGGCGCTTGCGCTTGCCGCTGCGGGCGGGCTTGGCCGCCTGGTCGCGCCAGCGCGTCAGGTCGTCGGCGGCGACGTCGGTGACCGCGGACAGCTCGGGAATGTCGATGACGTCGCCGGCCGCGGTCAACGCCTCGCCGAGCTCTCGTTCGAGCTCGGCGAGTGTCCCGGCCAGCTCGGTGTGCCGGCGGGCCAGCTCGCCCACGATGGTGGCCGCCTGCTGCCGGCGGGCGCTACGCGCGGTGTCGGTTTCGGTGAGGCGGCGGGTGATCTCCTCGTCCGATGTGACCATGCCGGTTTCCCTTCTCCTTGCTGGGGTTCTGCCTGCGGGTCAGCGCTCGAGGCCGGACACGCCGAGTTGCGGGTGGGCGGATCCGGTGCCGTGCGCGCGGATCTGGCGCACGCCGATCAGCGAGAGCAGCTGGGTCGGCTGGGCGGTCGTGACGGTGACGGTCACGGTGTCGCCGGCGACGGTGACGGTGCCGGTGGCGCCGATCCCGGCGAGGTAGCCGCGGGCGAGCGCGTCGGCCTGCGCGGGACGGAGCCGGAGCCGACCGGTGGCGCGGTAGAGGCCGAGGTCGATCGCCTGGGCGCCGGCGCGGGCCGCAGACTCCGCCTGGCCGGTGACCCGGACTTTCGCCGCCAACGCGAGCCCGCCGTCCAGGCCCAGACCGGCGAGAGCGAGGATGCCGATCAGCAAGACGACGACGAATGCCGAGACCCGTCCGTCCTCGGCCCGCCACCAGACCCGCGCGCGCCACCCAGACGAGCCGCGCGGGCCCCGGCAGGATGCGCCAGGCGGTCGAGCAGACTGTCCGGTGTGACCGACGCGCCCCATCCGTCCACACCGTCGCGAGAGGACGTGTTGACCGCCTGGCACGAGGCCGGTCACGCGGTCGTCTACGTGCTGCAGGGCCGTGCGCTGCGCTACGTCACCCTGCGTCCCCGAGGCACCGGACGAGCCGGGTTCACCGCGGTCCGGCCGCGCCCGGTGGACCTGTCCTCGGTCGCGGTGGTCGCGCACGCCGGACCGCTGGCCCAAGCCCGCCACGTCCTCGACACCACCAGCACGGTCGAGCTGCGGCGGGAGGATCTGACGCCCGAGGACATCACGCTCGACGCCTACCTGCACGGCGGCCACGACGACCTGGCGCTCATCGCGCAGGCGCGCCAGGCCTACGGGCTCCCCGCCCGACAGGCCGACCCGTGGGCAGACATCGCGCGGGATCTGATCAACCGGCACTGGCCGCAGATCGGCCACGTCGCGGCGGGGCTGCTCGAGCACCGGACGCTGACCGCACGCCAGGTCCGTGCCTGCCTCGCGGGCGCGGGGTAAGCGCGCTGACGCGCTCATCGGGACTGTCCGGGCTGGGCTTCGGATCGGTAGGTGTCGATGACTTCGGTCGCAGTGGCCTGCAGGGTCCGGCTCGCCACGCCGAGCAGCAGGGCCTGGCCGACATCGACGGTGCATGCCACGACGACGATGACCGTCCCGCCCGGGGTGGCCGTCGTCGTGGTGCTGGTCGACACGCCGTGGCAGGCGATCCCGGCCTGCGTGAGCGCGGACGTGGCCGTGTCGCGGGCGGCTGTGGTTGCCGCGGTGGTGGTGCGTTGCAGGCTGGCGGCGCGCGCGGCCTGGTGCGCGACGTCGTCGAGGCGCAGCCGGGCGTCGACACCGCGATGGATCACGACCGCGATGAACACCAGCAGCAGCACCAGAATCGGGGTGAGCAGCACGGCCTCGGCCGTCACCGAACCGCGGTCGCCGGCCCACCACCGGTGCCGCGACGTCTGCGCTGGTGCCGCTGCGGTCACGGCAGGCCGTCGCCGGTTCGAGGATGTCCGGCTGGCGTCCTCGCGAACGGTGTGCCGAGGCGGGACCGGAGGGCCCGGCTACGGCGCGGCCGGGACCGGGTGGGCTGTTCCCAGGGGAATGGTCCGGCGTCGGTGACGTCGCGGGCCGCGGTGATGTAGGCGAACACGGCTTGGGGCAGTGCTTCGGCGGCCTCGGACAGTCGCCGCAGCTGGTCGGGCCCGGGAAGGCCGGCGAGCGTGTGTTCGGCCCGGGCGGTGAGGTCGGTGTGCCGCAGTTTTGCCTCCCAGGCGCGAGTCAGCACCAGGCAGCCGTGGATGTGGCCCACGACCTCATCCAGCGCATCGTCGATGGCGGTCACGGCGTGGCGCGCCGCGACGGCCAGGTCGCCGACCGCGGAATCGGGGTCGGCGGCGAGTTCCACGGCGAGCCCGCGGGCGCCGCGTGTGCGGTCCAGGCAGCACAACGCCTGCCACGCCACCCGATGCACCTCGGCGCACAGCGCCGGGTCGATCCAGTCGCGAGCCGGGCTGCGGTAGAGCTCGTCCACGCCGGCGAACAGCGTCCGTGCCGCCACACTCGCGGTGCCGAGGCCGCTGAAGTCGCGGCTACGGAGAAAGAACTCTCCCCGCACCCGGTCCAGACGACAGGGACGCGCCGGGCCGTGCCGGTGGTCGGACTCGATGCGGCTGGCACGATGCCAGCCGGCCAGCACGCTCCCGCTCACGGTCAGGATTCCCGCGCTCAGCGCGAGCACCGAGGCGACACCGTCGCCGAGCACCCCGGCGAGCACGAGCAGCAGAATCCCGGCGAGTTCGGTGAGGAAGAGCCACGGATACACCGCGGCGCGGACAAGTTCCCGGTGCCATTGCGTCTCGGAGACATCGGGGTTGCGCAGCACCGAATCCGGCCCGTCCGGAAACATGGCTGCCTGCACCGGTGACCCTGTCGTGCGCAGTTCTTGCTGTGTCATCGGGTCTTTCCTTTCGGCCAAGCGTCGAATGTCTGCCGCAACACGGGGTCTCAGGACACGGCGTCAGCCCGCGTGCCGACAAACCTCTCCAGGGGCCCAGCGGCTTCGGCGTGCACGGGCAGGTGCACACCGGGCAGGACGGCGGTCGCCTCGCCGTGGATGCTCACCGTCGCCGAGGTCGCGGTCCGCGTGAGGTCGATCTGCGGGTCGCGCAGCGGGCCCGCGGCGAGATCGTCGAGCAGCCTCTGCCCCGCGGCGTGTCCGGCGCTGCTGCTGCCGTCCTGCACGCGAGCCGCCGCCAGCGCCTGGGACGCGGCGGCCTGCGCGACGTGGGTGGCGTGGGACCACAGCGCGAACTGGATGATCGTCAGCAGCGCCAGCAGCAGCAATGGCGTCGCGATCACCAGCTCGACGGTCACCGATCCCCGATCGCCCGCAACAGCGCGCCGCACTCGAGCCGGCAAGCGCGGGACTCGGGCGGGCCTGCCGAGCATGTCAGCCCAGCCCGAGGTCGATGGATTCCGCCTTTTGGACCAATTTCGCCACAATGATCGCGATGATGGCGATCGCGGCGATGGCCATCAGGGCGGTGACGATGACCGTGGTGGTGATCTCTCCGCGTTCCGGCTCGGCGCGCAGCAGGGTGATGCGTGCTCGTGTCAGTTCCCAGAGTGTCCGGATGTGGTGCAACATGGTGGTGTCTTCTTTCCGTTGTGGTTCAATGCCTTTCGCGGGGTCGAGGTGGGGACACGGAGCGGTCAGAGGCCATTGAGGACTTGGATCACCGCGGGGTAGGCGATAAATCCCAGGAATCCGAGGAACAGCACCGTGACCGGTAGGGCCATGCGTTCGGTGGCGGCCTGGGCGTCGGTTTCGGCGTCGGTGACCTGGTGGGTGCGCAGGGCTTGGGCTTTCGCGGCCAGCGAGGCACGGACGCGGGCGCCTTCGGTACCGGCCAGGGAGATCGATGCGGCGAGTTCGGCCAGTTCGGTGATGTCGAGTTCCTCGCCGAGCCGGCGCAGTGTGGTCCACGGGGTGGTGCGGGTCAGCTGTGCGGTGCGCAGGGCGCGGCGGATCGCCTCGAATGCGGGGCCCGCTCCCACAGCCGAGGCGTCGCCGAGGGCGGCTTCGACGCCAGCGCCGCCGGCGAGGGTGATTCCGACGAGGTCGAGGAACGCCGAGAGCGCGTCGCGGAACTCGCGCCGCAGCCGGGTGGCCTTGGCGCGGACGTCGAGATCAGGGGTCAGGAACCCCAGGGCGGCGAGTACCAGCCCGGCCAGCAGCGGAACCTCGACGTCCAGCGAGAGTTCACCGAGGGCGAGGAGGGCTTGCAGGAGCCACGGGGTCAGTAGCCCGGCGATGGTGAGCAGGGCTTTGGCGGCGAGGTGGGTGTCGGTGCCGCGGCCGGTGATCCGCAGATCGGCCTCGATCCGTGCGCCAGGCAGTCCGAGCTTCCGCAGGCCAGGCGCGAACATCCGCACCCAGGCAATGGCCCAGGAGGCGTCGTCCGCAACGACGATCGGCGCGGCCGGTGTTCGGGTGCGCAGCTGGGCGAGCCGGTCGTGCAGGGCCGGGCGGACAGGCAGGATCCAGGTCAGCAGCAGCCACCAGCCGACGCCGGCACCGGCGCCCAGCAGGAGTGCGGGGATCACGAGCGCTCACCTCCCCCAGCGATCGGCTCGTCGCCGTCGCGTGTTCCGGTCGCGTCCGGGGCGTCCATGGCCAGTACCCGGGTCTGTCGGCCGCTGGTGGCGATGCGGGCGAGCCAGGCGAATCCGGCGGCGAACAGGCCGCCGATGAGCAGCAGGACGACCTGGCCGGTGGCGGTGTTGTAGACGTCGAGGTAGGCGCGGTTGAACAGCACGACCGCGGCGGCGAAGGCGACGGTGGTGGCGACGATGACCCGCACCGAGGTGCGGCTCCGGGCCCGCCCAGTCTCGACCCGCATCCGCATCGCGGCTTGCCCGCGGGCGGTGGTGGCCAGGGAGCTGAGCAGGTCGCCGAGCTGGCGGGCCTGGTGCTCGGCGGCGAGGATGAGGGCGGCGAGGACGAGGTCGGCGGTCGGGTCGTCCAGCTCGCCCGCCAGGGCCCGCAGCGCCGGCGCAAGGCGCTGCCCGCTTTCCAGGCGCGCGGTGAGGGTGGCAACCTCGCCGCGGATCGCCGCGGGTGCGAGCGGGGCCGTGGCGAGGATGGCTTGCTCGAGCCCGGCCGCCGCAGAGAGCACGTCGCGCAGCATCTCCGTCCAGGAGGCGATCGCCTCGATCCGCGCGACCCGCCGGTGATGGGCGCGGTCCGGGCCGACCAGCCGCGGCAGGAACCAGACGGCCGCGGCGGCCAGCACCGCGCCGGCCACCCACCCGGTCACGGCCCCGGTCCCCGTGCCCGCGGCGACCGCCGTCGTCAGGCGCGCCAGGGCGCGGCGGTCGTCGGCCCGGCCCCGGAGGGCACGAACCAGCCGGGCACCGCGCGAAGGTGCCGATGGCGACGGGGTTCGGCGCCAGGCGGCGACGATCAGGATGACGCCGGCGGCGGTCCCCAGCCCGAGGGTGGCGGCGGTGATCGTGGTGGTGGCGGGGCTCATGGCGTCCACCAGCCCTCCGGGCGGCAGAGCAGGTCGGGGTCGAATCCGGCCGCGACCAGGTCGTCGAGGGTGTCCGCGCGCAACGCCCCGGCCACCGGCGCCGCGCGGCGGTCCGGGCCGCGGCGGTAGACCTCGTTGGAGATCACCGAACCGGCCTCGGCGTCGACGACCTCGCGGATGGACGAGATGACCCGGGTCGTGCGGTCGGCAGCGCGATCGAGGTGCACGACGAAGTGCACCGCCGAGGCGACGAGCAGGGCGGTGGCTTCCAGCGGCAGCCGCTCGGGCCCCTGCGCGGCGTAAGAGGCGAGCCGGGTGAACGCGATCTTCGAGCTGCTCGCGTGGAGGGTGGCCATGGAGCCGTCGTTGCCCTGGGACATGGCGTTGCACATCGGGATGACCTCTGGCCCGCGGATCTCGCCGACGATCACCCGGTCCGGGCTCATCCGCAGGCCCCAGCGAACGAGCTCGGCCTGATCGATCGCGCCCTCGCCCTCCACATTGGCCTCGCGCGCCTGCAACGCGGTGACGTCGGCGTGCCGCACGGGATCCAGCCCGAGGCCGAGCTCGAAGGCGTCCTCGATGGTGACGAGGCGTTCCAGCGGATCCATCTCGTCGGCCAGCGCGCGCAGCATCGTGGTTTTCCCGACGCCGGTGCCGCCGGTGATCAGCGTGTTCTTGCGGGCCCGCACGATCGCGCGCAGGAAGCGCTCCAAGCCGGCATCGAGGGTGCCGCGGCGGCGCAGCTGGGCGAGGGTTGCGGTCAGGTAGCCGTGCCGGCGGATCGTGCACGCCGTCACCCCGCCCGCGGTCAGCCCGAGCACGGCGAAAAGCCTTTCGCCACCCGGCAACTGGAGGTTCAGGGCGGGTGAGCCGCGATCGAAGCGGCGCTCCTCCGAAGACGCCCGCGCGGCCAAAGTCCGGATCAGGTCCGTCAGCTCGTCGTTGGAGGCCGCGACCGGGGCGGCCGCCGTGCGGCGGCCGTCGGTGTGCTGGAGGAAGACCCGGTCGTAGCGGTTGACCGCGATCGTCTCCACCGTCGGGTCGTCCAGCAGCGGCTGCAGGCCGCCGAGGCCGAACACCTCGTCCAGCACCTGCTCGACGAGCCCCTGCTCCTTGCCGGAGTCCACCAGTTCGCGACCGGCGACCAGCTCGGCCTCGCTGTGCGCGGCGATCGCGCCGTCGAGGACCTCGCGGCCGATCTCTCGCCGCCGCGCCAGCGGAAGCGGACCCGCTGCCGGCCCCGTCTCGGCCTCGACGCGTGCGGGCAGCTCCGAGGCGAGGGCCCGCCGCAGCCGCGTGTGCAGCCGCTGCTCGGCGCCGATGGCGGCCGTGGACGGTTCAGTGGGGCGCCTGCTCGCCGTCATGGCCGCGGCTCCGGCCCGGTCGGGGACGACGGACTGCTGCCGCGGGACAGGTCACCGGCTGGTGGCTGCCGACGCCCGCGAGACAGGTCGGCGCGGGAAGGCGGGACGATGGTCCCATCGGCCGTGCGCTGCTGACCGGCAGCCGCACCAGCCGAACCGGTCATGTCTGCGGCCGTGGCAGCCGGCGCAACGGCAGCGGAGGCGGGTGTTGCCAGACTGCGTGCGAGCGCGGCGACGTGGCGGGCGAGTCCGTCGGTTCGGCGGCGGCGCGTGTGTGGTGGTTGGTGGCCGGTCAGGGTGGCCGCGGCGGCCGGATCGTGGGGGAGGCGCCCGATGGTCGGCACGCCGAGCTCGCGTTCGACCTCGGCGGTCGGGTAGCCGTCGCCGGTGAGCAGCAGGCCAGGCCGTGGCGTCCAGCGAGCCAGCTCGCTCAGCCGTGCCGCGGTGTGGGCGAGGTCCTCGCCGCGAGTACCCGTGAGAAGAACGAGGGCGTCCGCCTGGCGCGCGATCGCCTCGGCCGGGGTGCCGGGATCAACACGGCCGCAGTCGGCCAGCACCACGACTCCGGGCTGGCGGGCGGCGGCGGGCAGCAGCTGCTGGGCGGCGCCGGTCAGGATGTGCAGGGCGGCGCGCGCGTGCCCGCTGCCGGGCGGGGCGAGGAGCACCCGCGCGCCACTAGCCAGTGCGTGGGTGTGTTCCCAGACGAGTTCGGGGCGCGGCTGCCGGCGTGCGGCGGCGGCGAGGCTGGCCAGTCCGGGCGTGGTCGGCAGATGTAACCGCATCGCCAGGTCGCCGCCGGCCGGGTCGATCTCGGCGACCAGCCGGCGGCTATGGGCGACCTCGGGCCAGTGGGTGGCGAGGGCGACGGCCAGGGTGGTCACGCCCGGCGAGCCGTGGACGGAGCACAACGCGATCAGCATCAGCGGCCACCGCCCGCGGGCTGCATCACCAGGGCGAGCTGACCGGCCGGGACCTGGGCCAGCGCCTCGGCGTCGGTGGTCGTGAGGTCGAGCGAGACCACACTGGTCTGGTCCGTAGCCGCCGGTGCGACATCGACCACGGTGGCGCGCCAGGTCGTGCCCGCCGCCGGTCCCTGCGCGGTAGTCGCAGGCTGCGTCGGGGCGGCAGTGACGATCACGGTGATCGGGGTGCCGGCGGTCAGTGCGGGCGGGAATTGGCCGGGCTTGACCCCGACCGCGACGATCGCGCGCCCGGGTGCGGGTAGCTGGGCGGCGCCGACGGCGTCCGGGGTCAACAGGGCTCCGGGCCCGAGGTTGGTCGCCATCGGCCGCCCGAGAACGCTGGCAGCCTCATCGGCCGGGACGAGTGCGGTGCCCGGCGATGCGGAGACGTCGACGGTGCGCAGGTCAGCGCTGGTCAGCACGTGCCCGACGGTGACCGGCCTGGCCACGGCCAGGGTCGGCGTCCGGTCCTGGGTGCTGGTGGTCCACCAGACGGTTCCGCCGGCGCAGAGCACGACGAGCAGTGCCCCGGCAGCCAGATGCGGCACTTTCCGCGGGCGCCGGGACGTCGGTGTGGCGGGTGCGCCGGTGCGGTCCAGCCACGACGCCGGCGCCGATGCACCGACGCGTTTCTGGCCGCGCGCGGGAGTGTCGGTGCTGTTCACGATGAGGTCCCTCCAGGTGTAGCTCGCCCGTGCCCGTGGAATCTGCGGTGTGCGCGAAAACGGGATCAGGAAACGGAAGTCGGGTGGTGCGGGGACGGTGCGCGGGACTTATCCGGTGCCGAGCGCCTGCGCTTCCGCGACCCGCAGTGCAGCGGCGGCGCTGGTGGTCAGGTCCGGGAACGCGCCTGCGGCTCCGCCGCCGGCCCAGGTGATGCGCCAGGACACCGTGGCGGTGATCGGGAACCGGTCACCGGGGCTGCCGGCCGAGGATCTCTGGTAGGTGTGTCCGCAATCCGGCGACGTGGCCTGCGCTGCACCGCCGGCCGGGAACGGGGTTCCGGGACCAGTACAGGTCACCGTGGCTCCGTCGCCGGTGGACCACGACACCGATGTCGGGATCGCGGTCGCGGTGACCGACACCGCGGGCACCGACGCCATCGCCGAGCGCGGCTGCCACATCGCCCGATCCAGCCACAGCCACGTCGGCAACCGGACCAGCTGCGTGCCTACCGGACTCGAGGCGATCACCGGGCTCGGCAGCCGCAGCTGCGAGCGGGCCTGCTCGGCCAGCTGCTGCGGCGAGGGCACCGGAGCCACGCCTGGCGCTTGCCCGTCGGCGAACCACACCGGCGCCCGGAACAGCGCATCGCGCGAGCCCGGCCCCGAGCACCGGTAGACGTACCACGCCCCGGCCTGACCGGGCGCCTGCACCAGCCGGGGCCCGTGCGGGGTGGACCGTGCCAGGGAGGCGAACCGCACGTCGGCGGACGCCGAGTGGCCGGAGCGGTGGCTCGCGGTCTGGATTCCGTTGGACGGTGGCTGGTAGTCGCTGCGGACATACGAGCAGTCCGCCCGGGTGTCCTCGCCGCCGACAATCCGGTCTCCCGGCGGCGACGTTGTGTCGCGCTGACCGTCGTGGGTTTTCGGCGCGCCGGAGCGCGGGTCCGGCCGGGGTGCGGGCGCGTCGTGGCCACGTTGGCCCGCGCCGAGTTCACAGCCGGGGTAAGAGGACTGTCCACAGTCGATGTCGCCGTACCAGTCCCCCGCGAGCGCCGCGTTGATGCTCGCGAACATCACCGCTGAGGTTGCGGTGGCGACGATGCCGAACCGGCGTACCGTGGTCAGCATGATCCGGTCCGTTCCACGGCGAACCGGGTCACGCGCCAGGAACCGTCGACGGCCAGTTTGACTTCGGCGTGGATCAAGTGTT
Organism: Amycolatopsis tolypomycina; assembly: GCF_900105945.1. Taxonomy (NCBI): domain Bacteria; kingdom Bacillati; phylum Actinomycetota; class Actinomycetes; order Pseudonocardiales; family Pseudonocardiaceae; genus Amycolatopsis; species Amycolatopsis tolypomycina. Next base: position 800,735 of record NZ_FNSO01000003.1, on the reverse strand, counting down.
TGCCGCCAGGTTCGTCATCGGCCGGTTTTCCGTTGTCCGTCCGGTACTTCAGCCAGGTGCTCGCATCCGAACAGTCGCGGATCACGACTGTTTTGGGCTCGTACTGCGAATCGACGGACTGGGCGACTGGCGAATTGGCCGGAGCGCCTTTGCTGACCACGCCGTTGTAGTGATCGGCGTAGAGCTGGCGCGCGAGCACCGAGAGCGCGTCGCCGGTGGCGTGCTCGGCCAGCCGGGGCGACTGCCAGTCCGAGGTGGTGGCCACGGCGGCGACATCCCGCCACATGCCCAGGTACGCGTCGACGGCCTTCTGCTTCGCCGCACTGGCCGGCGATGCGGTCGTGGCGGTCGGATCCACGGCCATCGGCGTGCTCGCCGAGGAGGCCGGGACGTCGGCGCCGCCCGCGCTGCAGGCGCTCACGGCGAACCCGAATACCGCAGCGGCGACAGCGACGAGGCGCCTCCGGCTGCGCGTCGGTGCGCTCCCCCGCGGGTTGCGCGCGAGCGAGATGACCATGCGACCAGGCAAGATGGCGGGCACAGTGATCATGCGAGAGCAGGAGGGGTCGTGCAATTGTCGATGAACGGCCTCTGGTGGGTCCTCGGCGCCGCTGCGGTCGGGCTGGGGCTCGGCGCCGCCTCGAGCGCGGTCACTCGTCGGCTGCTGCGGAAGGAGCACGAGATCGCCGGGTCGTGGTGGCTGGGTGCCGTGGTCACCGCGGCGCTGCTGGCACTGTTGGCGTGGCGGGTCGGTGACCGCGGCGCGTTCGCGGTGTACGGGTTCGCGGCGGTGCTTGGCGTGCCGCTGGCGGTCGTGGACTGGTGCGAGCACCGCCTGCCGCGACAGCTGGCCTGGCCGCAACTGGCGGGCGTCGTCGCCGGTTTCGGGGCCTTGTGCCTGGCTCGTCACGACCTGGAGCCGGGGGTGCGCGCTGTCGGCGCTCTGCTGGCCGCCGGTGGCCTGGTCCTCGTGCTGGCCGTGCTCACCAACGGCGGCGTCGGGGCCGGGGACATCGTCATCGCGGCCGTCGCCGGCACCCTGACCGGCTGGACCGGCTGGCCCCAGGTAGCCGGCGCACTGGTGATGGCCGCCGTACTGGCATTGCTGCTGATCGTCGTCCCCGGAGCCCACCGCGGCGACGAGCGGGGCCACGCCACCGTGCCGTTCGGGCCCTGCCTGTTCGGTGGCGCGCTCATCATGATCCTGACCGGCGGCTGAGCCGACCGCGGCAACGCTGCCTCGTGTGTCCGTCCGCGCGCGCACGATGTGCAGGTGCCGCACCGTCACGCGCGCGATACGCACCACGGGGCGGAGAACCGACGTCGACTCTCGCGAGGCCGCTGGCGCGGCGAGCACCGGTTCGGCGGGTCGCGTCAGCGGCTGCTGCTCGGGAGCGGGGTGGCGGCGTGGTTCGTTCATGGCTGCGCTTTCGCTGAAGAAGGGTTGGGGAGGCGGCCGACGCTGGAGGGTGGTTGCGCCGGCCGCCTCCCGGGGAGGCGGCCACCTATCGACGTGGGGAGGCGGTGGCCGCCGGGCTCACAAGCCCTGGGGTGATGTCACCGTGGCCGGTGAGTCATCGACCTCGGCGGGTCAGCACCAGGGCAGGCTGCTCGGATCCGACCCGCCGCCCGGGTAGGTGTGCTGGGTGATCGACCACAGGTCGTGGCGCATCCAGCCGGATCGCCAGCCGGCCGAGGTCTGCACGCTCAGCCAGCCCCACACGTAGCCGTCGGAACCGGGGATCTGGCAGCCACCCCAGGCGGTCTGCCCGGGGTAGGCCAGGCCGATCACCGTGCCGCGGGGCACCGACGCGCGCAGCCGGGCGCCCGAGGCGAGGATGTCGACCTCGATCGCGCTCTGCGTCGAGGCCGCCCGGCCCTCGCGGGTCGCCTGGCGGGTGCGGGTGGCGTGGCCGCCGAACGGGAGGGCCGTCAGCCCCCAGATGCGGGTGCCGTCCGGTGCGGTCACCGGCGCCGAGGAATCGACCTCGCTCGGGACCCCGACGTCCTTGGCCGCGCTGTGCGCGGCCGGTGCTGGCACCGGGGCGTGGCCGGTGGCCGCGTCGGCGAGGCCGGCCCCGCCGACCGTGGTTGCCGCCGCGGCGGCGGCCACGAGCCCGAGTCGAACTCGATGAGACAACATCATTTCTGCTCCTCTGGTGGAATTTCTTGACCGAAATTCGAGGAGTCCCACCCGAGCCCCATGGTTCGCGGAAAACTGATTCTGTTCTCCGGCGGAGGAGAGTTGTGATCCAACTCTGGGTCGCGTGCACCGTGCTGCCAGGTTCCCCAACCTGTCGGCACACGCAGAGGCTCAGACTTACTGTGGTGACCCCACGATCAGCGCCTGTGTTTGCTGATGCCGTCCACGCTGCCCAGGAAAACAGTCGAAGTCAAGGGCAACGAGGCAGATATTTTGTTTTGTCGGACCACCCGTTTAAGGGCAGCATTGATTGTCGGTAGACGTGTGGATTGCGTGACGAGAATCGCTGGTGTTTCGGCGCCCTGGCCGTGACCGGCGGGAGAGATTCGGCTCGAGGTGGTGGTTGACCGTGGGGCTCTACCACCAGATCCGGGTGCCGTCGGGAGCCACTACCGGTGCCCCGCCCGGGGATGCGTCGGTGATCGCGCCCTCGCGGGTGTCGGGGCTGACCGTGACGGCGGCCGGGGCGGACTGGTGCGTTGTTGTGGCGGACGCGGCGCCCGCGCCGGCCACGATCCCGGCGACGATGAATGTTCCGGCGAGGATGGCCCGGACGATCTGGACGTTCTGCATGAGGAGTTCCTTTCGGTGGTGCGGCGGTGGCCGCGGTGATGTGTTTCCGATGCCCGCACGGATTCACGCGCGGGTGCCTGTGGTTGGCCGTGGGGCTCAGCGGGTCACGGCGTGCACGGACGGGATGGCCAGCTGCTTGTCGCAGCGGCCGAGCAGGTACTCACGGCGCAGCTGGGTGACGCGGGTTTCGGCGAGCGCGTCCAAGCCGGTGATGGGGACCACGTCCGTGTTGAACGCCGGATCGGTGCGGAACTCCACCAACTCGGCCGGCTCGTGCGGATCGAGGTTCACGCCCACGTGCTCCACTCCTGGCGCGATGTAGACCAGGGATCCGGGGCCATGCAGGGTCGGCGTCATGTCGGGGCCGACCAGGGACGCGATCCTGCCGCGTACGACGTAGACCTGGATCTCGGATTCGGCATGGATGTGCGCGAGCGCGTGGTGGCCGCCGGGCATCCGCACGAACCCGGACGACAGGGTCCGGATCGGGGCCAGGCCGGAATGGACCGCGACGGTGAGCTGCTGACGCTGGGGTCCCATGACGGGTTCGCCGAGTTGCCCGGTTGCGATCTGGATGTCGTTGTGCGGCTTGAGCTGAGTCATGATCGTTTCCTCTGCGTGTGGGTTTCCGGTTCTGACTGAACGGCTGGAACTGGTCCGGGGTCATGCGCTGTCGCTGCGGGCATGGGTGGGCTGAGTGCGCCGGTGACGACCGGTTCCGTGGCGAGGTGCGGCCTGAGTGGACTGCGGCGAGAATCCTGAAACTCGAGCGATTAGGCGCCGGAAGAGCACGATCAGTGGGCCGGATACGAGCGCGAGCAGCACCGTGCCCGGCGCCAGCGCCCCTGCGCGCAGTGCGTTCGCGGGGCCGAGCAGCGCGGCGCCGGCGGCGACGAATGCCGCGTCGAGGCCCATGCGCACCAGCGCGGTGCGCCAGGATCGTGTGCGGCCGATGTCGTCGCGCGCTCCGGCCAGGGCGAGCATGATCCCGTCTCGGGGCAGCCAGCCAAGGTTGGCCAGCAAGTAGACGGCGACACCGCCACAGAAGAGGGGTGCGCCGATCAGGAACGCGGCCACGCGCAACGGCAGGCCGTCGGGACTCGGCAGGATCGCCAGGAGGATGTCGGCGACGGCTGCGGGAATCACCAAGGCGGCCGCAGTCCCGAGTCCGGGACGGATGCGCAGCGGAATGAAGGTCAGCGCCAGCAGGAACTGGCACGCGAGGAGGCTCTCGCCGAACGTCCAGCCGGACGCGCGGCTGACGCCGAGATGGAGCACGTCCATGGGGAGCATTCCCAGTCTGGACCACACCAGCAGGCTGATGCCGCCGCCCATCGCGGTGGTACCGGCCGCGAGTGCACCCACCCGAGCGATCAGCCGATAATCGCTGATCACCGCGGCTCGCCGTGCCCGCAAAACATGTGTCGCCATGGGTTCACCCTTCCCTGATGCCTTCTGCAGCTCCGTCCGGAAATACAGGGACACCTGCAGCGATAATTCCGTTGGAGCCCAGCCAACCGATCGAGGTAACTACTTTCAGTTACCAGTCAGTTTCGACTTGCGCTCTCAAAGCTGCCGCGCATCTGCTCTCTAGCTGCGGCTTTGATTCGATCTACCGCAAGAGTGCACGTCACTCTGCGTAGGTGTCAACCCTTTTGGTGGACCATTTTCTGCCGGGCTTCCGAGCGGTTTTGGACAGCACAAATGGCCCGTTTTCGCGAAGAAAACGAGCTTCAGTGAATGTTGGACGTCGTATTTTGTATCGGTGTGGCGGGTGGCCGTGGGTGACCGGCCGCCGAGCTATGCGCGGGACATGGCGGCTCCGGTAGTTCGTCGATCAACGACCAGTGCCGGCGGCCCGCCGTCGCGGGCGGCGACTCGGCCGAAGAGGAACGCCGTCGAGTACTCGTCGATCCGGTATGCGGCTGCCAGGCGGAAGTCCGCCGCGGCCAGGCCGGCGACCAGCGCACGTTCGGTGTCGATCTGGATGAATCCGGCGAATCGTGGCCGTCGTCGTGGATCGATGTCGTGGGCCACGTGCGACCAGCCTGTCTCGTCGTCGCGGACGACGAGCACGGTGGTCGCGACCGGCTGGGCACCGTGTTCGCTGTCGTGGGCGATCATGCGTTGCCTCGATGCTGTCATCTCGTGGGGATTCAAGGTCGGTGTCGACGACGCGCATCGGGGTGCCTCTGCGCCTCGGCGCTCGGGTGTTCGCGTGACCGGACGGCGCGCCCTGCCCGGGCGGCGCCGTCCGGCTCGACCTCATGGCCGACCGCGTCGGCCGATGAGGCGTGCACGCTGGAGTGCCGCGCGAGCGGCCGTTGTCGACGCGTGGCACCGACGGGCCTGCCCAGCCCTTGGGTGCGGTGCACGCGCGCCGATCGCGACTCCAGGTCGTGCTCCCCTGCCGTGGGCCACCCCGGGTGACACGCGATGCCGGGTTCCGGCTATGTGTCGCGAATGGGGAGGACCCGATCCGGTCCAGCCGTGAATGGTGGTCCGGATCTCCATCGACACGGCAACAATAGGCCGGTCGTGCGCGGTGGTGTCAATGCGGGAAAACCCGCACTCGCGACCGCCGGTGTCGAATTCCTGCGATCGAAGTACGGGCAGATACGTAGCGCCGTCCCACGTGACCACGTAGCCGGTCACTGGGAACAGTATTCGCAGCTGGGGCCATGCGCCGCGACCGTCGCACACGTCGGACAGCGCGACGCCGCCGGCCTCACCACCGTCGGAGTATAGCGTTCTTTTCGATCGATCGACCTATTTCAATTGAGTCGCTGGTCGACGAATAGAGCACCACCTCCGAGTACGAGCACGTGCCTTCGAGTACGTAGTTGCCGCAACGGCTACGTACCCTCGGCGCAGGAATCTACGTGTGCACACTGATGTCGCGACGGCCACGGTCGACGATGCTGGGAGTGCGACACGTCCTCTTTCACCGGTGGCCTGAGGCCCACCGGTGAAACGGATCAGCCCTGACCACAACGACCCCGTCTGCTGTCTGCGATGGCGGACACCCATCTCGTCGGCCATGTCGGCGCGAGCGCGCCAGGACGGGCGAACGGGCGAGGAACTGTACTGGGAGGGCCGCATGGCGCCTGAGCTGTTCTGCGGTCCGGACTATTGGGAGCAGGCGCACGAGTCCGCCACAGCGCTCCGCGAGCGAGGTTCGGCGCAACGGGTGACGCTGCCCAGCGGTGTGTCCGCGTGGGTGATCAGCGACTATGCCGACGCCCGGGCTGCTCTCGCCGACAAGCGGCTCAGCAAGGACGGCGCAGGGCTGCGCCGGGTCCTCGGCGAGCAGCTGGTGAAGCTCGGCAAGGATCCCGAGCAATCGCGGATGTTCGGCGACAGCATGCTCATGATGGACGACCCCCGCCACGCCGAGCTGCGCAGCCTGGTCTCCCCGCTCTTCACACCGGGCCGCATCCAGCTGCTCCGACCCCGGATCGAGCGTCTGGTCGCCGAAATGCTCGAGGAGCTCCCCCGCCGGGAGCCGGTTGACGTGATCGAACACGTCGCGTTCCCGCTGCCGCTCATCGTGATCTGCGAACTGCTCGGCATCCCGCTGGACGAGCGCGACCCGATGCGCGAGTGGACCGCGGCCTTGATGGAAGACGATCCCGATCGGGTCCTTCCGGCCTCGCATGCGATGCAGGACCGTTTCGACAAGCTGATCGTTGCCAAACGAGAAGCCCCGGACGACGGCCTGCTCTCAGCGTTGGTGCAGTTATGCGACAGCGGCGATATCAGCGGCGATGAGCTGATGGACATGGTGTTCTTGCTGTTCGTCGCCGGTCATGAGGCCTCGACCAACCTGGTCGGCAACGGCATGCGGCACCTGCTCGCCGATCCCGCCCGGTGGCGGCTGCTTGGGCAACGTCCGGCCCTGATCCCCAGGGCGGTCGAGGAGATGCTGCGCTACGACTGCCCGATCCGGATGGCGCCCTATCGACGGACCACAGAGCCGGTCCGCTACGGGGACGTCGTCATTCCGGCCGGTGAGATCGTGCTTGTGTCCCTGCTGAGCGCGGGCCGCGATCCCGCGCAGTATCCGCAGCCCGACGAGCTGGACGTGTACCGGGACGCGAAGCACCTGTCCTTCGGGCAGGGGATCCACTACTGCCTGGGCGCGCCGCTCGCGCGGCTGGAAGCCGAGATCGTGTTCACCGCGCTGACGCGTGCGTTTCCGCGCGCCCGCCTGGCGATCGACGAGTCGCAGCTGCGGCACAAACCGAGTGTGATCATGCATGGTCTCGTCCGCTTGCCCGTGCTGCTCGGTGGGCGGACGTCGCCTTGGGACGCACTGACGGGCGGGCTGCGCCGTCTCATCCGTTGGCCGGCGCGACGTCGCGCAGGTACCGGACGGCAATCTCCGTTCGCGAGGTCAAGCCCCACTTGAGCAAGATGTTCTCGACGTGCTTCTCGACCGTCCTCGAGGAGATTCCCAGGGCCTGCCCGATCGCCGGGTTCGTCAGCGCCTTGGCGACCAGCTCGGCGACCTCCAGCTCCCGCTTCGTCAGCATTTCGGCATGCTGCGACGCGACCGGGGCGTCCTCGGCCGCGGCGAACGGTTCCTTGGCCAGGTCGTACACCTCGTCCATCGACCGCGCGAGGGATTCACCGACAGCGATCTGGATCTCGAACTCGTTGCCGAAGCGCTGCCGGGCGGTCGACTCGATCTGCTGCTGAAGGAGCAGGAACGGCCGCATGCCCAGCACGCTGGTCTGGGTCAGCCGCTGCGCCACGCGAGCGCCGCCGAGCAGCCGCGCACCACGCTCGTAGTCGCCGAGCCGCAGTGCGATCAACGCGATCTGCCACAGCGACCAGGGCGGTCCCCACTTGTCGTTGATCTCCAGCTGCAGCTGCAGCGCTTCCTGCGTATGCGCAGCTGCGGCCTTCGCGTCCCCATGCAGCAGCTCGGCGAGCCCGCAGGTCCACTTCGCCCATGAGATGCACCACTGCGCCTCGGCTGCCCTCGCCAGCTCCAGCACCCGCGCGCTCGCAGCGAACGCCGCCTCGGGGCCGCTGAGGAACACTGTGGACATCGCCCCGTAGAGCGCGGCCATGAACTCCAACCCCTCCTCGCCGGCTTCCCGGAACGCCTCCTCCGCGCGGGCCATCAGCGCGATGCTGTCTCGCGCGCGAACGGGGTCGGGCTCGGCCAGCCAGAGCCGGGTGCCGCGGCTGTAGAGCAAGGGGCCGAACGAGTCGGAGCAACCCAGCTGACGGGCGACGTCCTCGGCTTCGGCCTGTGCGGCGCCGGCCGCTTCACTGCCCTGGATCTGTGCCATCCACGAGATCAGGCACAGGGCTGCCAGCTGCCCCATGCTCGGCTCGGCCGGATGCCGCTCAAGCCCGCGAGTCAGCATGCGCCGGCTGTCGTTCAGGACGCCGGCGTACACGAACGCGCACGAGGCGCCGATGTCAACCGACAGCGTGATCCCATGGCCGACAGTGCGGTTGGCCGAGAGGAAGTGCACTTGCGCTGCACGAAAGTTCGGAAGCTCGGCGCGCAGCTGGCGCATCAAGTCCGTCTGGCGCGCACTGAACCAGTCCTTCCGGGCGCGCGACGCGAGAGCGAGGAAGTGGTGCGCGTGCGCGGTGCGGATTTCCGGTTCCATGCCTGACGTAGCGGTGATCTGCAGGCCGAAACGGCGGACGAGCTCGAGCATGCGATAGCGGGTCCGGCCGCTTGCGGACTCGGTCAGCAGCAAGGACTTCCGGACGAGGCATTTCAGCAGCGACGGCACATCCGAGGTGTCGATGCCGTTGTCGGCACAGACCGAGGTCGCCGCCTCGAGGTCGAACCCACCTTCGAAGATCGACACGAGCGTCAGCATCCGCTGCTCTCGTTCGCCCAGCAGGTCATAGGACCACTTGATGGTGGCATGCATCGTACGGTGGTGGTGCTGCTCGTAAGGTCCGTCGACCAGCAGGCGCAGGAGTTCGGGGTGGTCAACGATCTCCCTCAGCGTCATCACGTCGAGCTGACCAGCAGCCAGTTCGATGGCCAAGGGCAAGCCGTCGAGCATTTCGCACAAGCGGAGGGCGAGCGGGTACTCCGGTTCGCTGATCGCGGTCCCGGCTGCGCGGGCGCGGTCGAGCAGCAGGTACAGGGCTTCCGTGGGCAGCAGCGGGTGGATCTTCACGATGTGTTCGCCGGACACTCCCAGTCGAACTCGGCTGGTCGTCACCACCGTCAGTGCCGGCGCGGCCGGCAGCAGCGTTGTCAGTAGCGCAGGAACTTGACCTGAGCGCACGTCGTCGATGAGGTGCTCGCAGTTGTCCAGCATCAGCAGAGCGCGGCGCTGCCGGAAAAATTCGATCAGCCGGGCTTCGGACGGGCCGTCCGCGTTGTCGCCGATGCCGAGCTGGTCCGCGCACCCTGCGGCGAGCAGGTTCTCCCGTGCCGGTATGTCGGCCAGCTCGACAACCCACACCCCGTCCGGGAAGCCGTCGGCGAGTGCGTGTTCCGTGGAAAGCCGGCGCAACAGGCGGCTCTTCCCGACGCCGCCGGGCCCGAACAGGGTGATCAGGCGTGCGGTGCGCAGCAGGCTCTTCGTCTCGCTGATCAGCTTGGCTCGGCCGACGAAGCTGGTTATCTCCGCGGCCTCCACCGATGGCGAGGCGTCGCCTCGCCACTCGTCCGTTCCGCCCTCGGAGTCCGCCGGCTCGACGCTGCGGCCGCTCTCGGTCATCCATCCCCGCCCCGTGCTTCGAGCGCGGCGGTCGCGCGCCTGGCGCCACCCGCCCCCGTCCTCGCCGATCAGGCCAGGACAGCTCGCTCACCCCTACACTGCTCGCCCCGGCGTGCCTGACGTCACCGTGCAGTCGGAGCGATCAGTTACCCAACGTATCTATCGACCGATCGGGGCCCACCGCCCGAGCGGCGACACTCGAGCGGCGAACCAGCTTCAATCCGATCTTCGCAGCACCTGGCGCAAACCCGTGAACTGCGCAGACTCACTTCCATGACACCTCGTGAAAGCCTAACCGACACTCCAGCGAACGCGGTACACCAGCCTGTGCCTAAATGAACCTCGGGAGCCGAACCACTCATTTGGCCTAACATGTTGCTACTTAGAGTTACTTGTCGAGTTCACTGGAGCGCTGGTTCGCCCACCGAGCCGTCAGCCGCGACCGCTGATCAGAAACGCTGCCGGGGCGATCGGCCGTCGGCGGAGCGGATGACGTGTGGCCCGACGAACCACGGCACCGACTGCGGCGGCGATCAGGTGACCACCTGGTCCGTCTCGGTCAAGCGCACGGCCTCGGCGGCACGGACGCGGTTCCGGCCGCCTGCCTTCGCGGCATACAGAGCCTGGTCGGCTCGTTCGAACGCCTCACCGAAGTGGTCACCGTGCACCGGGATGCTGGCGACGCCGATGGACACGGTGCGGATCTCCTCCGGCTTCCGGACGCCATTGTGGTCAGCGAGACCCATGTACCACACGTCGCCACCGGCAGCTTTGGTGATCGGGATCGTCATGGCTTCGACCGCAGCCCGGATCCGCTCGGCCACAGCGAGAGCGGTGACGAGGTCAGTGTCCGGCAGCAGGAGCACCATCTCCTCGCCGCCCCATCGGCAAGCAAGGTCCGACGGCCGCGACACATCGCGTAGCAGCTCGCCGATCGCGGCGAGAACCTCGTCGCCGGTGGTGTGCCCGAAGGTGTCGTTGACCTTCTTGAAGTGGTCGATGTCGATGATCAGCAGCGATGTCGGCTCCCCGCCGCGGACAGCTCGGGAAAGAACTTTGGCGGTCGCTTTCTCGAAGGCAGCGACCATCAGGAGCCCGGTACGCGTGTCGATCTCCGCGGTACGGGCCAGGTCGTCGATCTCCTGCTGCTTCTCCTCGAGCCGCTGGCCGCGGATGGTGAGGTAGGCGCCCACCGGGATGACGAACAGCAGGACCGGCAACCAGGCGAGCGCCCACCACGTGATCATCGCAGCGATCAGCAAGGTCACCACGATCTCGGCATTGTCGGACCGGTCACCGACCATGTGGACCCACAGGCGACCCCGCCAGCCGTCCTCGCGCTCGGCCGGCGCCTGGTCCCACACCGACGACGCCAGCCCGCGTGCCGCGCCCACCATGACCGTCTGCGCGGCGTAGTAGGCCGCAACCGCTCCCACCAGACCGAGCGCCACCGGTGCCCCCAGGCCGACCTGCACTCCTCCGACCCACTCGCGCAACGGCGTCAGGCCCGCGACGCCATGCACCCCGAGCGCCGAACAGCAGATGGCGACGGAACTGTGCACGAACTTATGGACCGGCTTGCGGGCAATCCACCATCGATGGAACCGCACCAGCGCGATCAGCACGATCGCCAGCGGCACCGGCAGGACGACCGCCGCGGCGAAGAACACGAGGCTGGTGTGGTCGACGTGCGTCTTGTCGCCGGCGCGGCCACGCCGGCGCTCCTCGGCAACGTTCGTGCCGATCACGTAGACGACAGCCGCAACACACAAGAAAGCGAAGCGGACCCAGGCCACCGCATCGATACCGGCGCCGAACGCATCGACGGATTCGACTGCGGCCCAGGCGAGGACCAGCGGCTCGGCGATCAATGCCCACGTCACCGGGCGGCGACCCCACTCCCACAGGCGCCACCGGGACCGCGGATGGGAGATCACACGAGCGGCGTAGCGCACCTGGCTGATCATGCGGGTGAGACAGATCGCCACGCGCTGCATTACCCTCAGCACAGCACGCTGGGTGGACTCCCCTGCTCTGCTCGGCTGCTGGAGGACCGCGGGACTGCCCGCTCGCGGAGGTGATGACGATGTCGATTCAACCGGGTGTTTGTCCGCCCGGGACTTCCTCATGCCCGTCTCCTCCCCTTGGCCCATCGACATGCGGAGGTGCGTCGTGCGCAATTGTGGCGACCGCGAAACCTGAGTCCACCTGGGAATTCTGAGTCACCGTCTCCTGTCCGCAGGCGACTCCCGTCTTCCCTTTGTGTGGAGGTGAACCATGCCCCTTTCCCTCGTACCTGGCGATCGCGAGACCTGAGCACACGTCATGCCTGCGCGGTACTCCTGACCTGCGGCGACCGCTGAAACCGTCGCCATTGGACACCAGCCGCCCCTGTCAGGAGTACCCCGAGGCTGCCCACGAGCGCAACAGCCATTCCGGCACTGGAAAACTGCGCGATCGCACCAGCCGTGATCGCACCTATGCCTTGGCCGGCACGCAAGATCGTGCTCGTTAGACCATTCGCCGTACCGGCGACACTGTCGGCGACACGCTCGGTCAGATCGGCGTTCGCCGCGATGTAGTAGTTGCTGCACGCGCCCGAGATGACCAGCAGCACGCCCACGCCGATCACCAACCATGGCCAGGAGCCCGGATCACGGGCAACCACCGCCGTGCCGGCGGGCTCGAGCCAGAACAGGGCCAGCGGCAGAACGCTGAGCACGGCCATCGGCCCCATCCACCGCGTCTTGCGGCTTCCCGGCTGTCCCTCCAGCCAGCGGGCCCCGATGACCATCCCGACGCAGTCCGCCGCCAGCAGCGGGCCGACCACCCACCGCGGTGCGCCGAGCTCGGCTACCAAAGGCACGATGACGGCGTCCGCCGCGGCAGTGCAGCCGATCAGGGCGATGAACCCGACGAGCAGCCGCACCGCCTGGTCGTCACGCACGAGGCTGGCAGCTGTCCGCAGCTGCGTGAACAGGCTCGCCACGGTGGAGCCGCCCGACGAGGCGGGACCAGCTGGCGCCACCCGGTCGCGCAGCCCGCTGCGCAGCAGGATCGCAGCGGCCACGAAGGTCGCAACGTCAGCGGTGAGAGCCCAGCTGGTCCCGATGACCAGGACCACGGCCGCGGCGCCGCCGAGGCCGGCGAGCTGACCGACCTCCCTCAGCATCACCAACCGCGCCCGGCCCGGCCCGTTGAGGTCGTCGCGCGCCGGGTCGTCCGGCTCCACGCCTCGCTCGCCGATCATGTAGTCGGCGAGGATCTGGCGCACCACTGCACCCTGAGCGCCTTTGAACGGCACTTGCAGCAACGCGACCGCCATCGTCCCCGCGAACAGGAACGCGATCGGGGCCGCCGGAATCGCCATCAGGGCAACGAACAGAGCCTGCAGCAGCAGACAAGCCACCATCAGCTCACGCCGCCGATAGCGATCGGCCAGGCCCGCCAGCAACGGTCCGGCCACCAGCGGTGCCAGGAAGTTCGCCGCGTATGCCGCGCCGGTCCACGCCGCCGAGCCGGTGCGATCGAAAACCAGCAGTGCGACAGCCACCTTGGCCAGCTGATCCCCAGCGACCGAGCCCAGCTCACCCACCCACACAGCAGCGAACTCGCCACCGCGCGGCAGGCGAACCCGGTCCGGCCTCGTCCCCCTCCGACGAGCCATGACTCCCGTCCCCACGTGCACGTAAACGATTTTCACGACAGTCACCGCAGCCTAAAGGAGATCACGAACGACGCAGCTGTCCCGCCGGCGATTCACTCGAACAGCCCCAGCCGATCACAGGTAGTGGGCACAACGGCGAACCCGGGAGTCCTAACGCCGATCGTGATCACCGGGCCCTGGAATCCTCGTCAGCTCGGCGATCCGGGCGGCAATCGCGGTCTCGTCCGGCGGATTCCGAGGGTTGATCACCGCGGTCACGCCGTGCTCCAGGTCGATCTGGAACGCGTACGGAACACCGGCCTCCACGCACCGGCGCCGGACGTCGGCTCGCCAGTCCGCAACGGGCAGGCCGTCGACGGCGGCCCACTCGTGTGGGCGTACTGCCCAGCCGCCGTCAGCAATGCGTGCCTCGATGCCCGCGTCGGCGTCGTCGTGCTCCGGCATCATCGCTCCGCCTCGATCGGACGGCCTGGCCGAAGGTCGCTCCGGCGACACCTTCCGAACGCTCCCGTCACGTGATCGTGCTGGGGATCGCTGCCGGAACCGCAGGGAGGGTGAATACGGCCATCGTCGTGCCTTCGGTCGGTCGGTTGACGCTGCGGACGTTGTGGACTGGCTGCGTGGGGAAGCCCGGCTCCGCGTGACGAGCGCGAGGGAACACCTCGCGCGGAGCCGGGGGTGTGCTCGCCAGCCAGGTGATCAACCCGCGCGGGCTGGGGCCGGCTGCACATGTTCTGCGCCGCTGTTCCGTGTTCCGCCCCGGGCACACGCCCACCGACCAGGCCAGCCTGCCGAGGATCGGCCTGCCCGGGATGTGTTCGGTCAAGGGTGTCCATGGCGGGTCACCACCTCGAACAACTCGCCGGCAAACTCACCGGCGACCGGCGTTCCGGTTCGGGGATGGGGGATGACGACCGAGGCGTGGCCCGCGCACTTCAGGCAAGTCCCGTCCTGCCTGGGGATCACGTTGCGCGGGTCGATGCTCGGCCGGTCATGATCGAGGGGGTACGGATCGTCCAGCACGCACCACGGGCGCAGCAGGTACAGCCGCGTGTTTCGCAGCTCGGCGATCCGGTAGAGGTGCACCAGCTCGTCGGCCTCGAACAGGTGCCACTCCCATCGGACACGGTCCGGCGGCGACGCGCAGCCCAGCGGCCGGTCGACAAGCGCGGTCACCGAATGCCTCGCACGTACTCGAACCTGCTGATCGTCGACAAGGCCAGCCGCGCGCAGCTGCTGGCCGGCGTCGAGCAGGGCGACCCCGGCCCGCTGCGCATCACACCGACCGCACACTGCACGGACGTCAGCCTGGGCAGCGTCGTGTCCGACAAGGCCGTCGCGTGGTTCCGCAAGTGGGCGATCGAGGGCGACACGGCGGCGCTGCGCACGAACTCCCTCAGCGTGATCGCCAAGCTTCCCGGGCAGGAGAACGCCGACCTCGTGGTGCAGGTGCTGGAGAACGACCCGAAGGTCCGGCGTCTGATCGTCGGGAGCGAGATTTCCCGGCTGACCCAACTCGACTGGCAGATCGCGCTGCAGGGCGCCGATGATCCGACGACGATCCCGGAGCCACGGAAGCTCGCCCTGAAGCTCGCGAAGGGCGCGATCAACCCGAAGGGTACTGAGGCGCGGTGGGCGTGCACCTACCTGCTGACCCGGATGGTCTCCGTTCTCGGCCGCTGAAATACGACCACGCCGACCGGCGTAGAACATCCCGAGGCATCGGTCGACGCGGCTCCGCCAGCGACGCCCGGTCGAGACCGCCGGAGGTGGCAACGTCGGGTGCCTCACGCGGCGATCTCCGGCCGACCGTATAACAACGGCCGGGGTTCGCGCTGTGCCAGTCCACGCAAACGGCTGCGGCTCGAGACCTGGGGAGCGATCGGCCGGGGTTCGCACGCCTGCGCAGCGACACTGGAGGCCCCGGCCCCGACATCGGCGGACGCGTGTTCTGCCGCGTTCAGGTCCTCCAGGGTCGGCCAGTCGTCTTCGGTGACCAGTGCCACCAGCTGCGCGTCCCGATCCGTCAGCTCGGCGGCCTCCTGCCGCACAGCCTCCGCAGCCCGTGGACGGACCGCGTCTCGGTAGGCCTCAACTCGTTGTCGCAGCCATTCCTCCCTATTCCGAGGATTCTGCTGCTGAAGCTGCCACACCGTCGGGCGGCCATCAGAAACCTCGGCCCGCCGCGGCGCCAGGTCACAGAACACGAGTACGACAGTCACGATGACCACGAACGCCAAGACCGATACCCCGAAAATGACGCCCGGTTCACCGGCAAGCAAGGCGGCCCACAGGGTCCGCGTCTTCATGCCATCACCCCTCAATACCCGGGACGCCACCAGGACGTCCACAATCGATCGCGGCCGGAATCGGGCAGGCAGGGGCAACTTGAGAATGACCGAACCCCCGCTTGCCGTCAGCGCCGCGACTCCGGCTACTACACGTCACCGCGCTACCACCGAAACCGTAGGGCTGGGACGGCAGGCATTCAAGCCCGCATTCCCGAATTCGCAAAGGTTTCTCTAAACCAGACACCATGCGGCAGCACAAGCCACCGGATTGCCCGTTAACTGCTTTCGGTGTGCGCTATATTCGACAGCGTCCAAGCATCAAGGCGATCACTCTGGAGTCATGCCATGGCCCGAAACGTAAAAGTAGAACTACTGGACGACATCGACGGAACCACGGCGGCTCAAACCGTGACGTTCGCCCTGGATGGCATCGAGTACGAGATCGACCTGTCCGACGAGAACGCCGAAGGGCTCCGCACGGAACTCGCCGGTTATATCGAGGCTGCGCGGCGAACCGGTGGCCGCAAGCGCATGAAGTCGGCCACGGGGGCGACCAGCACGCCGAGCAGCTCGACCAGCCGTGAGTACTCGAAGAAGGTCCGCGCGTGGGCCAAGGCCGAGGGCTACGAGATCTCGGATCGCGGCAGGCTCTCCACGGAGATCGTCGACCTGTACGAGCGCGCCCAGGAAACCGAACAAGCACCGACGAAGCCAAAGCGTGGTTCGCGGAAAAAGGTCGCCGCAGCCAAGAGGTAAACGCAGCCAGTGCTGCGGGATGTGCTGACCGGATTCGCGCACGTCCCGCAGCGAGGTGGGGACGAACCTTCGCCGCCGGATCAGCACGGGGCACGCCGTGCTGGACGTCGAGCGGACACTGGCGACGCACGGCACCGAATGCGAACTGGTCTTCGTCGAGGCACATGCGGCTCTTCCCCGCCCGCTGGCGCCGGCCAACCGATCGATATCCGGACGACTTGTCATCCAGGCCGGCAAGATCGTCCGCAAGGCGGGCGATCTCCGAGCGAACCGAACCTCCGTTCGATCACTTCGGTGGCTTTAGGCAGCGATTGACCGTCGGACGCGCGTGCGTGATGACATGCTGGAGATCGCCGATCTGTCCGGAGACCGGCTGAACGGCGCGCAGGTCAGGGACACGCGCGCAGGTCGCCAGGGGCTCGTCGGATGCCGACCGGTGGACTCACACGCAACGGGGGAAGGGGAGGAATCGATGAGCGGGCAACAGCGGGATCGTCAAGCGGAAGAGCCGGCCGAGTTGGCCGAACAAGGGGCGCTCGGGGTGCAGCCGACGAGTCTGTGGCGCGCGGCCTATCACCACGCCGAGGTGCTTTTCGATCGGTTCGATCGGCGCCCAGGCCCGCTGCCCGAGGGCTCCGTCGACCGCAAGGAACGTGCGATAGAGCTGGTGATGCTCTCGTACGCGATCACCGCGACGACGACCGCCGCCAGGATCGTCCCCCGGGCCCGCGAGATAGTCGTGGAGGGGCCCGCGGCGCTGGCCGACGTGTCGTTGACGGACCTGTCCCGCAATCACCTCCCGGCAGGAGCCTTGTTCAAGGAGTTCCTCCTCATCGAGCAGGGGTGCGAACCACGACCGGACGATCCCGGCTATGGCGTCTATCAGGAACTGCGGAGGCGGATGAGCGTCGCCGACAGCACCGCGGCCGCAGCCTTCGACGACTGGGAACGCCACTGCACCGCGCTCTCCCGCATCGTCACCGCCGAGATCCTGCATCAGCTCACCAGGGACAACGCCAACCCCGGCACCGACGTCACCCTCGCAATGCTCACCGGCAGCTGACACACAGCTCCCGCCTCCGGCCACGAACCACCTCGCCCTGGTCGAACGTATGTTCCACGTTTTGATACCGTTGTCGGAGTCGGGTGCGGTCAGGCCGTCAGCGGGAGGGCACGTGGCTTGGTTGTTGCGGGAGCGGGCCACCGGGCACGAGTGGCGCGTCGGGAACAGTGATCTTGCCTGGGACATCGGCGGCTACGACACAGCTCGATTCGAGCTTCACGTCCTCGACGAGGCGGTTGTCGGCGCCCCGGACGGCCGCCCAGGACAGCGGGCGACCAAGGGTGAACACCGCGGATAGCAACCGTCGATGATGTCGAGCGGCCGCAGATGCGGCGGGCGCAGACGGCGCGATGTCGCTTCCGCTCCGTGATGCATGCCGCCGCAATCACCGAGCCAGCGGTGTCCGCCGGCCGCCAGCACGACGCACCTCCGCAACGCCGTCACAGACGTCGGGCAGCGGCGACCACGGTGATCGGGCCAAGGTCAGCGATGTCGTACTCGTCGTCGTTGGCCAGGTCGCAGCCGACCAGGTCGACCCGTTCGTGTCGGGGAACGGCGTGGATCGCGATCGGCGAGCCAATGGTGTCGGTGTAGTGCGGGCACACCGCGGCTGTCAGCCGTGCGCACCTCAGCGAGCACACGGCGCCGCCGTACATCTCGACCAGAGTGTTGACCTGCCCGACCGGCGCCAGGACGTACACGACATCGGACCGTGGCGTCCCGCAGACCTGGCACCGGTCCTCGCACCGCATGCGGTGGGCGCGGTGGCTGTCGAATTTCCAGGGATCCCATCCTGCGACGCGCCTGCCTAGGGCATCCCTGGCGGCAAGCCACGGTTGTGGCCGAGTCGCTGGACGTTGCGGGAGCTGGGCTCCGGCGTGGTCAAGGTCGGCGATGCAGGGTACTCGCGGTCGTGGCCACTGCCTTGCACCTTCATCCGCAATGGAGCCTTCTATGCAGACGGAGGCCAACTTCTCGGTGTCCACCGTCACGATGCTTCCCCGTCCTTCGTCGCAGGTTCGTCCGTCGGCGACAACGCTCCAGACGCAGGTTAGCCCCCGGTCATCCCAGGGGTTTCCCGATGGTCATCGCGGAGCGCCGCATCCCGGTTCTCGCCTCGGCGGCGTCGGTCCTCGGTGACCTGGTGTCGGCGCCACCGAAGATTTCGGTGGACGTTGCAGTGGGGTGCCGAAGTTTCACAGCGCACATGCATGGACGCACAAGCCCAGTTCGAGTAATGCTTGAGACCTGTAGATCGGCCGGCCTGGGCTGGGTCGATCAGGCTGCGTCGTTGAAGATTCTCCGCCGGACCTCAAGGTAGCGACGCAGGTCCACGGCGGGAGCGTCCACCGAAGTCGAGGTCGACTCCGGTAACTCATCCAGATCGATCGAGGTCGCCTGGGCCAGCTGCCGTGTGTAGTCGATGACAAACTTGGATCAGGGTCTCGGACTGCTCCGTAGAGAAGTCGACCGTGATTTTGCCGTCTTCGGAGTACGCCTTGACGGCATCAAGATCGACGATGAGGCGACTGACCAAACAGAACAGCTCCGCCACCGCCTCGCCGCTGCAGGCCTGCTCGCCGGCGGCGTCTACGAACCCATCTCCTTGCACGACGAGCGATGAGCGCGCGGCGCATGCGACGTGCGCCAGGCGTGGCCCGACTTGGCCGACGCTCGGGGTGCGTAGCCTAACTGCCGGCTGCGGTCGCCTCGGCTTGATCGGGTTGGGTGTCGGGCGTGTCGTCGGGTTCGTCGTCGTGCGGCAGTCCGTACTGGGAGGTGAGTTCGGCGATGTGCTGGATCAGCGGAAGAGCGAGTGCGTCACGGTAGTCCTCGGCAGATCGCTGCTGGTGCAGGAACATGGCCCAATGTTCGGCTTCGGCAGCATCCGAGAAGCCGATCATGGTGATTTCCAAGAGTTCCGGGTTCCAGGCGTTCTTGTCCGGACGGATTTCTTCCTTCCCTTTCGGGTTGATTCGGTGAGTGAGTTTCGTTGCTTCCACGGAGAGCGTGTGGGTTCCGCTCTTGTCGCTCGTGCTGTAGAAGACGTGACTGTTCTTGTCGATGTTCGTGAGCTTCCACAGACCCTTGCTGATGCCGCCGGATTCGTCGTTCTTTGGCGCCCACCATTGAGGGGTTTCGTCGCGGTCGTTGGTGGCGATACGTGCGATGTGGAGGTTGGAGCCGAAGAGCCGGATGCGCTGGGCCGGGCCGTTGCCGAGCTTGATGCGGTCGGCGATGAGGCCGCTGTTGGTCAGCCAGGGCCACCGGTTGCGGGTGTTCTGGGCGTGGGTGACGACCAGGGTGGGGGTGCCTCGCATGGCGTAGATCGTGTTCTGGACGAAGGCGGCGACGGCCTTGGTCTGCTGGTCGGCTGTGGAGAGGTCTTGGGGCCGTACCTGGCCGGTGAGGGCGATGAGCAGCTGCGGGTAGGGGACCCACTCGGTCATCTCAGGTGTCCGGCCGAGGATGCACTTCTGCCCGGGGCGGATGAGGACCGCGACCGGGGTGAATTGTGGCCGATGTGTCTCGCCGGTGGCCTGGCGTTTGACGATCCAGAACGCGAGCTGGTTGAGGCCGTCAGGGATCTTGTCGCCGACGGTGTGTTCGGGGATGAGACGCATGCCGAGCTGGCGGAGTCCGTCTGCCCAGGCTGCCGCGACACGGAACTCCGCATCGTCATCGGGGTCGTTCGGGTTCCCGGGGGTGAAGAATTGGCTGACCATGCCGGCGTCGGCGCAGCCGAGCCGGACGGCGAATTTCGGGTCGGTTGTTCGTGGCTTGAACTTGTCGCGCCCGTCGAGCTCGACGAAGGTGATGACGGTTGCCTCGCCGAGTTCGGCGGCGAGGGTGCGGAGGTGGGCGGCGACGGCGGAGCGGCGGTGGCCGATCGCGTCGATGTGTTCCTGGCCTTTCCGGGGCGCTCGTTCGCTGGTGCCCAGTGGTGCTCCCAGCGCCCCGAGCTCGCGGGCGTGGATGCGCACGCGGAGGTCGGGGGCGTTCCAGCTCCACACGTCCGGTCCGGCTGCTTCGCGGTAGTCGGCGAGTCCGAGGCTGGCCTCTGCGGCCTGGATGAGCTGGTTCCGCATGTGGCTGGACTGGTACAGCAGGACGGCGGTGAGGTCCCGGTCGTCGAGGGCGAGTGCCGCGTACTCGCGGCGGCGCACGGAGTTGTCGAAGTCGATGAGTCGGTTCGTTGCGACGGCCTGTTCGATCTCGTCGTCCGTCGCGTTCTGCTTCGGAACAGGCACTTTCGGAGTGAGGAGCTTCGCCGGGTTCTGTTTGACCTTGCTGCGCACCAGTGCCGGTGCCGGGATGAGTTCGGGCTCGAGCGCGGCGGCGGCCCATTCGGTCAGCCGGCGTCGTTCGGCGGGCATGAGCCCAGCGCCGACACCGTGCCAGCCCATCATGGTGTGGTAGCTGGCGGCCCCTTGGATGCCGTCGCGTTCGTCGATCCAGGTGTCGGGTTCCTTGGCGAACACATCGGCGGCGGGGAGGTTGTCGATGGCGCCGACGCGAGCGAGCATGCCCTCCGGTCCCCCTTGGACCCACTCGATCTGGCGGGTGCGGGGGTTCCAGGCGAACTGGGCGACGGCGAACCGGCCGGGCTGCTGACCGTCTTCGATGAATGGTTCCTTCGTGAGCAGGTAGGCCGACACTCGTTGGGTGCCGGACATCGACACCTGGCCGGCGACCCATCGGCGGATCCGGGTGCTCAGGTAGATCCGCGGGTTCGGTGAGAACGGCACGGTGCGCAGCGAGACGCTGATCACCGCGGAGTACCGCCAGTCCCGGTGGCTGCCGTAGCGGTTGCGGGCGTCCTTGTCGGTGACCTTGGTGGTGTGCTTCAGCGGCGGCCAGGACATCAGTTCGGCGCCGTTCGCGCGGGCGTCGACGGCGACCCGGTGGAACTTCACGTGTTCGCCGCAGAATTCGTAGGCCGGCTGGGCGGCGATGCGGTCGGCCAGGATCTCCGGCAGGACCCGGTAGAGCCGTGAGGCCGGGACGCAGGTGCCGCCCGGCGAGAGTTCGTGCTCGAGCAGGTCCACGGTCTCCGACTGCCAGCACAAGGAGTCCACGTCGAGCATCCGCGCGGTCTCCCGGAACCGTTGGAAGCCCTCGGGGGTGGGTTGCAGGTTGCGCAGCCACGCATGTACCAGCCGGGCGAGGATGCGTGGTGGGTAGTCGGTCCGGCTGTAGAGCCAGGGCTGCGTGGCGTCGAAGGAGGCGTTGGCGTCGACGGTGACCAAGTCCGGCGCGACGGTGCGGATCAGCGCGTTGAGCGACTTGATCGGCACTTCTTTGATCTTGGCCTGTTTCGCGTCGGACTTGCCGAACTTGTACAGGTCGAGGACGGGGTCGCGCCACGCCGCGGGGAAGGCCAGGGTGTGCAGGTCGAGCTCGTAGGGCCCGTTGTCGGGGTCGGGGATGAGCGCGGCAGGTTGGATTTCGTTGAAGACCATGGGGTTCCCTGTTGTGGTCGCGGGTCAGTCGAGGTCGCCGAGCGCCCGGTAGAGCGGCTCGTAGAGGGCTTGCACGAGGGACCGGTCGAGTGGGGTGGTCGTCGGGTCGTCGGTGAAGTACGGGTGGAGGACGGCGCGCATGCTGGCCAGCAGGCTGGTGTCGGGGGTGTCGGCGGCGTGGAATCCGGCCTGGCGGGGCGCGAAGGCCGCGTCGACGCAGACCACCCGGGCGGGGACACCGCCGCGGACCAGGCGGCCGATCACCTGCCACATGACGACCAGTTGGTCCCAGGTGAAGCTGATCTTCTCGGTCGGGGTCAGGCTGCTCCATGCCACTTGGCGGGTGAGGAACCGGTTCCACTCCTGGCGTGCTCGCCTGCGGAACGCCAGCGCCGCCTGGTCGGGGGTGCCGGCGGCGCGGGCGTCGGTATGGAAGGTGCGGGCGGGGTTACGGATCTGCCGGACGGCCCAGTCGTTGATCGCGTGGATGGCCAGGGCGATGTCGTCCGGTCGAGGGTGTGGCCGGGCGAGGAAGTAGACGCTGCCGATGGCGGCCTTGCCGCCGGGCAGGACGATGTTGTGGCCGCGCTCGACCGCCAGCAGGGGCGCCACGAGGATTTCGCTGCCGAGGTCGGGAAACTTGGTCAGCTCGCCGCGGCGCAGCACCATCCAGCTGTTGTCGAGATCGGCGTCATCGGAGACGAGCTGCGTGACCCGGCCGCTCCATTCCGGGATGCTGTCCAGATGCCGCGCAGCGTGCTTCGCTTCGGCGTAGCTGCCGACGAGCAGCAGGATCCGGCGCCGGTCCGAGTCGTCGATGTCGGCCAGTTCCGCGTCGAGCATGCTCGGGGCGTCGCCGAGGCTGCGGTCCGGGATCGCCAGCTGATTGAGCATCTGCTCGAGGACCTTCTCGCGATCGTCCGGGCCGCTTCCGGACAGCCGCAGGGGCCTCGGCGGCGTGGTGCCGGGCCAGTACAGGAACTGGGTCCGCATCGTGGTGTCGAGGATCGCGGTGACTTCGTCGTCGTGCGGTCGCAGGACGGCGTCGACCGGGGCGTGGACGTGGTAGCGGGTGGAGGTGCCTGCCCAGCTGGTCGCTGACATGAGCAGGACGTTCGGGCCGGGCCTGTCGTCGACGATGGGCAGGTCGGGCAGGCCGAGCAGCAGCTCGCGGCCGACGCCGCTGCAGCGGAAGAACCGCAGCTCGCCGCTCTGGTCGCCGTCGGCGGTGCGTTCACCGAGCTGGAACTGGAACCCCAGGACGTTGCCCATGGGCGATTCCGGTATGACCGGCTCGTAGTCCTTGGGCGGGCGCCGGGAGAGCACGTTGGACGTGGCTTCCAGGTTGAGCGCGGCCTCCACCCGGGGCCACAGGATCGTCATCCGGTCCAGCCGATGGTGCAGGGCCGCGAGGATGAGGGTGAGTTCGAAGCGCTTGGCGTGGGTTTCCAGGTCGTCGGCGATGGCGGGGTCGTGCTCGACGAGCTCGAGCACGACCTCTCGCAGCCGCTGGCGGATCAAGGAGTCGCGGTGTGCGTGCAGCAGCTGCAAGGTCAGGTGCACCAGGGTGTTCGCTGCAGGCGTGACTCGATCGGCCTGATCACGCGGCGCAGTTTCCTCGAGCGGGTCGTCGCGGAACTGGTCGAGGACGGCCTCGACATGATCCATCCGGGCCTGCCGCTGGTCGCGGTCCGGTGCCACGGGGCCTGCCGCAGCGAGATCGTCGGCGTGCCCGATGAGGTCGGGAAACCACGATCGGATCAGCCACTGGTGCAGCGTCATCGCGTTGAAGTAGTCCGCGGTGATCCAGCTGCGCAGCGGTGGGGTGCCGATGAGCAGGGAGTAGAGCCGGTCGGTGGCCGCCGAGACGGTGTCGATGGCGCCGGTCCAGTCGTCCACGTCCTGGGCCGACAGCTGCAGTCGTCCGCGGCGAGCCAGCTCGGCCACCTTGTGGCCGGCGACCTCGTCCAGCCACGAGTTCGGCGACCGTCCCGCCAGCGTGGTGGCCGGGGCGAAGGCGCGGTCGAGCTGCATCTGGACCCGGTCAGCTTCATCCACGATGACGAGATCGCTCAGCCGGCACGCTGCCTCCAGGTGGCGGAGACGCTCGGCTTGCAGAGTCGGCGGAAGGCCGCTGTGGACGAGGCTCGCCGGGGTGGCGACCCAAATCTGGGCATCGACCAGGCGGCGGGCGCCGTGGTGGCGGGGACACACCGTCCACAGCGGGCAGCCGTGCCGCTTCCGGCGCCCGGTTCCGGTCGAACGGGCAGTGTCGTTGCCGGCGGTGGCGAGGAAGTCGTCCGCGTCGGGATCGGGGCGCTGGACGGGGTAGAGCGCGGTGCAGGGTGCTTCGGCGATCCGCAGAGGCTGGCGCGCTTCCACTCCGCGCAGCGCGTCCAGCGGGCAGGCGCTGCTGAGGTAGTCGAAGCTGGGGTGGTCGTGGCCGAGCATGGTGTCGGCTCCGGCTGAGGCCATCCGGCGGTGCAACCGTTCGAGGTTGCGCTCGCGCGTGGAGTGGCCCAGGACCGGGGCTGCGTCGACTCCGAGGCGGGTGAACTGGTCGACGATCGCGAGGGTTTCGGCGACGTCACCGACGACGATCGTGATGCGCCGTCCGGTCTCGGTGGCAGCCCAGAAGGCCAGGATGTCGCGCAGCGTCGATTTGCCGGCGCCCACCATGCCGACCAGGTTCATCAGCCGATCGACCCGCAGGCGCCCATCCTCGGGCTCGGCGAACTTACCGCGAGCGTCGTCGCGGATCAGCAGCTGCACACGGCGCAGGCGACGCGCCCACTCGTTGGGCTTGCCGGGCAGGTTCTGCTCGATCGCGTCCATCTTGGCCGCAGCGTCTTCCAGCTCTTCCCACGTGACCTCCACCGGCGCGCCGCCGCACGGAGGCATCCCATCGAGGTCGTGCCCGATCGGTGCCGGGATGTCCGCGAGCAGCTCTGCCGGGAAGGTGACCGAGTAGCGCCGGTCACGCACATAAAACTCGTACTCGCCCGGCCCCGCGAGCGGCAGCGGCTGGCGAGCGAAGGCCGGCGGGGTGGTCAGCAGCGCTTCGTACACCTCGAACCGGTCCGCCGCGCGGCTGGGCTCGCGCTGCTCCGGTGTGCTGTCGACGCCGGTGAGGCGGTAGCCGCGGAGTTCCTCGGGCACGCGCAGGTAGGCCTCGACCGCGCGGATCCATTCCCGGCGGCGGCGCATGTCCCACAGGTAGTGCCGGCCGTGCATCACCCGAAGGTGTGTATCGGCGGCCTGGGCGCCGAACACCTCGCTGTAGGGGTAACCGCCGAACAGTGTCCAGGCATCCTGCGCGGTGTGTCCCGGCGTCGCCGAGCAGAGCAGGTAGAGCCCGAGCTCCACGTCGAGCATCTGCCCCGGCCGGAAATCCGCGAGGGTCTCCGGCCAGACCGGGGTGAGCTGGCCCAGCAGACGGGCGTTCCATCCACTCCGTTCACGCATCGGCTGCCCCCTCAATCGTCGCGGTGACTGCGCTGCGGCCGGCGCGGCGAAGTTCTCGATCCACCCGGGCCAGGAGCTCGCGGTCGGAGATCAGGCCGACCTTGCCGGTCAGCTCGTCGGGACGGTGGTGGGCGAACACCCGGCCGTAGTCCTCGCGCTCGTCGAATCGGTACTGCGGCGCGACCAGGAAACCCTCGTCGTAGGGCGGGTCGTGCCGCAGCGGCGCAGCGCCGCGGCCGAGCAGCGCGGGATTGGCCCGGTCCTTCACGTCGATCGCCCACACGCGCCCGCGTGGCAGGGTGATGCGCAGGTCGTAGGCGTCGAAGTTGGGCCACATCTGCGGGCGGAGCCCGCGCTTAAGCAGCTCGGCTTCGAGATCGGTCTCCGCCAGGCCGGGGCCGGTGATGAACATCCGCATCGGCCGGTTGAGCTGGTACAGGCCACCGCCCCGGCGCGCCTCGACCAGCTGGCCGACCCGGGGATGCTGGTCGCGCCGGCATCGGTCCAGTTCGCAGACGTAGCGGTCCCGGCCGATCGGCGCCAGCAGACACCCGCACCGCGCGCACAGCGCGTACGCACCGTCGCGCAGGTACGACGCCGGTGCGAGCTCGTAGCAGCGCTTGATCGTGTCGTGCAGCAGCTCCAGGTCCAGGTCGTCGTCGGCGATCGCGGCGCGTTCGGCACCGGTCAGCACCGGCTGCCGGATCAGCAGCCGACGGAACGCGGTGTAGGACTCGGGGGCGTTCGCGGCCCGGCACTCGGCAATCGCCGTCAGCATCAGCTGGTTCTCGACCTGTTCGGCGGCGACGTCGCGTGCCGCGACCCGCCACTCCCAGCACTGCTGGGTCGGGGTGTGCGTCTGGTCGTCGACCAGCACGGCCCCGCCGCCGTCGAAGTCCTCCGGCAACGTCCAGGGCCACGGGTCCTCACCGATCGGGTGCTGTGCCGCCCACCTGACCATTTCTGGCACGCTCGCCGGCGGTGTCTGTCCTTTCCGCAGGCACAGCAACACGAGCTGGTTGTAGGTGTTCTGCACCGTGGCGTCGTAGACGGGCTCCTGCGGACCCTGTTGCTGCGAGAGCCGCACGATGGCGCTGGCCACCATCTTCACCAGGGGCTCGCCCTCGAAAACGGATTCAGCTCTCGGCTGCTGTTGCTGACGCGGCACCACTGGGGTGGTCCTTCCCGTTCCCGTCCGGGCCGGGGTAGCTCGGACACCACAGTGATACCGGACACCACCGACAGTTTCGGCCCGCTCGTGCCTCGAACGAGTGGTCCGCACGCCACGCGGCGGCCCATTCGCGCAGCACCGCGCGTGCCGTCTCGACCCGCTCGTCGTCGGTGGGGTCGATCAGCACGATCTCCGCGCCCGTCGGACGCAAGATCTCCAACTCGACCCGGCCCGCGCCGCCGGGACCGAGCCCACCGGCAGCCAGCACCGCCACGCCGAGCGCGAGCTGAGGGAATTTCCGCAACGGGTCGCCGAACGACTCCGGCGCCTTCTGAGTTGTCTTGAGCTCGCGCCAGACCCACTGCCCGGCCTCCCGGTACACCAGATCAGGCCTCGCCAGCACGATCGCACGCGCCGTCGTGTCCGCAAAGGTCAACCGCGGCTCGACCTGGACTGAATCGATCTCCGGAGCCTCGCGAAACGGGCACACCTCGACGTGGTGAGCCAGCATGCGGATACCGGCGTCCGCCAGGTCGCCAGCCGCGACGTACCACTTTCCGGCGAACCAACTCGAGCCGAGCGCCGGCAGATCATCCCGGCCGCACGGGACCAGCTGAGCCTCGTGCGCCGCCTCCAGCCACGCATGCACCGCCTGCCCCAGCTCCGCCTCGGCGCTGTACTCGTACGCGCGCGGCAGGTGAACCGAACGCAGGTACGCCTGCGCCGGACACTTACGGTAGTACCGAAGCCCACTGATCGACACCGTCCGCAACGGCCCCTGCGACGCCTCAAGACCCAGTAGCCCCGGAGTCCGGACCGGTCCATCGCACACCGTGACTCGCTTGCAACTGGCGCACCCCGAGCCCGGGACCGCGTCACTGCCCGCCACGATCGTGCTGACCTGGCGCCGACCGTGCTCGGCGAAATACTCCTCGACCTCGTCCGCTGTGCCATCGAAGCACTGCACCGTCGAGCCATCGAGCAACCCGACGTCCACCACCCGCACACGCTCTGCGCCCGCGCGGCCGCTCGGGCTGAAGGGTTGCGACCACGGATCCGGCCAGGCCGCCGGCGCGCCGAAGGCCGCAGCGTAGGCCGCGAGCGCGATCTCAGCCGGGTCCCGATCACGAGAATCCACAGCGCCGAGCCGCAGGAATCGGAACTCCCGTAGCCGGCCGTCCGTCGACTCGTACCGACGTCCCCACCCGTACAGCTCCCACACCACCGAGGTCGTGATCCGCTGGGCGACCCAGAACTCGCGTACTGGCCTCATGGTGTCGTCACGTTGCTGATGCGACGCGAGATACATACGGGTCGCATGTTCGGCAAACCGGCTGACCCCAGGATGGGTCGGCTTGCCCCGGCGCTGAACCTCCGCCAGAGCCTCGTCGGCCGACGACTTGTCGAACTCGACCTTGTCCAGGGCGGCCATCACCGGGCGAAGAACGAAATCGTCCAAGTGCTCGTAGGGGAAGCGGCTTACCGAGGCTGCTCTCGGTCGCGACTTCCATCCCAACGACGACGGACACGTCCACTCACCCCCACGGCCTGCCCCAGCTGCCACGCGAACAAGATCGAGCACCGGCAGCGGCTCGTTCTGCGGCGGGGCCTCCTCGGCACTCATTCACGACCCCGCGCGGCACGCCAAAAGAACGGGTGGTGATGGACTATCCGCACGACGTGACATCATATTGAGGCGATCACCACTCGTGAGTCACAACGCCACGGATCACTCAATTGGCCCAGGCTGGAACGCACACCTCAGGCATCGCCAGCTGTCGATGACGGGATGTCGTCGCCAATGGTGGCCAGTTCCGCTCGGTTGTGGCGACGTCGGCGCCAGCCCGACCAGACCCAGGTGCGGACGCGATCGGACAGCCATGTCAGTGTGCCAAGAGACGGCTGATTTCGGCGAGGGTGAGTGAAATGAAGCCACGGCCAGAGCTTTTGGGTCAACGCTACGTCGACGGCGGGGTACGTGTGGACAAGCGAGGCGAGGGTGATGTCCTGGTATCAGGAGTCGTAGTGGCGCACTTGGAAGTGGCCGAGGCCGACCTCGTATTTTTGGCGCGCTCTGGAAGCATTCCTCGATGGCACCAGCAGGCTCCGGCGACGCGCACGATCTCGGCGTCGGTGGCGGCTTCGGGGCGCAGCAGGGGTAGAAGGCGAGTTCGGGTTCCTTTCCCGCGGTGGTGATCTGGCGCCGGATGAGCGGCCACCATGTCCACTCGGGCGGGGTGTGTTCGCCAGCGGGCAACGCCGCCACTGCCCAATCGTCAGCCGTCGCCCTTTCGCGCCGTCGCCGGCTGAGCGCCGTTTCCAGGCTTGGTCCCGGGGCACGCTCGGTGACGTGGTCGGCACCGGTCTTGATCAGCCCCGCACCGCCCGGATCACGTGCCCGATGTCGCCGACCTGATAGCTTAACCAGGCACTTTCGACCAGCGCGACACCCGAGGCCGGTTTGATCCGCCCAGGACGCCCGCTGACGCAAACAACGTCTGGGGACACGCGACGGGAAGCCATCAACGCGTCACGGACGGCGGGAACGTCGTCGTTGCGTTCTTTGTCTTCCATGAGGGCAGCTCACCGAGCAGATCCCCGGGCGTCACGAAGCGCCTTAACTCCCGCCATGACGTCCAGCCTACGGATATCGTGCTCACCACGCTGGATC
Source organism: Amycolatopsis tolypomycina (assembly GCF_900105945.1). Taxonomy (NCBI): domain Bacteria; kingdom Bacillati; phylum Actinomycetota; class Actinomycetes; order Pseudonocardiales; family Pseudonocardiaceae; genus Amycolatopsis; species Amycolatopsis tolypomycina. The sequence goes on along the minus strand of NZ_FNSO01000003.1, from coordinate 771,702 downwards.
TTGCTCAGCGAGTCCTCAGACCGACCCACGAGGTCAGCTAAGACGGGTTACGAGGTCTCGCGCCGACGCCGACAGAAAGCCCACGCGCGTCTCCGATGCTGAGTAACTCCCGTTACTCCGTGCGCGTGACGTCAGGTTAGCAGTACCCCCTATTCCAGGCCAGCAGCACGAAACGACGACACTTCAGCGTGTAAATTCTTCAAGGCTCTGTTCGAGCCGGGCGACTGCCTGGCCTATCAACTCGGTGCTGCGGGCGAAGTCCTCCCACGCCGACTCTGCCTTTTTCGCGAGCGGATCTTCTATGTCGGGGACAATCACTTGCTCAACATCCCAAGGGTTCATGTGGTCGACAACGCTACCGAATGAGAGTGCCTTAATTTGCGCTTGAACCTGAGGTGTTGCAACCGCAAGCCATACTGCACCCGGGCGAACACCTCGTCGCGGCACGAGCCGCATTACGTCATTGCTCGCGAGCCATCCATCACGATCACTGGTGACGAGAGCGGGCCATGCCTGGCGCCCCTCAGCGCGACCTACTGCACCGAAGACAGTACAGCCCGCATGAATCTCATAGTCCTCAGGATTGCGAAATGATCTGTCAGATACGTATCGAAGATTAATTGGCTCCGGTTGCAAAAGTTGACGCCCACTGACGATTGGTCGACCATGACCTTCTTCGACATAATACCGCTTATATCGGATCGGAAGTATCGCCTTCGCCATAGCGCCCAAAGCGACACCGTTGGATGCGTGCAATTGCCGTCGACCATGAGCCACTACCGGGTGATGATGCCCTGAATCCAAGCGCTCCCCAAGGTCCCGGGCCTGCATGGACCACCACGTCCAACGCTGACTTTCAGAGTGAGGATACTGATCCATGAGCCTGCGCAGGAGCTCATTTAGCAGACTGCGGCCACGCTCCCGGCATTCAATGGCCTTGCCAACCAAGCCGCTGACAGTATGCACCACTTCTTTGGGAAATACCGGCACAGGAACAGCTTCCACATCGGGAACTGTGAGATGGTCGATTACCGATCCGCTTCGCCCTCGACGTATAAGCGCTTGCCCTAGCGATGTTTTCAGGTAAGCAAGCAGGAGCAAACGCTCATTTTTGTCATCGACCTTGATTCGAATCATGTCGTCGGACAGTGCGAATTTCGCCAGTTCGTTGTCAGCAATGGTACAAGGGCCGAGATTTCGACCAGATCGCGTTTGCAGGATGTCGCCAGCCGTAATCTGGAATGTATCGACGTTGGCGTTTCGTGGGACGGAAACGTGATCCGCGGCGGTGGGCAAATAGTCAAACACATCGTAGGGCCGCAGGTAGGGGAGCGAGGATTCCTGAGGTGCCGCGCGCGCAAGCGCTGTCCGTGGTGGCATCGACGCAGATCCAATGGCCCCGATCTGCCTGATCGCCATCCCCGATGCCTCTAGTAATGCAATACGCTCAGTCGCAAGGATCGAATCAGTCGAATAAAAGGCGGCATCGAGGCGATCGTACGCTCGGATCGAACGCGAGCGTATTGATACCCCGAATTCCTTCATCCCTTTCACGACTGCTCTCCCAGCCAGTGAAGGTATTCCCGAGCGACATCGGGAAGTTCGTCGTCGATCAATCGCTCTTCCGTCTCGACCTGACGCAGAACCTCATTTCCCGACTCTGGGTCAATCTCGGCTATCGTATCAATGCGCTTCACGACGACGTCTTCGCCGGTCTCAGTGCGGCGAAATGTGACGTTTCCCCGCTTGTCGTGTCCGATCGATCGAGTAACGGCCATAAAGATTGGATAGTCAAGGGCGCCGTTTTCGGCCTGTTGGCGTTCGTCGTCGGACAATCGGCGAAGCAGAACCATGCTGGTTTGCGTGTCATTCTTGGGCTGAAAGAGTTCTCGTGACATGTCGACGACAGCAAGCACTTGTGTGTTCGTCATGATCCAGTGGCGTACGTAGCCAAGTGCGGGGTTATTCAAGATTCCATTAGGAATGACCATTGCCATCCGTCCGGTCCCCGGACGGAGTAGTTGAACACATCGCTCGATGAAGAGGATCTCCGGCGGCTGCGACTTCTGCAAAACCGCTTGCCCGCTAGAGTCTTTTCGGAGTTTCCATCCACCAGCTTCGTCACGGTCCCACATGGCCGCCAAATCGTACTGCCGCAATACCTCTTCGTCATCAATGAGAATATTTGCACCAAACGGCGGATTACTGACCACAACGTCGAATGATCCCAAGCGAATTGCGTCGGTTGCCTTTGGGTCCCATAAGTGTGGATTGGCAAGACTGTTTGCCTGAAAAAGGCCGCCGGAACCGTCATTATTCATGACCATATTCATCTTCGCCGCACGGACTAGACCTGGGTTTAGATCCGCGCCGTGGACGCACCGTGACAGGTACTCGTTTCGCCTAGTCCACAGTTGCTGACGCTCGGCGTCTGTACCATTGGCCGGGTCCACCCATTCCGCGCGCTCTTCCGCTTCAATATGGTCAAGGGCAGCATTCATGGCCGTAATAAGAAAGCCACCCGTACCGCAAGCCGGATCAATGAGTCGCTCATCGGGCTGAGGGTTCAGCATGGTTACTGCCATGCGGCAAGCATTCCGAGGGGTAAAGAACTCACCGCGGTCGCCCCGAAGATTGCTGCCAACGACCTCTTCGTAGGCAACGCCCTTAACGTCCACAGGCGAAGCAAGTAGAGAGAACCCCTGCAATTGAGTTGCGACAAATGCAACGACGGCAGGCTTGAGATCGATCTCTCGATCTGAGCCGGGGAAGATAGCAGGATACTTATTTACGACTTTGTCGATAAAGACCTTTTGAATACGCTTTTTGGCCGCGATGGCGGCGGTAGCCGAATTACGCTCCGCCGCCGTGGCGTAAAAATCCAGCACCTTCGAGCGTTCATCTTCAATCTTGCAAAAGATGAGCTTGAGCAACTCCCAGAAGGCGTCTGATTTTTGTTTTCCTTCAGTTCCAGCAATATAGTTGTGACACCGCCGAAAAGCGAACAATAGATTGTCGGCCGTCGCCGGCTTTAGATCTTTCCTCTTCGGCCTCTGAGCGTCGGCCTCTGTTTGGCCTGCGGCGGGGATTTCGATGATCTCTTCGATTTTGAACCCGCGTGCGGATTGCCTCTTGGCATAGAAGAGCTGCTCGTCGCCATTGGTCCACATACCATACTGCACGTTCAAGCAAGCGGCCATGTACGACTTGAGCTGTTCGACTCCCTCGGTCTTGTTGCTCGCACTAGTGCCACGCTTCTTTGTCTCTACCAGCAACCACGCATTTTCCTGAGCGTGCTCAAGTCCAGGCGCGAACACAACTATGTCGACCCTGCGGCGCGACGAACCGACCTTGATGGGAAACTCCGGGGCGCAGTCTCTCGGCGTGTAGCGATAACCGCGTATCAAGGCCTTCTCGACGTTCTGTCGCACGTACTCCTCGGGTGTGTCCTTGAATAGCCGCCCGGTCAAAAAGTCGCTGACCTTGCCATCCGGCACTGAGGTCGTACCGATCGTGACTGGGGCTGCAAACGACTGTGGCGTGCTCAGTGTCTTCACCTTCGAGTTGACTTGACGATACATGGCTCCACGATCAAGATAGTACTTTGAAGCTCAGTCGCCTATCCGACCCGCCGTGCGCAAGCCGTCCTTGTTGCCAGGCATCTGCTATCTTGTCGATCCGCGCGAAGAGCGCCGAAGCCACTGACGCCCGTTCTGCCGCCTGCCACGAGCATGGGACCACCGTTTCCGCGAGCTAGGGACCAGCTCGGACCGGCGGTCGCGGGCCGCGTGTTGATGGTGAGCCAGACGGTGCCAACGGTCAACTACGGGGTGTCCTCGTGCTGGTCGACAAGGGTGACGGTGGTGGGCTTCCGATAGACTCTCGCCTTCGATGACGAGCTCGAAGGCGGCGGACTGGAACCGGTCGATCGCGGACTGCGCGAGCAGGGGGTCGGCCATCATCGCGAGGATCTCCGGCGGCGCCCGCTTGGAGGTGATGATGGTGGCGGCCTCCCGGTGACGTTCCAGAACCAGCAGGTTGGCTGCTTGCCGAATCTCAGCGCGGCAACGGCAAACCGGCCAGGGCACCGGGTTCACCTGGGCGATCAACTAGTGAATCAAAGCCGACTCCGGAATCTGCGGTGCCTACCGCTGGAGTCACGGCAGCCGATCCATCGCCTGCATCACCACCAAGGCCTGACCCAGGCACCACCGCGCGTGACACGTCACAGTGACCTAGCTCGCGGACATGCTCGGCCCCGACATTGCATCACCGTCGGGGCCGACGCGCGACAGGCCGAACTCCACTACGAGCATGTCCAGCTCGAACTCCGCGTCGTCGGCCGTGAAACCGCCGTTCGGCTCAGACAACGGGCGTGAGCGGCGAGCGGAATCGACAAGGCTACCTTCGCCGGCACGAAGTTGACGGCCCGGGCGTCCGCCAACGCCACCGACAGAGCGGGGCTTTACCTGCTGCTGCACAACGTGGTGGTGCGCTGACTGACCTTCCACCTGCTCAGTGGGATTGGCGCCCTCGGTGCCGAGCTGGTGACGACCGGTGCGGTCACGGTCAGGCTGTGGTGGCTGATCGTCGCCGTCGCGCTCGGCGTCCACGTCGCATCCGTCACTACCTGGCGCGACGATGAGGAAGTTCTTTGGGTCGTGGGTGGGCTAGACCGTATGAGCGCACGTGCATCAGCTGGGCGGCGTCTGCCCGGGCTGCGGTTACCCGGCCCTGATCGTCCGGCCACGCCACAGCACATTCCACTGCCTCGGCTGCGGCGCCGGCGGCGGCCCCGCCGTCTTCCTCGCCGACCTGCCAGGCTGAGCCACACTGGAGCGGCCGCGCCATGCACTGCAGAGCGGCCGGAGCTCGCCCCGCGCTTAGCCTGCCCTGCAGCGAGCCCGGCACCGCCTCCGTGCCTGGCCTCGGGGAAGGTGCCGGAGGCGAGCACGATGGTCGCTATGGGCACGCGAGCAGTGACAAGATCTACGTCCTCGACCTGTGCGACGATCCTGGGCGAGCCGGGCCGCGGCCAAACCCGCTTCCAGTGGCTGCTCGGCGACCTGGGGAAGAACGGCCGGGCCCGCACACGGCCTCGTGTCCTCCGTCATTTTCGGTCGGGAGATCGTGGCCGTGTTAGCTCGATAGCCCGGACGCTTTCGCGGACGAGTTCGGCGGCGGCGCGCAGGTTGACCGGGCGCCAGCCCACGTTGATGTCGAGGGCGGTGGGCACTGCACCCATACCAGCGCCGAGGCGCCATCCTCGGGGCAGGGTGACGACCAGCCGAGGGTTGAGTTCGAGCGGTTTCCGGCGGCCCGGGCGATGCGGAGGCGGCGGAGCCGGTCGTGCCGGGTCAGGCCCGAGAACGGCTTTGCGGGTGGTGACAACGTCGAGCGAGCGGACGCGGACTCGCCGCCGCCATGGTCCCCAGATCAGCTCCATCACGCAGGTGTCGTCCGGTCGGGGACCGTGTACCTGTAGCCACACGTGTCCCTGCCAGTACCAGGGGAAGTCCGGTGAGAATGCGCCGGTCGGGGTGCGGGTGGCGGTGTCGAAGTCCTCTACGCGGTCGATGCCGAGCCGACCGTCGGTCTGGTAGATCATGTCCAGCCGCGCCAGCGCATGTGCGGCGGCGGGAATCCGGCCGGTGGTTTCGAGCGTCTCCAGCATCTTGGGTGTGACCGGGCTGCGCGGGTTGCGATTGGTGGCCTCCTGCGCGGCCTCGGCGCGGGTGAAGCCGCGGGCCTGGCGGATGGCGCGGATCTGCTCGGGGGTCATCATCAACTGGCTGACCAGTTGCCCGGCGGTGTCGGTGACGCTTGTTCCGGGGCGGCGGGTGGTCGCGATCGTTTCGGCTTCGAGGGCCCGGGCGGTCGGGACGGTAGGCCTGAGGACCCCGAAGTGCGCGGAGACGCGGCTCCAGGCGAGGTTGAACCAGCTCGCGGCGTGGCGGATGTTGGCGAGCATGGTGCGCGATTCGGCGCTCTCGTCGTCCTTCAATGGCCGGAACATGGGGCTGTTGCCGCCGATGACGTCGCGTGCCGCGATCATGGTGATGCCCAGCTTGGTCGCGACTTGCTCCGGGATGACGCCGCGGCCGAAGTCGGTCCACCCTTCGCCGTCGAAGATCACTTTCAATGGCGGGTTGGGCAGGCTGGTGGGCGAGTGCACGATGAGACCGCCGCTGTCTGCGGGAATGGTGAAGCTTTCATTGAACGGACCGAATTCCAGCACGACCTGGTGATCGCCGCTGCCGGGGTGGCTGCGCATCCAGGCCCAGACGGGGCCAGAGGGGATCGGGAAGTTGTGGAACCAGGCCCCTTGCGGAGGCAGGGCCGTCACCGACGCCGCGGTCCGCCACATCCCCTCCATCGCGGTGGCCTCGTCCGCAGGTAGCTGCAGGGCCTTGCCGATCGCGGTCACGGCGTACGGATGTTCTGGCGTCCGTTTGCCGGTCTCCCACTGTGACAGCGCTGGGGGCTGGACGCCGATGCGCCGGGCGACCTCGGCGCCAGATACATCTCGGTAGGCACGCCAGGCCTGCAGCACTTGGCCGGGTGTGACGCGGGACGAGGGTTCGGTCATCGAGGCAGCATCGCCTCCGGCACTGTCGGGTACAAGGCGGATCGTTAACGCAAATTCCCCACCGAGAGCGCGGTCGGTGCCACTGACCCGACCATGAGGGTCCACAGGCCTTCCGGGCCTCGACGGTGAGGTGAACATGATGACGAACGTCAGCGCCACCAGCCCGACACTGACGCCGCAGCGGGTGAGCAGGTGGGGCCGGACCATCCTCGCGCCGCTGGTCGGTGCCCTGCTCCTCGCGGGGGTGCTCGCCGGTCCGGCCTCGGCCAACACCCCGTCGGACTGGTCGAAGAACGTCTCTGGGGTGGAGATCGGCTGGACCCACGACCACGCTTGGGCGATCGCCAGCTACGGAACCGTCCTGCGCCTCGGCGCCGGCGTCGTGGCGGGTGCGCTCTGCAGCGCGGCGTCCGGGGAGCCCGGCTTCCCCAACCCCGTCGCGATGGCGTGCAGCCGGGCCGTCAGGCAGGTCATCGGCCAGCTCGTCGCCGGCCACCCGGCACTGACCAACCACGGCATCTGGGTAGCGCGCTACATCTGGCGCAGCGTCACGACCAGCGGTACCTGGTAACCGGGCGGCATCACCAACGTCGGCAGCACGTTTGTCCGACGCCCCTCGCTGGCGACACAGCCATCGTCGAATACAGCCGAGTCACGCAGCCGAGGTCGCCGTCAACCCCGAGATGTCGTAACGCCGAGCGCTACGGTCACGACCTTGAGCCACGAAAGCCGCCCGATCACCCCACGCCTTCATGAAGCTAGCCCGCTGCCGCGGCACATGACCGCGTCGAACTTGCACCCGCAGGAACGGACCCGCACATGATCAGCTCCGCCCCCAACCCGAATCCGACGCCGAATGCACGTGCCGGTCTCGGGTGGTGGGGCGCGATCGGTCTTGTCGCGGACGTCTCGGCAATCGTCACGCTGGCCACACAAGGTCCCACCGCACTCGCTGTCGTCACCTGCGCTGTTGCACTCGTGGCCGGGATCCGGCTCATCACGACGCGCCTGCGTGGCGCCCTGCGAGTCGGGCTCCTGGTTCTCCTCATCGGCGCCGTGGCATTGGCAGTGGTTCTGATCGGGCCTGATCGGGTGAAGTCCTGGGCGTCACCAGCCGCCAGTGACGTCACCGCAATGACTGGCGGCTGCCCTCCGTTCCAAGTGTTCGCGCAGAATCGCTGGCTGCCCTACGGCGCTCGGCAGCTTGCGGGCCCGAACCTGCAGTCCCGCGTCATCGGACCGATCGCGCCCAACAAGACGATCTACGTGGATGGCTGGGTCCACGGCCCTGTGGCGTATCCATTGAACACCCCGCCGTGGAACTCCGACGTCTACTTCCACCTGGCCGACAACACCGGCTGGGTGACGTTCGCCGGCGTCCGCGCCGTCCCGACCGACGAAGACCCCACCGGTCACTCACCTGATGGCGGTCTCCCCGCAGTCACCCTCGCTACCTGCCAGGGAGCAATCCGATAAAGATAGAGACGCGCACCCCATTGGAGCGCCTTGCTCGGCCTCAAGTCAGGCTAGCTACGGCAGCCGGGTCGGGGCTGCGCCCCTCGCTCCCGCTTGCCCCCGGGCACAGGCCGGACAGCTGCTGGACCGGATTGCACCAGCCCGTAGTCAACGACTGTCTCGCCCCAGGCCGACTGCCCGGTATGAGGTCATCGCCATCGCGGCGACCCCACACCGGGCGTGGCGCTACGGCTGCCTGGCCATCACACGGCTCGCGTCTCGATCTTGCCGTTGGTGGCGCAGTCGAACGCCGCTCCGATGAGGGTGGCGTCGCCGCACATGAGGTTGGCGGCTGCCTTCACCTTGTGTACCGGCGAGTAGATCATCGGCGTCCAGTACGTGCCCGCCCGTGTGCCGTTGACGTCGTCGATCCCGGACGCGCTCTGGCTGTAGCCGGTGTCCTGGATGGCGACGAGCGACAGCGCGAGGTCGGACTTGAAGCCGACCGGGTACTGCTGCCAGCGTGCCCAGTTCGTCTTGCACGTCGGAGACCAGCGCACTTCGATCCGCGCACCGCTCAAGTCTTCGAACGCCACCGTCTGGGCGTCCGCAGCGCAGCCGGTGGCCTGTGGGTCCTGTCCCGAGCAGTAGTCGCCGTAGCAGCCGACGGAGGCCTCGGCCGATGTGGCCGGGATCACGCCTGCCAACCCCGCCGCGGCCAGCACGGCGACCCCGACGGCCTTCATCCGTGTGAACATCAGCATCTCCTTCTCGCTGGTGGACCGGACGTGTCCGACTCCTTGCTCCGTCATACCGCCGTCGTGTCGCAGCGCTGTCGCAGGCGACCGGGCCCCGATCGCGCCTGCGCGACCACCACCGGTCGATGCCTCGTCCTCAGGGGAGCTGATATCCGCTATGTCGTCACCGGATGACTCGAGTTCGCGCCTACGGGCACAGCACGTCGCGGACGCGTCGGCCTACCTCGTGCACCTGCTGAGCAGTCAGGCTCGCTATCGTCGGCGCTGGGAACGCCACGCCGAGGTCGTTCAGCACCGCGGTTCCGCCATCAACCAGGCGGCTGTGGCACACGTGATCTACGACCACCTGCGCCAACTCGGGGAGGGCCATCCCAGCCTCGAGCGGGACATCGGCAGCTCCCCTTCGCGTGGGCTCAAAGACATCATCAGCCGCGCGCTGACCGGCAAGGTGCTGTCCAACCGGACGCTTCGGTGGTTCACCGACGCCTTCGACATGAGCGAAGCGGACATCGACGCACTGCGGGCGCTGCGTGCGGGCAATCACCCCGCCAGGGTCCAGATCGTTCGGCCGGCACAGATCACCACTGAGACGCCAGGGTCCCGCGCGCGGTATCAGACAGTCTCGCTGCATGAGTTCCACGTCGTCGGCCCCGACGGCCTTCCTGCCTGGCATCGCACCTTCCACGTCGTGCGCGCCATCGACGAACTCCGCAGCTACCGCTACCGCTTCGACACCAGCGCCGCGTCCGTGGACGTGGTGCGCGGCGGCACCGCCGGGCCACTCTCGAGGACCGGCGACGACGGGATCTACGCGGTCGACATCAACTTCCACGAACCGGTCGCACCCGGCGCGACTGAATCGTTCGAGTACCGGACCGTGCTGCACTACACCGAGGCTCCACCACCGGAGTTCCGGCGGGCAGCGGTCAATCCCATTGAGAACGTCACCATCGACGTCCAGTTCGACGCGGAGCTCCTGCCTACGCGCGTGTGGTGGGCCGAGTGGGACGACTTGCACGCATCCCGGCCAGTCCACCAAGAGCCGGTCACGCTGCGTCAGGACGGGTGCGTCCACCGTCACGTCGACGACCTGCAGGGCATCGTCGGGTTCCGCTGGGAGTTCCCCGCCGGACGGATACGCCGTCCACGTGATGCATGACCCAGGCGGGCAGTCTCACAGCCGGTTAGCGCGGGGCCGCTCGGCCGTACTGACGTCGAGCATTGTCACCCGGCTGGCGCGCGCCAGCCGTTTCGCGGATCGCGACTCGGGCGAACACGACGGAGATCATCGGGCTGGACGCCACGACGATCTCCGTCGAGCACGGTCACCAGAGCTTGCCGTGCTTCCAGTTGTCCCAGTGATGATCGACAAGGTAGCCGACGCCCATGGAGACCGCGGCTCCCACGCCGATCGCCACCCAGCCGGGCGGCCCGGACGCGACCGCGGCGGTCGCGAGCGCGCCGGCAACGAGGCTGGCGCCGCCACTGGCGATGGCCTTGTCGGCTGGCTTTCCGTCATGGATGGACGACACAACCCCGATCCCGGTCAGGGCCGCTCCGATGTAGGACACCTTCAGCGCCCCGGCGCCAAAACCTCTTCCCAGGACGTCGTTGGCCTGAGAGGCGACCTTGCTGATCTCGGAGTCCCGGGCGAAGGCTTGCGCGGCAGTCAGCGCTTCGGTTCCCTTCCCGGTCACTGCCGTACGCAGCCTGTCGTTCTTGAGTAGGTCGGCGACCTGGCGGACGTCGCCGGAGAGCTTGGCGCCGGCGGCGCGCACATACCCGGCCGTCCGCGTCCAAGGAGCCGCCGCGGCGTAGGCGATGAACGACTGGAAGTGCAGCAGCGCCTGGATGAGGTCTTGGTGAGCCGTTCGCTCGGCTGACCTGGCGGCCGCGATGCGGCTGCTGAACTGCCCGGACAGTTCGGGGCGGGTGACCTGGACGACGTCGGCGACGACGGGCAGACCTGCGGCTCGGGCGTCGCGTCTGATGTCGGCCATCCGAGCACGGACGGCATCGATGGCGTCGGCGAAGACCATCAGCGCCGTGACGAGGGTCGATGCGTCGTCGGCGACCTGGTCGGCGAGGCCGCCGTTGGCGGTCAGGGTGTTCGCCGAACGGTCGGCGGCGGCGCACACCCAGTCCGGGGCGAGGCGGTTGCGCTGGTCGAAGATGTCCGTGGCGCTGGTCGTGCTCTGCCGCTGTACTGCGCCCAAGGTGTCGGCGGCCCGCCGGCTAGCACAGGGGTCGGCGTCGACGCGGGTGGAGAAGGTGATGATCACGGTTCGTCCTTCACTAGGCCGCGGAGGCTTGCGGTGCATGCGCGCTCGTAAGTCGTGTACCGGTGGTGTGCCTGGCGGAGACTGTCGGCGTGGGTCGCCACCGCGCGCGCCGCACCGGAAGCCCGGTCACGAATGTCGCGGATGACCGCGGCAACCGCGTCGGTCGACGCACCGAGGTTGATGCGGCCGAGATCGTCGAGCTGCACTGAGGCGGCCTTCAGGTCGGCCGCCGTGTGCTGCAGACGATCAGCTGCGGCAGTCAGGGTGGCGGGCTGGACCCGGAAACCGTGCTCAGCCATCGAGGTCCTCCTTCGTCCGGCGCAGTTCGTCGGGAAGCGCGTGGTCCCAGAGGACGACGTCCGCCTCGCACTGCTGCTGGATGTCGTGCATATCTCGCCCGCGGACCTGCGCCCAGGGCTGGTGTTCTCCGCAACAGGCGATCAGCTGCTCGAGCGTGCTGTAGGCCAGCACGGCTCGCGTGCCGTCCGCCAGCGCACGGGTTTCGACGGGGGCTTGCTGGTCCGGGCGGACGACCCGTTGGGCCGGCAGATACACCGGTGCTGCCTCGAGCATGGCCGGTTCAGGCTCGGGCCGGTGGATACCGAGCACGGGTTCGGTGACGACATCAGGTCGATAATGGTCCACGACAGTACCTTTGTGTTGAATGTCGGTGGCACGGGAGTTGATCGCTACTGTGCTGAGAAACCATGGCTTGCGCAACTGCATGTGCCGGACTTAGGGAACATTTAGGCAAGCCCAACTACTCAATGCAACAATCGCGTCATCCGACCGTGCATCCCTCACCATGCGAAACGCACCTACCACGGACCTGGGGGGCCGCAGTCTCCTCAGGTCAGGCGTCTGAGGTGGCACTTTTTGCCGCGTCGAACACCCTGCCGCAGCACAAGAGGCGACGAGCGGCACGGCGTCGGCAGGTTCGCGTGAGAACCCTTCGACGTCGATCCCCAGGAAATCGTGTCGTCAATCTTTGCCATTCTTCACTGCGCTTGTCGCAGTTTTGTCGCACGGCGTCTGCAACAGAAGTTCGACTAGATGCGAACGGAACCTCGACGAAACGTCTATGCAGACTGCATCGGTTATTCGTCCGCGAAGGTCACGTCGTGGTGCGCCTGGTCGTGCGGGATGAAGCCCGCCAAGCGCTTCACGCACGAGCGGTCAACTGCAGCCTGCCGAAGGCGCCGAGGCGGCCGGGGCCTGCCGTCGCGGCAGGCCCCGGCCGCTGGTTTCGCCAGTTACCAGCGCCCGGCGTTGACGTGCGGCGGCGCCCAGTAGATCTCGGCCCACAGGCCGTGGTTGCTGGCCGTGCCCCAGCCTTGGGCCCAGCTGGCGAGGAGGTTGCCCGCGCTGGTGCACAGCCAGCCGGGCAGGCGGGTCTGGCACGCGCGCACGGCGCCCCAGATGGCGCCGTTGACCACGTCGGCGTAGGACACGATGATCCAGAAGTGGTCGCCGGTGATGCCGGTGGCCACGGCGGGCCGGATGCCGGCGGCGTAAGCGGCCGTCTGGATGTGTCCCTCGCGGGTCGTGGTTCCGGGCAGGTCCCTGGGGCCGGTGCCCACGGTGGCGACGCCCGCGAAGGCGTCCCGCATCAGCCTGACGACTTCGGCGCGGCCGGCCGGCGTAGCGGTCTGCGCCCGCCACGCGGTCAGCTCAGCGGGGGTCAGCTGCATCGGGACGGACTGGATCGCGTTCGCCACGGGGGCGGGGGCCGCCGAGCCGCGGAGCGTGGCCGGTCCCGTGGTCGCGACGGCCAGCACGGTGGCCAGCGCGGCGATCGCCGCCGTGGCGAGCAGCCGCCAGCGGCGCTTGACCTCGGCGCCGGCGTGCTCGATGGTGTGGTTGTTCATTGTCTCCCTCTCGGGCCATCCGGCACACTTTGCGGGCCGGCTGGGCAAGAGCATCCGCGCAGACATCGTGGGCAAACGGAATCCCGGACAACCCCGGACACTTCTCAGGCGTATCGAGTGCGGAAGGCCAGACGCACGCGCACAAGGAGGCCGACATTTCCCGCCACGTCAACCGTCCGGAACCACCCGATCCGCTGGATGCGGAAACTTCGGCTGACTTGATCCTACAAATGAGTAAGTTTCGCGTTCGGCTAGGAGTCAGCTTACGCGAACTGGAGGACCGCACCGGTATTGCGAAGAGCACAATCGCCGACGCACTGAATCCAGATCGGCGGTTTCCCAACGACGACGCTGTGTCGGCCATCGTCGCAGCGTTGTGCCAGGACCCCGGCTATCACGAGACCTGGATGCGGCGCTGGTGGTATCTCCGCGGTCTCCACGGGGCCGAGAACACGGTCACCGTCAAGCAGTCACTCCCGGATAAATCCGAACTATTCGTTGGCCGGGGCGCCGTAATACGCCGGATGTTGCAGTCCGTGTCACCAGACGGCCGCACGGCGGCTGCCTGTTTCGCTCTGACCGGCCTCGCCGGGATGGGGAAAACCACGCTTGCGATACATGTTGCCCACGAGATGTATCGTCGGCGGACGTTCGACAAAGTGCTATTCGTCAACCTGCGCGCCGTAGACAACGATCCATCACTGCACGCTGTCGCGCCGAACGCCGTACTCGAGCAGTTCCTACGTTCACTTGGCGTCTCGCCCAGCAAGATCCCGCACGACCTCAACTCGAAGACCGCACGCTTTCGAGGTCTGAGTCGAAGCACCCGGCTGTTGATCCTCCTCGACAACGCCAAGGACGCAGACCAGGTCAAGCCGCTGATCGCCGACGGGCCGGGATGCGTCACCCTGATCACCAGCCGCAACCGCCTCAGCAGCCTCAACGACGCCGTCCGACTGAACATCGCCGGCCTGCGACGCGACGAGGCGATCCAACTGCTGCGCTCGGTGCAACCCTTCGGGGATACTGACACCTCGACGCTGCGTCAGATCGCCGCCCTGCTGCACGATGTGCCGATGTCGTTGGCCGCGTTCCTCGTCCATGTCGAGGGACACACCGACTGGTCCGCAACCGAGCACCTGGACCGCCTGAAGACACTCCTGCCCAACGCGGCCGCGGCCAGCCGAGATCCCGGCTCAGCGGTCGGACCGGCAGAGGTCGAAGCGGCCATCCTGACCCAACTCGCGCTGTCCTACCAGACGCTCAGCTCTCCGGCGCAGACCTTGGTCTGCCTGACGGGCCTCCACCCCGGACACGACTTCGATGACGCTACCGCCGCGGCCTTGACCGGTCAGCCAGCAGAACACGCCCGCTCGGCACTCAACGAGCTCGCCGAGGCACACTTCCTGACAGCCCCAGTCCCCGGACGCCACGAGCCACACGACATCGTTCGCGGGTTCGCAGCGCGCCGTGCCATCGACGACGTGTCCCCGACGGCCCGCCGACAGGCTATGCAGCGCGTCATGACCCACTACCTGAACAGCGCGGCCACGGCGCTGAGCACCTCCGGGCAACAGCCCAGCACCGAAGGTGTACCTGACCACGACGTCGCAGCGGCGTGGGTGCAGACAGAATTGGCCAACATCGTCAGGCTCGTCCGAAGCTGCGGCGCATCCGACGATCTGCACTGCTCAGCGCACGATCTCGCCGCGATCGTCGTGCCGCATCTGCTGCAACAGGCCCGTTACCGAGACGTCGCCACCTTGCTGTCGGCATCACTGCCCGCCTACGCCGACTGCGCACACACCGATCAGCACGCGCAGTCGCTCAATCAGCTCGGCCAGGCCCAGCGCCGACTCGGCAAGACCGATCTCGCGATCTCCCTGCACATGCGAGCCCTGCGCTTCTACACCACAACCCGCAATGTCACCGGCCAGGTCGCCACGCTCAACAAGCTCGGCCTCACTTACCGAGCCCAGGGCCGCGTCGAAGACGCCCAGCAGCAACACTCCCGGGCAGCCGAACTGGCCTCCGAACTGGGAGCCGGCAGGGAAACGCTGAGCGCCTTCGGCAACCTGGGCGTCACCCATGATCTTCTCGGCGATCTTGACCAGGCGCTGGCCTGCTACCACGAGGTCCTCCGCCTGGCTGCCGAACTCGACGACCCGCGCAGCATGGCCAAAGCCCGCAGCGACATCGGCATCATCCACGTCCGCCGAGGGCACATCGCCGACGCCATCGACGAATACCGCTCCGCACTGGACATCCTCCGTCTGCACCCGGACCGCCTCGCCGAGACCGTCGTGCTCGAGAACCTCGGCATCGCCCACACCAAAGCCGGCGACCCAGCAACCGGACTCACCCTCCTGTCGCGCGCTCTCACACTGCGCGAAGAGTCGGGTTACGTCCTGGGCGAAGCGCACACTCACCACGACCTCGGGCTCACCTACCTCGCCCTGGGCGACGTCGAGCAAGCTCTGACGCACATGCGTCGAGTTCATGAATTGGCGGCAAGCGTGGGCAGCACGGTCGAGTTGGCATTCGCCGAGAACAGTCTCGGAGAGATCGCCTTCGCAACCGCGAGATTCCCAGACGCGACGACTCACTTCGCGCGCGCCCTCGACCACGCGCTCACCGCCCAATGCCTCGACGAGCAAGCACGTGCACACTTCGGGCTCGCGCGGATCCCTAGGCGCGAGCCGACTGATGTGCACGCCGATCTCGTGGCAGGGCGGAGCCTCATCGCCACCATGGGAGTCCCCGAGCCTCCGACTCCGCGCGTCGGGACTTCAACCTAGCGCCGTTCAGGGCCTTCTGCCGTCATCTGCGCACCACCCGAAGCTCCTGCACATCGAGCAGGCTCCGTGGTGACGCGTCCGCAGCACCCTCCAACCGGGAGTGCCCGTACGATGCGGTCCACTGCGCCCAAACCAACAGGCGCAACTGGAGCCCTTGTGGAGCTTTCTTATGACCCACTCCAGCCACGGTGCTGCCCCGGACTTACCTGCCCGGGACAGCCATGACCGGACGTTGGCCATCAACCGAGCGCGGGCGATCATCCGGGACTTCATCGTCGGCAACGCCGGCTTCGACGCCGGCGAATCCGTGACCGACCAGGCCGACAACCTCGCCCACCGGCTCGCCGACAGCGGCGCCCTCATCCACACCCTGCCGGCGCACGAAGTCGACAGGAACCACCTCGCTGCAGCGGTCATCCACGGGTTCATCGCCGAGTCCACAGGCTCCGATGCAGCCATCGAGGCGACTGACCAAGCCGAAGAACTCCGCCACCGCCTCGCCACCGCAGGTCTGATCACCGGCGGCGTCTACGAACCCATCACCCTGCACGACGGTCCATGAGCAACACTGCGGATGGAACACGAGTCGGCGGACGCGCGGACGGCGTGAGCCCGGACTGCTGCGCGAACCCCTTGATCGTGTGCGCGGCGTCGTGCTGCACCTGCAACGCAGGTTGCGGACCTTGCCGCCGTACAGGCCCTTGATCAGCACGGAGCTTTTCGCCAGGACGGCTCAGGCCCGGCGATGGCTGATCACGGCCTCGCAGTAGCAGCACAGGGGGTCCGGGTCGCAGGCGTACACGGTGCCCATGTGCTCCAGCTCCCGCACCGTGTACTCCCAGATCTCCCGAACCTCGGCGGACACGTCGTCGTCCGGGCACACCGGCGGGACCCCGCGCGGATCGGCTCGTCCTTCACAATCCGGCTGGCGCGGTTGCCGTCGATCAGCCGCAACGCGGCCGGCTTCGACGGCCTGCCGGAGATACCCAACGTCCCCTCATCCCCTTGCGGTTTATGTACCCAGGGCCTACCTTGTAGGTACACAACTAGATGGGGTCCATGAAGGGAGACATGATGACGAACTGGGTGACTTTCACTGCCACTGTGCCGGATTGGAGTGTTCCGGCCATGAGCAAGCACGCTGCGACCTACGCCGCGCAAGGACAGGCCAAGGAATCTCAGGAACCACTGTCACCGGAGGCTGTGGTCCGGGCGTACGAGGAGAGCACGAGCGAACACTGGCGTGCGTTCCTCAAGGTCATGGCTCACGAGTCGCTGACTGCGGCAGACGGCTGGGTGGGCTGGGAGAAGCTCTGCGACGGGGCCGGGATTACCCGCAAGGTCGGCTCCGGGGTACTCGGAGCCGCCGAGAAGCGCCTGAAGGGCGCGGTCCCCTTCGAGAAGGAGAAGTACAGCGACTCCTACCGCTTCCGCATGCCGAAGCAGGTGGCGGAGCTGATCATCAAGCTGGCGCAGGAGGGACCCGAGGAGTCCCTGGGGCAGGCCGGGAACCTGTCCTAGCTGCTGCTCAGCCAGGGTTCGGCCCGCTCTTCTCCACCGTCCGGTAGCCGCCCGACCTCCGCGGGCGGCCAGCCGCGGACGACCGACAGGCCCGGTGGTCCACGCCGACGACCTGGTGCACCCGGCCAAGCTTGCTGCTCGCGGTGAACGACCGGACCGCGCGCAGCCTGGCGGTACCGGCCGACGTCGCCAGGACCGCGTCCTGGTACAGCCGCCAGCCGAGTGCGAGTTCGGGAACCCGCACGTTTTCCACTCCAGTTGCACGCGAAACGCAGCTGCTGCCCTCAACAGGACATGGATGAGATCTCCCCTCGGGCGGAGTCCCCACCGGCTCCCTTGCCGCAGGGCGCGGCGCACGGTGATCCACCGGTCTGGCGGCTGGTGTTCCGCCTGGTTGATCTGGTGAGCAGCGAACGAGAGCAGTTCGTGCGGGTCGTCGTACTGATCGTGGTGGCCTTGAGTGCGCTAGCCGTTATGGCCTGTGCGCTGGGGCCGTGGGTCGCGGGCGGGATGGGGATCGCGACGGCGACCGTAAAGTGTGTGCGGAATCTGCACTCCGCCTCCCGTCGTCGCTAGCCACGCCGGCTGTCCCGACTCGCGCGAAATTCGGCTTGTGCTGTTGCACGTTTCGCCTCCGTCGATCCCTCATGACACTAGGCGGGTATCTGACGGGTCGAGGCGAAGGGAGTGGAACGCGGTGTTTCCACGTGAAGCTCCCGAGGACTACCGGGTGTTCTACCGCGAAGACCTGCCTCGGTTGATCTCATTCCTGCTCAAGCTTGGCCATGCCGGCGGCGTCGCCCAGGACGCCGCGCAGCAAGCGATGATCTCGGCACTCGAGCGCTGGGACGGGATTCAGTCGCCAGCCGCCTGGGTGCGTAAGGTCGCGACGCGGCTCGCGGTTGCTGCCACCGAGCGCGAGCAGGAACGCATCCGACGTCACGTCCGTGCGGGCCACGAACAGCCGCAGCAGGCCCCTGATCCGTACGCCGAACTCGAGGCACGGATGGAACTGGACTGGTTGCTGAGGCTGCTCTCGCCCCGGCAGCGGGAAGTGATGGCGTGGACATTCGATGGGTTCTCTCCGAGCGAGATTGCCGAAGAGCTGAAGATCCCGACCGACACTGTGCGCTCGAACCTGCGCCACGCCCGCACCCATCTCAAATCGATCTACGATCGCCGAAAGGGGGAGTTACGTGGTTGACGATCCTTCGAAGGCCAGCGACAGCGAGTTCGATGCCTGGCTGTCGGGGCTCAACAACGCCTACGACCGCTCGGTGTCCGACGCCTACAACCTCTCCCAGCTCAGTGACGACACAGACGACGCCGAACTCCACCTGGTGCACGATCACCACGAACCGCAGAACATTGCGGACCAGGACGTTCCTCCCCAAGCGGCCATGACCAGCACCGACCAAACGCGCAACCTGCCCCTGCCCAAGCCGCGGCCCCGCGGCGAAACCCCGGCGGGCGACCTGCTCCTGGCCCGGGTCCAGGAGCTTGACTACCGAGCCGCCCGGGCGCTGGACGGGCACGTGGTGGGCCCGCACGGCCAGAACCTGACCGTTGGCGAGGCCCAGGCCCGCGCCGAGCTGATCGACCGGCTGATCGAGCTGGAACAGCTGCGCGGGAGCCTGCGCCACCGGCGCGTCGGCCGGCTGGCCCGGGTGCTGACCCTGCTCACGGTGGTCGTCGTGGACCTGCCGATCATGCTGTGGCTGGCGAGTTCGCTGTTCAACATCGACTGGAGCAACCCCGTCGGGCTGCCACTGGCGATCAGTGTTGTCATCTCGGTGCTCGCGACCGGCGGCGCCGCGACGGCGTTGCACTACCTCGGGCACAACCTGCGCCAGAACAAGAACCACCGGCGCCAGCTGGACTGGGCGAAGGTGTCGAGCGGTTCGAAGCTGAGCCTGGCCACGATCGGGCTGCTGGCCGGATTGAGGGGTGTGGTGATGTTCGTCCGGGTCTACGCCGAGGGCGTGCTGTCCGGGATGAACGGCCTGGCCGTGTTGCTGGCGGTGCTGGTCGCGCTGGTCACGGTCGTCTCGGCGACGCTGGTGTTCTGGACGGCGTTCCGCGACGGTTCGCTAGAGCAGGACGACCTGCGCCACTACAGCGAAAGCGTCCGGCCGTTCCTTGCGGCGAAGCGTGAGTACGAGGACCAGGCTCATGAGTTGCGGTGCCAGTACGACCTGCTGCACCGGCGGGCCAAATACAAGACCAGCCGGGAGAACGAGATCTCCACAACCACCCAGCACGAGTCCGGCTGTGGGAATTCGCCACAAGGCTAAATGCCCAGGTGACGGCCTACAAGCGACCAGATCAGCCCTCGGCGCCGAGGGCAATGCACGGCAGGCTTCGTCCGTCGACGACCGCAAACCAGCCCCGGACCCGCAATGTTCGGTTGGACATGACAAGGACAACCGGGGTGGACGGCACGTCGGCTCACCGTCGTCCAGCACGCCAGTGAGAACGGAGACGCAACGGAGCCCCCAGCACCCATTTACAACAGCAAAAGTGCCCACATGCTCGGCAAACGTGCAGGTCAAACGGTCAAACGGTAGTGGGCCGCCTGGGGCTCGAACCCAGAACCTACGGATTAAAAGTCCGCAGCTCTACCAATTGAGCTAACGGCCCGCGCCCCCAGTTTAGCCAGGTGCCGGTCGGGCGCTTGCACACCGGGTCCGGCTGGCGCTCCCGAGCCTGGCTTCCCGCAGGCAGGCTGGCCATGATGCCTCCATGCCTGGTTCACTGCTGATCCTCACCGGGCCACCCGGCGCCGGGAAGTCGAGCGTTGCACGGGTGATCGCCGCAGGTGCGCCGCGGCCGACCGTGCACCTGCACACCGACAGCTTCTACGCCTGGATCCGGACAGGGCTCGTGCCGCCCTACCTGCCCGAGGCCGACCGGCAGAACAACGTCGTGCTCGACGGTGTTGTCGGTCCGTGGGCGCTTGAGCCGTTCCGAGACGCTGCGAAGCGGACGGTCTGGACCTCTACTACGTCGTGCTCCGGCCGAGCCTCGATGTCACCCTCGCGAGGGTGACCGCCCGCGGCCCGGCGGAACTCACGGAGGTGGAACCGTTGAAGAGCATTTACGCCGAGGTCGGCGCGTTCGGCGGGCTGGAACGCCACGTCATGGACACGACCGTGCAGTCCCTCGACGAGACCGCCGACGCGGTGCGGCGCCACGCGCGCTCGGCGGCGTTCGCGCTCTGATCCTCTGTGGACGAACGTGGACGGACGCGCGGAGCCCGGCCGGGCCCCGCGCGTCACGCCGTCAGCACTGCACGAACAAGCCCGTGTAAGCGGTGCACTTCTTCGACGCCTTGTCGTTGGCCGCATCGGGGTCGGCCGGTGCGCTCGCCGACCGCTGGGCCGTCGCCGTGAACGCGCCCCATGCGAAGAGGCCGCCTTCCGACGTGAACTTCGCCGTGGCCGACGCGCCCGGGGCCAGGGTGCCGATCGCGCAGTTCAGGGTCGTGCCGGAGCGGGTGCAGCCCGTTGCCGAGACGATCGTGCGGCCAGTGCCCGCGTTGGCCGTCACGCGGACGCCGGTCGCGGTGGCCGGGCCGGTGTTCGACACCTTGATCACGTAGTCGACCCGGGCGACCAGGCCGGCGCGCGGAGTGGCGGTCAGCGCGACCTTGACGTCGGCCTCGTCCGGCGGGGCGATCGTGACGGCCGGGCCGTCTTCCACGCCGAACGCGTAGTTGTCGCCGGCGAACTGGTGCTGGAGCGTGAACTGGCCGGGGGCGACGTCGTCCTTGACGCGCAGGGTGAACGTCACCTTCCGGCTTTCGCCCGCACCCACGTCGCCGACGCCGCCGCGGAAGCTGCTGAGGTACGGCGCGCACGGCGCGATCGCCCCGGTGCAGGACACCAGGTCGACCACGTCGGCGATCGGCTTCTCCTTCACGTAGAGCGCCGCCTTCGCGCCCGTGACCGTGAAGTCCGTCGGGTTGGTCAGCTGCTCGGTGACCGTGAACGTGGTGCCCGCGCGCACGGTGGTCGCGCTGACGTCGACCGTGCTCGCCGGCGGGGCCGCGGACGCAACGGCGGGGGCCGCGCACAGGGCCGCGGTCGTCAGCGCGGCCAGCAGAGCGGTTCTTCGTCCGGTTCGCTGCATATTCGTGATCTCCTGGTTCGAACCGAGGGGTGCCGCTCCGACCGGTGAAACTGGGCGCGCGCAGCAGGGTGACGAAGATCAGATCGCCGCTCCTCAAAATTCGTTACCGGGTTCGTCAAACCGTGCCTGAACTGGGCTTTCACCCAGTTGCCCGGTCACCGACCGCAGCACCGAGCCGAAAATTGTCGGACCCCTGTGGCACGCTCCGCACATGACCGAACACACCCTCCCGGCGGTGCTCACGCCCCGCCTGACCAGCGCCAGAACCGACCCGGCGCCGGTCGCCGACGAGCGCCAGGCGCTCACCGAAACCCTCGACTACTACCGGCGCACCTTCGAGCTGAAGTGCGCCGGCCTGGAGCCGGCGCAACTGTCCGAACGCTCGGTACCACCGTCCACATTGACCCTGCACGGGCTGCTGCGGCACCTCACCGGCTGCGAACGCTGGTGGTTCCGGATGCAGTTCGCGGGCGAAGACGTCCCGATCCTCTACTACTCCGACGACGACCCGGAGCAGGACTTCAACGAACTGGACGGTGACGTCGACGAGGCGTTCGCCTTGTGGCACGCGGAATGCGAGCACGCACGCGAGATCGTCGCGGCCGGCTCACTCGAGCAAACCGGGATCCGGCGCAGCACCGGCGAACCGTTCACCCTGCGCTGGGTGCTGCTGCGGATGATCGGCGAGTACGCGCGCCACGTCGGCCACGCCGACCTGATCCGCGAGCGGATCGACGGCGCGACGGGCGAATGACGGCTCAGGCGTCGGCCGTCCGGCGGCGGACGCGGGAACGGAGGTTGACCACGAACGGAACGACGAGCCAGCACGCGTAGGCCCAGTGCGTGAAGAAGGCGACCGGAATCGAGACGGCGAACGCGACGGCCATCGCGCCGATTCCGCGGTACACCGCGCCGAAGAGCTCCGGTGGGGTGTCCACGCGGTACAGGTGGTTCCGCTGGATCTGCCAGGCCATGAGGAGGAACAACGTCAGCGCGACAATCTGCACAACGGCGTAGAAGACGAAGCGGAATTCGAACGCTCCGTCTTCGGCGATCACCTTCGTGGCGAACGGCATGATCACCTGCATCAGGAGCCAGCCGAAGGTGAGCCGGGCGAGTCCGCCGCCGAGCGTGGTGACGTAGTTGAACAGGCGGTGGTGGGCGCGCCAGTGGCCGCCGATGACGATGAAGCTGATCAGGAAGGAGACGTATTCGGACTGGTGATGACCGAGTGACCGCAGCAGTTCGGCGCTGGTGGCGCCCTCCGGCAGCGGCAGCTCGAGCGCGAGCAGCGTGATCGCGATGGCGACGACGGCGTCCGAGAAGAAGGTCAGCCGCTCGGCGGCGATTCCCCGGGTTGCGGAGCCGGCTGTGTCCTCGGCGGACGGGGCGCTGGTCATGGCGCGTGAGCGTGCCAGACCCGGTCGTCCGGCCGTCGGTGAGGGCGGATGCGTGCGATGCTGACGCCATGACCGTCGACCCCGACTCCGGATTGCTGTCCCCGGTACGGGCCGGTACGCCGGCCGAAGCGTCGACCGGCGACGAAGCCTGGTTGCGCGCGATGCTCGACGCCGAGGCGGCGCTCGCGAGAGCGCAGGCGCGGCTCGGGACGGTGCCACCGGAGGCCGCGGAGGCGATCACGCAGGCCGCCGGAAGCGCGCGGATCGACGTCGTCGAGCTGGCACGAGGGGCGCGGGCGACCGCGAACCCCGTCGTCGGCCTGGTGAAGGCGCTGACGTCGGCCGTCGGCGAGCTCGCGCCCGGTGCGGCCGAGTACGTCCACCGCGGCTCGACCAGCCAGGACATCTTCGACACCGCGATGATGCTGGTCGCCGACCGGACGCTGCGGCCGCTCGCCGCCGACCTCGACGCGACGGCCGAGGCGCTGTCCGGGCTGGCCCGCGCGCACCGGCACACGACCATGGCCGGCCGGACGCTGACGGCGCACGCGGTGCCGACGACGTTCGGGCTCAAGGCCGCGGGCTGGCGGCAGCTGGTGCTGGACGCGGCCGTCCGCATCCGCGGCGTGCTCGACGGCGGGCTGCCGGTCTCGCTGGGCGGCGCGGCCGGAACGCTGGCGGCGTACCTCGAGTACGCGCGCCTGGCCGGCGAGGCGGGCGGGGGCGGGGGCGGGGGCGACTATGCCGAACGGCTGACCGCCGCGTTCGCCGAGGAGACCGGGCTGGCCGTGCCGGTGCTGCCGTGGCACACGCTGCGGACGCCGGTCGCCGACCTCGCCGGGGCGCTGGCGTTCACCGCCGGGGCGCTGGGGAAGCTGGCCGTCGACGTCGCGACGCTCAGCCGGACCGAGCTGGGCGAGGTCGCCGAGCCGTCCGCCGATGGGCGGGGCGGTTCGTCGGCGATGCCGCACAAGCGGAACCCGGTGCTGGCGACGCTGATCCGCTCGGCCGCGCTGCAGGTGCCGGTGCTGGCCGCGGGGGTCACGCAGTCGATGCTCGCCGAGGACGAACGGTCGGCGGGGGTCTGGCACGCCGAGTGGCAGCTGGTCCGCGAGTGCCTCCGGCTGACCGGCGGCGCCGCGCACACGGCCGCCGAGCTGGCGCGCGGGCTCACCGCGGAGCCCGGCCGGATGCGGGCGAACGTGGCGTCGACGCACGGGTTGATCGTGTCGGAGCGGCTCTCCGCCGTGCTCGCGCCGCTGCTCGGCAAAGCCGAGGCGAAGGAGCTGCTGGGCGAGGCATCCCGGCGGGCGGTGCGCGAGGACCGGCCGCTCCGGGACGTCCTGGACGAGCTGCCGGCCATCACCGACGTGCTGACGCCGACGGCCCTGGACGACCTGCTCGACCCGGCGGGCTACACCGGCGCGGCGGCCGACCTGGTCGACCACGCCCTCGGCAGTGGCGGCGGCCCGGAGCCGGACGGCTCGGCGTAGCGGGACGCCACTGTCGGGACGGGCGCGGCTGGAGCCGGCAACACGGCGACCGGCAGCACACTCGGTCGACGCGCGCGCTCGGCCAAGCCGGTCGACGCCGGCCCGCGCGACCGTGCGCGGCGGAACCGACATAACGCGGCCCGGCGACGCAGGATGGCCGGGCGCGGCTGGAGCCGCAGCACCGCGGCCTGAACGGCCTCCGCTCTGCCGAGCATCGGCGCCGGACCACGCACGGCTGGGCCGGTCGGCGCCGCACGCGCGGCCGAGCTGGCGCCACACGCACGACCGGGCCGGTCAGCGCCGGCCAGCGCCCGCCCGTGTCAGCACCGGTCAGCACCCGCCCGTGTCCGGGCCGCCCCGGCGCCGAGGCCGTCAGCGCCGGCCGGCCCCTCCCCAACCCCGGCGAAAATACTTTGAACCGCCTCCGCCGGGGGTCCGTGTAGTGGGTATCAGGCAGCCGCACCGAGCGGCGGGAAACCCCAACGGACACAAGGAGAACTTCCATGCTTCGCACGCGCATCGCCGTCTCCGTCGCCGCGGCGGCAGCCGGGCTGGCAGTGCTCACCGCTTGCTCGGGTGTCGAGACTGCTCAGCCCGTTGTCGCTCCTGCGGCGGCTGGTGGGACCGGGGGCGGCCAGGCCGCCAATGGCGCCAACAACGGCCAGGTCGGCAACGCCGCTCCGGCTTCGAACGAAACCAAACTGGTCGTCGCCGATGTGGCTGATGTCGGGCAGGTGCTCACCGACCAGAACGGGATGACCCTCTACCGGTTCGACAAGGACACCGCGAAGCCGCCGAAGTCGAACTGCGACGGTGACTGCGCCAAGGCCTGGCCGCCCATGTTGGCCACCGGGGATGTGCAAGTCCAGGGTGTCGACAAGAACGAGGTCGGCAAGGTGACCCGGTCCGACGGGACCGAGCAGATCACCGTCGGTGGGTGGGCGCTCTACCGCTACGCCAAGGACACCAAGCCCGGCGATGCGACCGGCCAGGGCGTCGGTGGCGCCTGGTACGCGGCGAACGCCAAGGGCGGGAAGGCCGGGCAGGCCGCCGCGGCCGGGTCCGAAGCCGGTGGCGTGAAGCTGAGCGCCAGCAAGATCGACGGCCTCGGGGACGCCATCGTCGACCAGAACGGGATGACGCTCTACCTGTTCCAGAAGGACACCAAGAAGAAGGCCTCCGCCTGCAACGGTGACTGCGCCAAGACCTGGCCGCCGGTGCTCTCGAACGGCAAGGTCGAACTGCAGGGCATCGACTCGAAGCTGCTCGGCAGCATCAAGCGGCAGGACGGCACCGAGCAGGTGACCGTCGGCGGGTGGCCCGTCTACACCTTCTCGAAGGACACCAAGCCGGGCGATGCGAACGGTCAGGGCGTCAACGGCACCTGGTTCGTCATCGAGCCCGCCGGCTGCAAGCTCGGCAGCAACCCGGCCACCGCGTCCGGCCAGCAGCAGCAGGCGCCGGCCGGCGCGGGGACCAAAGACTCCTCGGGTGCCGGTGGCACCACCTACTGAACCACCCCGAACCCCCTAGTGGGCGAGGCCCGGCGGACGCTCTTCGCGAGTGACCTCCGGGCCTCGCCCTTTGTGGTCACGACGCAGGAACGACCGGCGGCGCGGTTCATCCGCAACCCGGTCGTCGGTGCGGTCGACGGCCGGGCGGTCGGTGCGCTGCTCGACCACCGTCGGCTCGTCGGCCGTCTCGTCCTCGGGCAGCAGGATGGTGCGGCGGGCCGGCAGGACCGCGATCAGCAGGCCGAGCGCGGCGACGCCGAGGTGCAGCCACGTGTCGGCGGGCTCGAGATCCATCGGGTTGCCGGCCGTGGCGAAGGGGTTGGTCGAAATGAGGCCGTCGATCATCAGGCCCCACACGAACAGCAGGCCGTAGCCGATGAACAGCAGCCAGCCGAACGTCCGTGCGCGGCCCGAGCCGAACGCCAGCAGCAGGCCGACCACGCCGGTCACGACGCGGACCAGGCTCATCAGCGGGTTGGCGGAAAACCGCCAGAACCCGGCGTCGTGGTGGCCGGCGAAGTTGCCGAAGCCCGTCCTTGAAAAACCGATGATGCCGACGACGAGGAACGCGATCCCGGCCAGTCCGGCCAGCACCTGCGCCGGCTGCAGGCCGCGGACGCGGATGCGGGCGCCTTTCGCGTGAACCATGACTCCAGTCCTTCCCAGCGGGTGGTGACGACCGTCACCGCGCTGGGGTACCCCGCGAACACGGTGAGCGAAACGAAGGCGCTTGCCCGCAGGGCCCCGGTGCGTTCCCGGATCGGGGCCTGTTCGAGACCTATCCCACAAACCGACCCGTTCGGGCGAACAGCGCGCGGCCTTCCCGGCAATCCAGGTCATGCGCAAGCTGAGCGGCATCTTCCTGGTGGGGCTGTGCCTGGGGGCGATCGGCGCCGTGGTGGTGACGGCGAGTCACAGCGACGCCGCCGCCACCCAGCCGATCGCAGTCACGGAGATCGCGACGACGCCGCCCGCGACGTCGGCTCCGGCAGCCAAGACCGAGCCGACGGCGACGTCCGCCACGCCGACGCCGACGCCGTCGACGAAGGCCGATCCGGTCGAGGTGGACGCCGGAAAGCTGGACAAGATCATGCGGGACGGCACCGCCAGCGTCGTCGTCTTCGACCGGGACAGCGGCAAGACGACCGTCTCGGTGCGCGCGGACCGCGGCTACACCTCCGCGTCGATCGTCAAGCTGCTGATTGCGCTTTCCGCACTCGAACAGGGCGGTCCCGCGGCGGATGTGCAGCGGATGCTGTCCCGCAGCGACGACGACCTCGCGAGCCGGTTCTGGTCGGCCTACGGCGGGCCGGCGATCGTCACGCGCTGGGCCAGGAACCTGGGCCTCGCCGGCACCCGGCCGCCCGAGGACGCCGGCCGCTGGGGCGACACGCGCATCACCGCGGCGGACGTCGTGAAGATCTACCGGTACCTGCTGGACCGCAAGTCCACGACGATCCTGAACGCCCTGCGCGACGCCACCGAGCGCGGGTCCGACGGCTTCCGGCAGTACTTCGGCATCCCGGACGCCGCCAAGGGACAGGAGTGGCTGGTGAAGCAGGGCTGGTCGTGCTGCCGGCCGACGCGGATGCTGCACACCTCGGGCGTGGTCGGCAACAGGATCGTGGTGGTGCTGTCCGAGCACCCCTCCAAGGTGGACTACGCGACCGGCTCGCGGCGGGTCACGGAAATCGTCTCGACGCTGCTGGGCAGCGGCGAAGCTGCCGGCGGCCGCTGAGCCGGCTACTGGTCGGTGTCCGCCAGGGCACCGGCCGCGCCCGACCGGGGCAGCGGCCACGGCTGCACCCCGCCGGTGGTGTCGACCTTGCGGCCCGCCGGGGCCGGCGGCGTCGTGTGGGCGCCGATCCAGGTGAGGATGTCGGGGATCTGGGACTTGAAGGTGTTCATGTTGTGGCCCGCGTCCGGCACCTGCCAGGACTGGAACCGGACCGGCGACCGGACACCGGCGCGGATCAGCTCGGCTGCCGCGCTCTCGAACTTCTCCTTCTCGCCCCAGATGGCGAGGATGTCCACCGGGGACGGGTGGAGGCGGACCGTGATGCCGACGTTGTTGGCGTCGTCCACGTCGCGGCGGCCCTTGTAGAGGTCTTCGGTCTCGGCGTCCATCTGCGCGCGGTCGTAGCCGCTGACGCTCACCGCCTGGCCGTACCACTGGGGGTGGCGGGTCACCAGGTTCATCGCGCAGTAGCCGCCGGACGACCAGCCGGCGAACGTCCAGGCCTTGCGGTCCGCCGACACGCCCAGCTTCTGCAGCGCCCACTCCCGCAGGTCCGCCGTCAGGTACGTGTCGTTCGCGGTGCCGTTGACCTCGTCGACGCACTCGGTGTCGTGGCCGATCTTCGGGACGCCCGTGGGGTCCGGCATGATCACGACGACCGGGGGCAGCGCGTGCTTGGCGATCGCCGTGTCGAGCTGTTCCGGGAGCTTGTACCCGTCGGTGACGACCTCGGGCCCGGACGGGTAGTTCGGGATCCACTCGATCGCCGGGAACTTCAGGCCCTGGTAGCCCGCTTCGAAGTACTGCGGCGGCAGGTACACGGTCACGTCCCGGGTGAGCTTGGTGCGCCGACCCGTCACCTTCATGTGGACGACGGTTCCCTTGCCCTCCTTGGCCCGCGCCGCGCCGACGTCCCGGACGAGGTCGAGGTTCTCACCGTTCTGGCTCGTCTCGGCGTCGATGGTGTCGGCCGCGTAGACGCCGGTGCCGAGCAACGAGCCGACCGTCGGGAAGAAGCCGCCGATCATGTTGCCGGTCAGGCCCGTGGTGACGACGATGCCGACCACCGCGACGAGGATCGTGGCGGTGCGCCCCACCAGCTTGAACTTCCACCGCTCCCAGAACAGCGGGATGGCGATGACCGCGAGCAGGGTCACCGCGATCACGATGATCATCGTGATCGGCGAATCGAGCCGGATCCGGCTGAGGTGCATGGGAAAGGTCCTTCCGGGCGGGCAGTGAATGCGCACCCGGACCCCCCGGGACTCGCGTATATATCACGTTTGACCCGGCTTGCACGTTGCGGACCTGTGAGTTGCCTCATAGGTCCGCAACGTGCGCCACACTCAGCGTTCTCTCAGCTACTTCGTGAACGTCCTCGCCAGGACCGTGACGGCCTGGGTGATCGCGGCTTCGGCGGCGTGCGTCTCGCGCAGGGCGTTCACCATCACGAAGTCGTGGATGATGCCCTGGTACCGGACGGCGGTGACGGGAACGCCGGCCTGACGCAGTTTCGCCGCGTACGCCTCACCTTCGTCGCGGAGCACGTCGGCTTCGCCGGTGATCACCAGCGCCGGCGGCAGCCCGGCGAGCTCGTCGAGCGACGCGCGCAGCGGCGACGCCGTGATTTCCGCGCGCTGGGCGGGATCCGTCGTGTACTGGTCCCAGAACCACTTCATGCCTTCGCGGCCGAGGAAGTAGCCCTCGGCGAACTTCAGGTACGACTCGGTGTCGAAGTTCGCGTCGGTCACCGGGTAGAACAGCACCTGCTGCTTGAAGGTGACGTCGCCGCGCTGCTTGGCCAGGATGGTCAGCGCCGCGGTCATGTTCCCGCCGACGGAGTCGCCCGCGATCGCGATGCGCGAGGTGTCGAGCCCCTTCTCCGCGCCGTGCTGGGCAACCCACTTCGCCACGGCGTAGTTCTCCTCGATGGCGATCGGGTAGCGCGCCTCGGGCGAACGGCTGTATTCGGGGAAGACGACGGCCGCGCCGACGCCGGCGGCGAGCTCGCGCACCAGCCGCTCGTGGGTGTGGAAGTCGCCGAACACCCAGCCGGCGCCGTGGATGTAGACGATCACCGGCAGCGGGCCGGAAACGCCTGCCGGGCGGACGATCCGCGTCTCGACGTCGCCGTTCGGGCCGCCCGGGACGCGCAGCACCTCGATCTCGGCCGGCGCCATGGCGACGTCGCCGTCCTGGACGCCGTCGACGGCCTTGCGGCCCTCCTCCGGCGGCAGCTGGAACAGGTACGGCGGCTGGTCGGTGGCCTCGGCGAACGCCTGCGCGGCCGGTTCGAGGGCCAGGTTGTGCGGGTTGGCGGTCATCTCGTCCTCCTCGGACTGGAAGCTGATGCCACGAAGGTAGCTCGCAACTCAGTTGTGCACAACTAATTTGAGCTCAATGAGATGCAGGGCACTTGAGTTGCCTCCCGCGGCCAGGCCGAGGACCATGGAAGTCACGAGAGAGGAGGACGCCATGGCATCGCTACGGCTGGACGACCAGCTCTGCTTCGGGCTGTACGCGGCGTCTCGGGCCGTGACGTCGCTGTACCGGGCCGTCCTGGAAGACCTCGATCTGACCTATCCGCAGTACCTGGTCATGCTGGCGCTCTGGGAGCGGGACCACCGCATGGTCAAGGAGCTCGGCGCCGAGCTGAACCTCGATTCCGGGACGCTGTCGCCGCTGCTCAAGCGCCTGCAGACGGCCGGACTGGTGGTCCGGAACCGGCAGGCCGACGACGAGCGCTCGGTCCGGATCAGCCTGACGGAAACCGGCAAGGCGCTGCGCGAGAAGGCGCGCGGCATCCCCGACGTGATCGGCACGGCCATGAGCCTCGACGACGCCGGGGTGGCCCGGATGCGGACCGAGCTCGACCGCCTGACAGAGTCGGTGAACGCCTACCGGGAGGGCATGGCACCGGCATGATCAACCACGACGACGCGCTCAAGGCCGTCGCAAGCAGCCTCGACCGGCCGTCGGCCGCGCGGATCTACGACTACTTCATCGGCGGCAACACCCACTACGCGATCGACCGCGACTTCGCCGAGAAGGTCCGCGCCCGGCTGCCGCTCATGGGCGAGTACTGCCTGACGAGCCGGCAGTTCCTCGGCCGCACCATCCGGCAGTGCGTCCGCGAAGGCATCCGGCAGTTCGTCGACGTCGGCTCCGGCCTGCCGACGGCGGGCAACGTGCACGAGGTCGCCGACGAAGCACGCCCCGAACTCGACACGCGGGTGCTCTACATCGACAACGAGCCCATCGCGCTGGCCCACTCGACGCTGCTGCTCGCCGACACCGCCGACCCCGAGCGCCACCACGCCATCGCCGCGGACTTCCTGCAGCCGGACGACCTCTGGGAACGGGTGAAGGCGTCGGAGATCATCGACGTCCGCCAGCCGATCGCCCTGGTGATCAACGCGGTCATGCACTTCGTCAAGGACGAGCAGAACCCGGACCGGCTGCTCGAGTTCTACCGCTCCCGGCTCGCCCCCGGGTCGCTGCTGGTGCTGTCGCAGATGACCAACGAGAACCCGGTGAACGAGGACGAGCGGCAGGCGCTGCTCGACCTGCTCGAGTACTACGAGACCACGACGAACCCGGGTTTCCTGCGCACGATGGCCGAGTTCGAGCGCTTCTTCGGCGGCTGGCCGATGCTGGAGCCGGGGCTCGTCTACGCCCCCGCGTGGCACCCGGACGAGCACACCGTGTTCGCCGGCTCGCCGTCGGAGTCACGCGTGATCGGTGGCATCGCGCGCAAGCCCTAGGACGCTTCGCGCAAGCTGTCCAGCAC
This sequence comes from Amycolatopsis tolypomycina, assembly GCF_900105945.1. Classification (NCBI taxonomy): domain Bacteria; kingdom Bacillati; phylum Actinomycetota; class Actinomycetes; order Pseudonocardiales; family Pseudonocardiaceae; genus Amycolatopsis; species Amycolatopsis tolypomycina. The sequence continues at coordinate 740,365 of NZ_FNSO01000003.1, read as the reverse complement.
GTCGATGACGGCTTCCTTGCCCAGGTCGACAGCCTTGCGCAGGACGTCGGGGTCGCGCTCCAGCACCGCCACGTCCGGCGCGCCGGACGGCGGGCGGACGGTCAGGATCCGCGGGTCGGCCGCCAGGGTTTCTTCGTCCTCGACGTCCCGCCGGTAGGTGTCCTGCCAGGCCGGGATCGCGCCGGGTGCCTGGCGGCGGAGGAACCGCGGGACGACGACGTCGTGCACGCGCGGCGGCGGCAGCGGCAGCTCGTCGGCGCGGCGGGTGCGCAGCACCAGGACGTCGGTCGCGCCCTGGGCGAGCGCGGTGCGGTACGGGATCGGCTCGGCGACGCCCGCGTCGACGAACCGGCGGCCTGCCATCGGGATCGGCGGCCCGGCCAGCACGGGCATGCAGGACGACGCCGCGAGCGCGACCTTGATCGCGTCGACGTCGTCGAGGAAGGGGCGCAGGTCGGTCGACTCGCCGGTGTCGGCGTCGGTGGCCAGCGGGTGGAACGTCACCGGGTTGGCCAGGATCGCCGGGAAGTCCATCGGCTCCAGCACCGAGTAGACCTGGTGGACGAGGTATTCGAGGTCGATCACCGCGCGACCGCGCAGGGTGTGCAGCGGGTTGATGATCCGGCGCATGACGACCGGGTTCCACCAGGTCCGGACGCCGGTCGAGGAGCGGCCGCAGAGCAGCCAGGCGCCGTTCAGCGCGCCGGCCGACGAGCCGTAGACGGCGTCGAACGCAGGCGTGACCCCGAGTTCGTCGAGGGCCAGCACCATGCCGCTGGAGTAGGTGCCACGGCTGCTGCCGCCTTCGATGGCCAGCGCGAGGCGACGGCCGTCGGTGCGTTCGCCCGGGACACTGCCCGCCGCCATCCGTTCGGAGATCAGTTCGAGTACCGGGTGCACTCCTCCATCCTGCTCCCCCCGGGGCGCCGCTTTCACGTGAAAGTGACGCCCCCCGGTGGGCACTTTCACGTGAAAGTGACGGGCCCCTCCTTGCCGTGCAACTGGGTGCATATGAAACTGGGTGCATGGCACTGGAGCACGCGATCCTCGTCTCGCTGTCCGAGCGCGCCGGTTCGGGCTACGAGCTCACGCGCCGGTTCGAGAAGTCGATCGGGCTCTTCTGGAGCGCCTCCCACCAGCAGATCTACCGCGTGCTGAAGCGGATGGAAGAGGCCGGCTGGGTGGCCGTCGACGTCGTCGCGCAGTCGGGGCGGCCGGACAAGAAGGTCTACACCGTCAGCGCCACCGGCCACGCCGAGCTCGTGCGCTGGCTGGCCGAGCCCGATCCGTCCGCCGGGCCGGTCGAGCTGGCCGTCAAGATCCGCGGCGCCACCTTCGGCGATCCGGCGAAGGTGGCCGAGGAGATCGTCCGGCACCGCGCGAAGCACGCCGAACGCCTCGACGTCTACCGCCAGATCGAGAAGCGCGACTTCCCCGCGCCGGGCGCGCTGACCGGCCGGCACCTGCACCAGTACCTGGTCCTGCGCGGCGGCATCCGCGTCGAAGAGGGCCAGGTCGAGTGGTTCGACGAAGTCCTGGCCGCCCTCCCCCACCCGAAGGACGCCCGATGAGCCCGTACCCGCACCTGCTCAGCCCGCTCGACCTCGGCTTCACGACGCTGCGCAACCGCGTCCTGATGGGGTCGATGCACACCGGCCTCGAGGACAAGGCCGCGCACTTCCCCGCGCTGGCCGAGTACTACGCCGAACGTGCCCGCGGCGGCGTCGGGCTGATCGTCACCGGCGGCTTCGCGCCGAACAAGACCGGGTGGCTGCTGCCGCTCGCCTCGAAGCTGACGACGTCCGCCGAGGCGAAAGCACATCGGCAGCTCACCGCGCCGGTGCACGACGCCGGCGGCAAGATCGCGCTGCAGGTCCTGCACGCGGGCCGGTACGCCTACCACCCGCTGAGCGTGTCGGCGTCGAGCGTCAAGGCGCCGATCAACCCGTTCCGGCCGCGCGCGCTGACCGGCTTCGGCGTCCGCAAGCAGATCGACGCCTTCGCGAACTGTGCCGCTCTCGCGCGCGACGCGGGCTACGACGGCGTTGAGATCATGGGCTCCGAGGGCTACCTGATCAACCAGTTCCTGGCCGAGCGCACCAACAAGCGCACCGACGCCTGGGGCGGCTCGCCGGAGAAGCGGCGCCGGTTCGCGGTCGAGATCGTCAAGCGCACCAGGGAAAAGGTCGGCGACGACTTCATCATCGTCTACCGGCTCTCGATGCTCGACCTCGTCCCGGACGGCCAGCGCTGGGAGGACGTCGTCGCGCTCGCCCAGGAGGTCGAAGCCGCCGGGGCCACGATCATCAACACCGGCATCGGCTGGCACGAAGCCCGGGTGCCGACGATCGTGACGTCGGTGCCGCGCGCCGCGTTCACCTGGGTCACCGGGAAGCTCAAGCCGCACGTGGGCATCCCGGTCGTCACGTCGAACCGGATCAACATGCCGCAGGTCGCCGAGGAAGCGCTGAGCAGCGGTGACGCCGACCTCGTGTCGATGGCACGGCCGTTCCTCGCCGACCCCGAGTGGATCCGGAAGGCCGAGACCGGCCGCGAAGACGAGATCAACACCTGCATCGCGTGCAACCAGGCCTGCCTCGACCACGCCTTCAAGCGCAAGCTCGTGTCCTGCATGGTGAACCCGCGCGCCGGCCACGAGACGACGTTGACGCTGGCCCCGGCACGGCGGGCCAAGCACATCGCGGTCGTCGGCGCCGGCCCCGCCGGTCTCTCCGCCGCGACCGCGCTGGCCGAACGCGGGCACAGCGTCGAACTGTTCGAAGCCGACGACGAGATCGGCGGCCAGTTCGGCATCGCGCGGAAGATCCCCGGCAAGGAGGAGTTCGCCGAGACCATCCGCTACTACCGGCGGCGGCTCGAGGTGACCGGCGTGAAGCTGCACCTCGGAAAGCGCGTGTCCGCGGCCGAGCTGACCGGGTTCGACGAGGTCGTGCTGGCCACCGGGGTCGCGCCGCGCGTGCCGTCGCTGCCCGGGATCGGGCACCCGAAGGTACTGTCCTATGTGGACGTCGTGAAGCACGGCAAGCCGGTCGGCGCGCGGGTCGCGGTGATCGGGGCCGGCGGCATCGGCGTCGACGTCAGCGAGTTCCTCACGCACCCCACGTCCCCGGCGCTCGACCGCGACGCGTGGATGGCCGAATGGGGTGTCACCGACCCCGAGCAGGCCGCGGGCGGGCTCGGCACGCCGCAGCCGGAGCCGTCGCCGCGGCAGGTGTACCTGTTGCAGCGCAAGAAGTCCGGGATCGGCGCCGGGCTCGGCAAGACGTCCGGCTGGGTGCACCGGGCCGCGCTCAAGGCCAAGCGCGTCGAGCAGCTGCCCGGCGTCACCTACGAGCGGATCGACGACGAGGGGCTGCACATCACCGTCGACGGCGTGCCCCGGCTGCTGGCGGTCGACACGGTCGTCGTCTGCGCGGGCCAGGAGCCGGTGCGGGACCTCGCCGACGACCTGCGAGCGGCGGGGCTGCCGGTGCACTTGATCGGCGGCGCCGACGTGGCCGCGGAGCTCGACGCCAAGCGCGCGATCGACCAGGGGACGCGGCTCGCGGCCGCGCTGTAGCCCGAGAAGCGTCCGGCACTGGCAGGATGGGGCCCGTGCGAGACGTATGCGTGATCGGGCTCGGGCTGATCGGCGGGTCGCTGCTGCGCGCGGCGGCCGCCAGCGGCCGCACCGCGTGGGGTGCCGCCGTTTCCGAAGTGGACGCCGACGCGGCGAGCAGAGCGGGCTACGACGTCACGACCGACGTCGAAGCGGCCCTGCACCGGGCCGCGGCCGAGGACGCGATGGTCGTGCTCGCCGTGCCGCTCCCGGCCGTCGAAGACCTGCTGCGGCTGGTCAACCAGCACGCTTCGCACTGCCTGCTCACCGACGTGACCAGCGTGAAAGCGCCGGTACTGGACGCGGTCCGCCGTCGCGTGCCCTACACGCGGTACGTCGGCGGGCACCCGATGGCCGGGACGTCGAACTCGGGCTGGCTGGCCGGGGACGCGGCGCTGTTCCAGGGGGCCGCGTGGGTGGTCGCCGTCGAGGAGGACACCGACCTCGAAGCCTGGGCCGAGGTGGCGAAGCTCGTGCTGGACATCGGCGCGCACGTCGTCCCGCTGCCCGCGGAGTCGCACGACGAGGCCGTCGCCCGGATTTCGCACCTGCCGCACCTGCTGGCGGCGATCCTGGCCACCATCGGCGCCGAGGGCGGCCCGCTGGCGATGTCGCTCGCCGCCGGGTCCTACCGCGACGGCACGCGCGTCGCCGGCTCGAACCCGCAGCTCGTGCGCGCGATGACCGAAGGCAACCGGGACGCGCTGCTGCCGATCGTCGACGAGGCGCTCGGCCGGCTCGGCGCCGCCCGCGGCTCGCTCGCCTCGACCGGGGGGCTCGCGGCGACGATCAACGCCGGTTACGAAGGCGCGCAAGCGCTGGCCGCCGGCCTGGACGTCGAACGGGCCGGGGTGCGGATCAGCCTGGCCGCGCCGGACGCGCGGCAAGGCCTGATCGCCCTCGGGGAACGCGGCGGCCGGATCACCGGCCTCACGGACGGGATCGCGACCGGCGAAGTGCAGTAGCTACTGCGCCGGCGGGTTGTCCGGCGTGTCGTCGAACTTGTTGAGGAAGTCCTTCGCCTTCTCGACGCCGGTGTCGATCTGGCCCTCGTGCCCGAACTTCGACTTCGCGAAGTCAGCGGCCTTGTCGAGGCCTTCCTCGATCTTGTCGTTGTGCTCGCGCAGGGCCTCTTCGGCCTTGCCCTTCAACGCTTCGAAGTCGATTCCCATGGGTGCATTGAACCGCACGAAGCTCACGTGCGCCTGTGGTAGGGCAGGAACCGCCGGACGAGCCGCAGCGGCGCGCGTTCCGCCAGGTCAGGGCCGCGGACGGCGTCGAACGCCGACTCCAGCTGGTCGACCACCCCGGACAGCTGCCCGGCGTCCGGCAGCGGCATCGACCGCGGCTCCCGCTGCTCCCGGACGGCCGCCGCGAGCTCGCCCAGCGCGGCCGTGAGCAGCTCGACGTCGGCGGGTTCCGGCGGCGGCACCCCGCGGCCGATCGTCACGCCGACCTCGGTGACGGCGTCCGCGACCCGCTCCTGCGCGGCGATCACCGGCCACCACGCCACGGCCTGGCGGCCGTTCGCGGACGGCTCGACGACGGCCTGCTGGAACGCCGTCCGCAGGTCGGCCAGGGCCCGGTACGCCCCGCGCCGCGCCCGCGAGCGCGCCAGCCGCGCCTCGCCCGAAGCGGCCTCGACCAGCGCGTGGGAGACGTACTTCGCGACGGCGTCCAGCCCGTCGGCCAGCCGCCCGCCCACCTGCGGGCGCCGGCTGCCCGGCCACAGCAGGTAGCCGAAGACGAGCACGATCACGCAGCCCAGCACGGTGTCGACCAGCCGCGCCAGCACCACGCTCCAGTTCCCGGTGTGGGCCAGGCCCATCTGCAGGATGATCAGCGGCGTCACGAAGGCGCTCTGGATGCCGTAGTTGCGCACCTTCCCCACCGCGATGCCGCCGGCGAAGACCGCGCTGAGCGCCACCAGCACCCACCCCTGAGCGCCGAGGCCGAGCACGGCGGCGCCGATCCCGACGCCGATGACCGTGCCGATCCCGCGCAGCACCGCGCGGCCGAACACGGACCCGAAGTCGGGCTTGAGCACGATCCCGACGGTCAGGGTGATCCAGTACGACCGCTCCACCGGCACGAGCAGGCCGACGACCTCGGCGATCGCGACGCACAACGTCAGCCGCAGCGCGGCGATCCAGGTCAGCGGGCCGGACGCGAGCGAGCCCGCCCACTCCCGCAGGCGGCGGTACCACGGCGTCGGCTCCCGGCGCTTGCGGTCGTCGCCCCTGCCGATCCGGACCAGGCCCGCGTAGAGCGCGGCGAGGACCGGGTCGGGATCGCCGGGCGGCATCGGCGGCGGAGGCGGCAGCGGCTGGCCGGCCAGCACCGCCGCGGACAGCGCGACGAAGTGGTCGATGACCTCCTGATCCGGACGGCGGCCGGCGTTGACCATCGCCACCGACGCCTCGACCGCGGGGGTCGTGGCCGAGAGCAGGTTGAGCAGGTGGCGGTAGGCGGCGTCACGGCCGGAAAGCCAGGACCGCGCGGTCAGCAGCTGGTCGTAGGCGGTGTTCATCGCCGTGGTCAGCCGGTGGCGGGCCACCCGCGAGACGGCTTCGTCGGTCGCCGACAGCATCGCCGCCAGCTCGACGTAGACGTGCGCGACGGCGGTGCGTTCGGGGCTGGTCGCCCGGACCGTCCAGGTGACGAGCGCGACCACGAAGCTCCAGGCGGCGCCGAGGCAGAAGCAGCCGAAGAGGACTTCGACGCGGACGCCGGTCGCGTGCTGCCCGGTGGCGAGCACGCCGAAGACGAGCATCTGCAGGCCGGCGACCGAGGCGTTGCTGCCGGCCGCGCTGATCACCGCGGACACCGCGGCGATCAGGATGACCGCGGGCACGGACAGCGCCGGGGTGCCGCCGGTGAGCAGGCCGACGAGGTAGCCCGCGGTCGCGGCGAGCGTCGCCCCGCCGAGCCGGCGGGCGCGGTAGCGGTAGGGGCCTGCCGATTCGGACAGCACGGCGGGCAGCGCGCCGGTCGAGATGAGCGCGCCGACGGCGATGTCCCCGGCCGCGTAGGCGATCGCGAGCGGCACGGCCAGCGCGACCACGGCCCTGGCGACCATGTTCCACGGCACCGGCACCGGCGAGCTGCGCAGGAGCTGCACGAGCCAGTGCGGCGCGGCGAGGTCGGGGCGCGGCGTGCTCACCCCTTCATCTTGACCTACGCTCCCGGAGACGATTAATTATCCGTTCGTCAACAACGCGGGAGGTTCCGGTGGGCCGCAGGTTCTCTTTCGAGGTCAACCGCACGAGCACCGCGCCGCCGGAGGCGCTGTTCGCGCTCGAGGCGGACGGCCCGCGCTGGGCGGAGTGGGCAAAGCCACTGATCGTCCAGGCCCGCTGGGCGCGGCGGGGCACCGATCTCCCGGAGGGCGTCGGCGCGGTCCGCGAGGTCGGGCTGTGGCCGGTGCTGCTCCGCGAGGAGACGCTCGAGTACGAGCCCGGCCGCAAGCACGTCTACGCGTTCGCCGGCGGCAAGCCGCTGAAGGACTACCGCGCCGAGGTGCTCTTCACGCCGGCCCCCGGCGGCGGCACGCACCTGCGCTGGACGGGCACGTTCACCGAACCGGTTCGCGGCAGCGGTCCGGCACTGGCCGCGACGCTCCGGGCCGTGATCCGGCTGATCTCCGGCATGTTGGTCAAGGCTGCCGAAACCGGGCGCTGACCTGCGTGTGCCGGACCACAGAAGATCGTCCGGCGCAACTTCACCCACTCCCCCGACGTCACTCTTTCGGGTGGTCTTCGTGATCACCGCGAGAGAGGGGACGCGGGATGAAGTGAGTGGTGGCGGGACTGGCCGTGGCGGTGTTAGCGCTCACGGCGTGTTCGACACACAACACGGACGAGCCCGAGCCGGCCACGAGCCAGCCGAACCCGGCGCCCCAGGCCGCTCCCGATGTCAAGGTGGCCGGGCCGTACCCGTTCGGCACGGTCCAGCAGAAGGTGCCGCCGATCGAGAACGGCCAGGTGCCGCTCGTCCGCCGCATCACCACCGACAAGCCGTACGTGTTCCTGACCATGGACGACGGCGCGGTGCAGGACCCCGACGCGCTGAAGCTGATGCAGGAGAACGGCACCCACCCGGTGCTGTTCCTGAACCAGAAGTACGTGAAGGGCCACGAGGCCTACTTCAAGCAGATCCTCGACGCGACGGGCGCCACGCTCGGCGACCACACGGTGAACCACCCGAACCTCAAGGGCAAGCCGTACGAGTTCCAGCGCAAGGAGATCTGCGACGACGCGGACGACTTCCAGCGCGGGCTCGGGATCCGGCCGACGCTGTTCCGTCCCCCGTTCGGCAACTACGACCAGAACACGCTGAAGGCGGCGGCGGCGTGCGGCATGCGCGCGGCGGTGCTCTGGACGGCCGCGGTCAACGACGGCGTGGTCCAGTTCCAGATGGGCGACAAGCTCAGGCCGGGCGACATCGTGCTGATGCACTTCCGGAAGACGTTCAAAGAGGACTACACGGCGTTCGTGGAGCGGGCCAAGAGGGACGGGCTGATCCCCGTCCCCCTGGCCGACTTCCTCGGTTAGAGCACGACCGTCGGCGTCACGACGGTCCGCCGGCACGACACGTCACCCAGGTGCACGAGGATCTGGGTCGTCCCGCGCGGGACGTTGTCCAGCACGAACCGGCCCCCTTCGTCGGCCGTCGTGGACGACGTTCCGTGCTCGGCGACCCGCACCTCGACGCCGTACTGACCGGCCGGGACCAGCCAGCCGTCGATGCGGTGGAGCTTGCCCATCTTGGTCAGGTTGATCATCACCGTCAGGTCGCTGACCGTGAACGTGATCGTGCCGGTGCCGCCGCCGCGGACGCCGGCGAGGTTGTCCAGGCGCTCCCAGCGGGCGACCTCGACGTCGAGGTCCTCGAGGGCGAGCGCGAACTGGACCCGCTGCACCAGGTCACCCGGCGGCGGATCCAGCTCGTCGAGGAAGCGGCCGACGTCGGCCAGGATCAGCTCATCGGAAAAGGCCTCGCCCGGCGTTCCGAGGTCGTTCATCGGCTTCCCCCTTCACTGGCGAGGAGATCGCGCATCTGGTCGAGGCAGCGCCCCCTGGTCGGGCCGACACTGCCGCGCGGCATGCGCAGGGCCTCGGCGACGAGCTGGTACTCCGCGCGACCCGCGAGCACGGTCAGCCGGAGCAGTTCCTGACAGCGGTGGGGCAGCCGGACGAAGGCGCGCCAGACCCGGCGGTCGCGGTCGGCGCGGACGGCTTCGTCTTCGGGTGCCGGTTGGGTGCTCGGCATCGCTTCGGCGACTTCGTCGCTCAGCGGCACGGGCTGCACGCGGCGGCCGAACGGATGGGTGGCCTCGCGGCGGGTGGTGGTGATCAGCCAGGCCGCCAGGGCCTTGGGGTCACGCAGCTTGCCGAGCTGGCTGAAGAGGGCGAGCCACACGGTCTGGACCACGTCTTCGGCCACCGCGCGGTCGAGGCCGTTGGCCCGGGCGACGTGCCACACGAGCGGGGTCAGCTCTTCGACGAGGCGGGCCATCGCCCGGCGGTCGCCGTCTCTGGCGGCCTGCATGCACGCAGCGTGCAGCTCGGCGCCGGTCAGGCCCTCCCAAGGCGGATCTACCTCTGTGGTTTGCACGTCGGTCACCGTATCTGCCCCTCTTCGGAAGAGTCTTCGAGTCGGTGCTGGCAGTATCGCGGGTCCTTCGGGGGGAAGGAGCGTGCAGGTGGATCTCGGATACATCAAGTCACTTACTTCGTCGGTCGTGCACTACCGGACAACTGGCGCTTGCGGGAGGTACCGGCCGACGCGAGCGGGTGGACCCGCGCCGACCGGTACTCCCCTCCCTCAAGGACCCGCTCCCCAACGGGCCCCCGCCGGATGTCCCCTCCCCCGAAGGGCACCCGGCCGACGGCGGCCGGCAGCCCCCTCGGCTCCCGGCCACCGCGTTCACCGCGAACGCGACACCCCCCGTCGTGTTCCTCCGTGCTTGGCTGCTCCACAGGACGCAGTGGGGACGCCGCCAGATACACGAACCGGCGACTTTTTTTGAAGATCGACGCAGAGCTGCTAACTGATCACGGCCTGTGCCAGCGTTCCCGCCCAGCGGGCGTAGCCGGCCGGGCCCGGGTGGAACCGGTCGCTCGCGAAGGCGCCCGGGTCGAGCAGCGCGGGGTCCATCGGGAGGTGCCGGACACCGGGAATCCTCCCGAGCGTCGCGGCCGCGTGGTCGAGCGCGGCGGAGCGGGCGGCCAGGACGTCACGCAGCGGGCGTGGCAGGGCGGGGAAGCGGGACATGGGCGGCACCCCGGCCAGGAGGACGTCGACCGGGCCGAGGCGCCGGCGCAGGTCGAGCACCAGGCGCAGGAGGTCGCGGCGGTAGGCGCCGGCCGTCCGGAGCTCGATGGTGTCGTTGACGCCGAGGGCGACCACGACCAGGTCGGCCGGGCGAACGAGCGGGACCAGCTCGGCGCGGGCGACCCGGGCGTTGGCGCCGGTGCGGCCGACCGCCTGCCAGCGGACCGCCCGGCCGTCGCGGGCCAGCTCGCGGGCGAGGCAGCCGGTGAGCGCTTCCTCGTGGTCCACCGCGCCGACGCCGTCCACTGTGGATTCGCCGAGGACGGCCAGCCGGAACGGTTCGCCCTGGCCGGGGACGAGCCCTTTGGTGGGACCGGCCGCGCCCGGGAGCCGCGGGGTCTTGCGCTTGACGTAGACGGCTTGAGCGAGGAGCACCATTCCTGGAACCTAGCCGTGGGCGATCGAAACCTTCCGCCTGATCAGCGTGGGGTCCGCCACGGCGTCGAGCAGGTACGCGGCGACGTCGGCGCGGCGAATCGTGTAGCTGCCGCGCACGTTGCCGTCCAGCCGGCTCTTCACGACGCCGGTTCGCGGTCCGTTCAGCAGCATCGGCGGGCGGACCACGGTCCAGTCCACGGCGCTGGCCATGACCAGGTCCTCCATCGCGCGCATGTCCGCGTAGCCGTGCTTGAGGACCGCTTCGAGCAGCGGTTTCACGAGCGTGCGGGTGAAGATGCCGTCGCCGTCACCGTCCAGCCCGCTGGCGCTGACCACCAGCAGGCGCTTGGCCCCGGCCGCGAGCGCCGCACGGGCGCCGTCGGTGCAGACCGTCGTCGGCTTGCGGTCGCGCGAACCCAGCGCGGAGACGACCGCGTCACGCCCTTCGACGGCGGCCGCCAGCTTGTCGTGGTGCTTCAGTTCGGCGACCACGACCCTGGCCGGCAGCCGCAGCTTGGCCGGGTCGCGCACGACGGCCGTGACGTCCCAGCCACGGTCCAGGGCCTGCTTGACGACCTCGCTTCCGACGCCGCCGGTCGCCCCCAGCACGGTGATCCGCATGTCTCCTCCTTGGTTAGTGAACACTCACCAGTAAGGTGAGTGTTCACTAACCCGGCTGAGAGCGCACTCAGGGAGCCGTCATGGGAAGCCGCGAAGAGATCGTCGCCGCGGCGGCGAAGGTGATGCGCGAGCAGGGCTACGCCCACGCGACGACGAAGGTCATCGCGCAGACCGCGGGCTACTCGGAGGCGATGCTCTACAAGCACTTCCGCGACAAGACCGACCTGTTCCGCAGCGTGCTGGCCGAGGAGCTGCCCGCACTGGGCGCCACCCTCGCCGAACTGACCGCGGACCCCGGGCGAGCGCCACTGCGGGACAACCTGGTCCGCGTGGCCCGGGTCAGCCTGGCGTTCTACGTCGACAGCTTCCCGATCGCCGTCTCGATGTTCTCGTCGCGGGAGCTGCTGCGCTCACACCGGGAACGCCTGCACGGACACGGCCCGCGCCTGCCCCTGAAGGGAGTCGCGGACTACCTGCGCGCCGAGCGGGAGCTGGGCCGGATCAAGCCGGACACCGACGTCGAGGCGGCCGCGGCTCTGCTCCTGGGCGCGTGCTTCCAGCTGGCGTTCCTGGCCACGTTCGAAGAGGCCGAGCCTGCCGACCACGCCGAGCGGCTCGCGGACACGTTGCTCGCCGCGATGTAGCGGCTGCCGCCGGATGGTGGCTGGAGTGGATCAGGCCGCGCTGCCAGCCTTTTTCGTGACGCCCTGGCGGGCGCCCGGACTCCGGAGGGGACGGAACCATGCGCATTCGTTTCGCGCCGATCTTCGTCGGCATCCTGGCCCTGGTTGCCCTGTCCGTGAGCCCCGCCGGTGCCGCCGGCTGGTGGCTGCAGTACTCGGACACGAGCACCCGGCTGTGCCTCGACGCCGACTACCACGCCAACACCGCGTACTGGGCGGTCACCGAGGCAGCCTGCAAGACACCGGTCGGCAGCGGCGCCGCCGACCAGGTGTACCAGCTCGTACCGCAGAGCAACGGAAACGTGTGGATCCTGTCCGGGGTGGCCGGCAACCTGTGCGTCGGTGTCGCCTCGGGCTCGCCGAACGACGGAGCCGCGATCTTCCTGACCGGCTGCCCGGCGCCGGGGACCAACTGGTTCGCCCAGGAGTGGCAGGTGTCGAACGTCTCCGAGAACCCGAACGGCTCGTTCAACGTCCTGTTCCGCAACGCGACCAGCCAGAAGTGCATCACCGGCACCGGCAGCGGCGTCCAGCTGTTCCAGCAGACCTGCGACAGCGCGAACCCGCACCAGGTGTGGCGGCAGCACCTCAAGGAATCCGGCTGCACCCGGTGCGTCGCGGCGGCCCGGCGCGGCTAGGCGTTCTTCTCCTCGCGGAGCTTGTGCCAGCGCTCGTACATGCCGTTGAGCTCCACCAGCATGAACGACAGGAAGTCCCGCATCTCGGCCAGCCGCTTGCCCGACGGCGTGTCCTCGCCGAGGGCTTCGATGCCGTTCTCGGCCGCGTCGCGCCACATGATGATCATGCGGTCGCGCTTGAGGAACGTGGCGTACCAGAGGTCGTCGTAGAGGCGGTAGTGGTCGCGGCGCTCGCCGGGCTCGCGCTCCTTGGCGACCAGGCCGACCTGCTCGAGGTAGCGCACCGCACCCGAGACGGCCGCCGGGCTGACCGACAGCTGGGCGGCCAGGTCGGCGGCGGTCAGCCTGCCCTCGTCGGTGGTCATCAGCGCGGCGAACACCCGCGCGGGCATGCGCTGCATGCCGATCTGCGAAAGCACGAGCCCGAGGCTCTCGACGTACCGGCGGACGGCGTCTTCATCTCGCTTCGTGTCAGGCGTCGTCATCGGCCCATCCTTTCGCACCCGGCCCCCATGATCACTCGATCTAGACATTTTCTTAACTTCACAACTTCATGAAGCCAGCGTAACTTCCGAAGCATGGAAAACGCCATTTCGGTCATCGACCTGCACAAGTCGTTCGGCCGGACGAAGGCCCTCGACGGCCTCGATCTGCAGGTGCCCACTGGGGAGGTGCACGGCTTCCTGGGCCCGAACGGCGCCGGGAAGTCGACCACCGTCCGGGTCCTGCTCGGCCTGCTCCACGCGGATTCGGGGGACGTCCGGCTGCTCGGCGGCGACCCCTGGAAGGACGCGGCGAGCCTGCACCGCCGCCTGGCCTACGTGCCCGGCGACGTCAACCTCTGGCCCAACCTCTCCGGCGGCGAGGTCATCGACCTGCTCGGCCGCCTGCGCGGCGGGCTCGACCAGAAGCGCCGCAACGACCTGATCGAGCGGTTCGACCTCGACCCGAAGAAGAAGGGGCGCACGTACTCGAAGGGCAACCGGCAGAAGGTCGCCATCGTCGCCGCCCTCGCGTCGCGGGTTGACCTGCTGATCCTCGACGAGCCGACGTCCGGCCTCGACCCGCTGATGGAGGCGACGTTCCAGTACGCCATCCAGGAGGAGCGCGAGCAGGGCCGGACCGTGCTGCTCTCCAGCCACATCCTCGCCGAGGTCGAGGCGCTGTGCGACAAGGTCAGCATCATCCGCAACGGCCGCACGGTGGAGTCCGGCACGCTGGCCGAGCTGCGCCACCTGACCCGGACGTCGATCACCGCCGAGCTGGCCGGGCCGCCGAACGGGCTCACCAAGCTGGCGAACATCCACGACCTCAAGGTGGAGGGCAACCGCGTCCGCTTCGACGTCGAGACGCGCTCGCTCGACGAAGCCCTGCGGCAGCTGACCGAGGTCGGCGTCCGCAGCCTGGTCAGCCAGCCGCCGACGCTGGAGGAGCTGTTCCTGCGCCACTACACGACCGAGGCGAGCGCGAAATGACGGCGACGCTCTCCCGCGCCGAAGCCGCGGTCGCGCCCGCGCACGAACTGGCCGGCACCTGGCACCTCACCCGGCTCGCGCTGCGCCGTGACCGCGTGATCCTGCCGATCTGGATCGTGCTGCTCAGCATCGTCCCGGCGAGCACGGTCAACACGTTCACGCAGTTCTACCCGACGGTCGCCGACCGGCTCGCCCTGCAGGCCGGCGCGAACGCCAACCCGTCGTACGCGCTGCTCTACGGGCCGCCGTTCGACCTGACCACGGCCGGCGGGTTCATCGCCTGGCGCATGTGCGGGTTCCTGGCGCTGCTCACCGGGCTGATGGTGGTCTTCACGGTCACCCGGCACACCCGCGCCGAGGAGGACACCGGGCGCGCGGAACTGCTCGCGTCCGCGGTGGTCGGCCGGTACGCGGCACTGACGGCGGCGCTGCTGGTGGCCGGTGGCGCGAGCGTGCTGACCGGGCTGGTCCAGGCGGTCACGATGATCGGCGCCGGCCTGCCCGCGGCCGGTTCGCTCGCCTTCGGCGCGGCGGAAGCGCTGGTGGGCCTGGTGTTCACCGCGGTCGCGGCGGTCGCCGTCCAGCTGGCCGAGTACTCCCGGACGGCCAACGGCATCGGTACCGCGGTGGTCGGTGCCGCCTTCCTGCTCCGCGGGGCCGGAGACTCCACTGTGGACGCTCGCTGGCTGTCGTGGCTGTCGCCCATCGGCTGGGTGCAGCAGGTCAGGGCGTTCGCCGGGGAACGCTGGTGGGCGCTCCTGCTCCCGGTGGCCTGCGCGCTGGTCGTCGGCGGGCTCGGGTACTGGCTGCTGCCCCGCCGCGACGTCGGCGTCGGGATCCTGCCGCCGCGCCCGGGGCCGGCGACGGCCGCGCCGGGCCTGCGCTCGCCGCTCGCCCTCGCCTGGCGGCTGCACCGGGGTCCCCTGCTCGGCTGGACGATCGGCACGGCCGTGGTCGGCGCGGTGTTCGGCTCGATCGCCAGCGGGATCGGCGACCTCGTCGGCTCGAGCCCGCAGGCGCAGCAGATCATGGCGCGGCTGGGCGGCAGCCACGCGCTCACCCAGGCGTTCCTCGCCGCGATGGCCGGGATGTTCGCCATGGTGGCGTCGCTGTACGGCGTCCAGGCGGTGCTGCGGATGCGCGGCGAGGAGACCGCGATCCGGCTCGAGCCGGTGCTCGCCACCAGCGTCGGCAGGCTGCGCTGGGCGGCAGGCCACCTGGTGTTCGCCTTCTTCGGCACGGCGGCGCTGCTGCTGTCCGGCGGGGTCTTCATGGGCCTGGCCAACGGGCTCCGCACCGGGGACGTCGGCGGCTCGCTCGCCGACAGCCTCGCCGGGATGCTCGTCCAGCTGCCCGCCGCCTGGGTGGTGGTCGCGCTGGCGGTGACGATCTTCGGGCTGCTGCCGGGCTTTTCCGCGGCGGCGTGGGCGGCCGGCGCGCTGGCGCTGCTGCTGAGCCTGTTCGGCCCGGTCGTCGACCTGCCGCAGGCGGTGCTGGACGTCTCGCCGTTCCAGCACCCGCCGAAGATCCCCGGCCAGGAGTTCACGGCGACGCCGCTCGCGTGGCTCGTGGCGGTCGCCGCCGTCGCACTGGTCGCGGGCCTGGCCGGCTGGAAGCGCCGGGACGTCGGCTAGACGAGTAATGCGTAAGTCTGGGTGGTGGCTGGAGATGGGCGAAGGGTGTTCAAGATCGGTTTGTGACGACAGACCTGAACACCCTTCTCACCGCACTCTACGTCAAGATCGACGACCACCTCGCCGGCAGGCGGCGGGTGGGCAGGCCGCCGAAGCTGACCGACGCGGAGCTGGTGACCTTGGCCGTGGCCCAGGCGTTGCTGGGGTTCACCTCCGAGGCCCGCTGGCTGCGGTTCCTGCCCGCCCGGATGCCCGGCGCGTTCCGCTATCTGCCTGGCCAGTCCGGCTACAACCGTCGGCTGCGTGCCGCGTTGCCGCTGGTCAAGCAGGTCATGCGCTGGCTGGCGGCGGACACCGACCTGTGGACCGACACCACCTGGATCGTGGACTCCACCCCGGTCGAATGCGGTCGCTCCCGACCCACGGTCCAGCGTTCGGAGCTGGCCGGCTGGGCAAAGTATGGCTTCTGCCGCTCACACTCGCGCTGGTTCTGGGGACTGCGGCTGCATCTGGTCTGCACCCCGGCCGGACTCCCGGTCGCCTGGGCGCTGGCCGACCCGAAGGTCGACGAGCGGCAGGTGCTCATGGCCATCTGCGACCACGAACCCCACCTGCTCACCGAACGTCCGGGGCTGCTGATCATCGCCGACAAGGGCTACGTCTCCGCGGAACTGGACCGCTTCCTGGCCGAGCGCGGGGTCCGGCTGATCCGGCCGTCCTACCGCAACCGCAAGCCGCATCCCGGTGAGCCGCTGCTCAAGTCCATCCGCCAGCTCATCGAGTCGGTCAACGACACCCTCAAGGGCCAGCTGAACCTGGAACAGCACGGTGGACGCACCATCGAAGGCGTCGGCGTCCGCGTCGCCCAACGCCTCCTGGCCCTCACCGCCGCCATCTGGCACAACCGCGCCACCGGCCAACCCATCACCCGATCACTGACCGCCTACGACCACTGACCGAGTTACGCATTACTCGTCTAGCGCACCCGCAGCTCGTGGCCTTCCCCGGCCACGAGCTGCGCCTGCGGGCCGCCCGTTCCGCAGCCGGGCCCGTTCGGCTCGCCGAAGGCCGGCGTCACCTCGACGGTGTGCGGTTTCCCGTCGTCGAACCGGACGGTGACCTTGACCGGCTCGGCGGGCAGGCCCGGGATGTCGGCGAAGCCGTGGAGCCCGCCGGTCGGGCGCGCCGAGGTGCCGCACGAGTCGTCCGGGCCGGTGCCCGTGCAGGTCGTCGCGCCCGCCGACGTCTCGGGGTAGAGGCCGAGGTCGCGCGTGACGCACTGGCCGCGCCAGCAGGCTTCGAGCGTCGCCTTCGTGACGCCGTCCGGCGACGGGATCGACAGGCTGATGCCGACCGGCATGCCGATGGCCGTGCAGGCCTGTTCCGGCCCGGCGCCCGCCCCGGCACACCCGGTCGTCACGGCGGCGAGCACGGCGAATCCCACGAGGTACCGCATGCCGACCAGACGGAGCAGGCGGCCGCGGGGTTGCATCGTCAGTCGCGCCATCCCGTGGTGAACGGCAACGACGGGGTCTGCGAGGTGGGCGTAACGGACGTCGTCGGCTGGACGGTGACCTCGACGAAGCTGGTGGTGGTCGTCGGCGGGGACGTCTCGACGGACGTGACGGTGGACGGCGGCACGGACGAGGTGACGGTGACGGGCACCGCGGCCACTGTCCGGGTCGGCGGCGAGGTGACGGTGTCGACGGGGCGCGGCGTGCTCCGCCCGGCGACGAGCAGCGCGGCCACGAGCAGCCCGGTGGCGAATCCCGCCAGCCCGGTGACCGCGGCGGAACCCCAGGTAGGACGACCACTCATCCGGGCACCCCCCTCGCCACGCTCAGCGCAGGTTCGAGGACTAACTCGCGTTGATCTTACGTCTTGTTACCGACAGTGCCACTTGAGTCTCCTTGACTCAACTTTATTGAGCGTGTCAGATGTAAGACATGGGGGCACTGGCGAATCGCGACTTCCGCCGGCTGTGGCTCGCCGATCTGGTGAGCCAGCTCGGCAGCCGGGTCGACGTGCTGGCGGTGCCGCTGCTCGCGGTCACCGCGCTCGGCGCATCGGTCTTCGAGGTGTCGCTCCTGCGGACGGCGGAAAGCCTGCCGTACCTGGTGCTCGGCCTGCAGGTCGGCGCCTGGTGCGACCGGATGCGCCACCGCCCGGTGCTGATCGCCGCCGACCTCGGCCGGGCGGCGCTGATCGCGTCGATCCCGGTCGCCGCGCTGTTCGGCGTGCTCGAGCTGGCACACCTGCTGGTCGTGGTGCTCGGGACCGGGCTGCTGGGCGTGTTCTTCGACATCGCGCACCAGACTTACGTCCCCCGGCTGGTCACGCGCGAGCAGCTGCCGGACGCGAACTCCCGGCTCCAGACGAACCTGTCGATGGCCGCGGTCGCGGGCCCAGGCCTGGCCGGGCTGGTCGTGCAGGCGCTCGGCACCACCGCGGCGCTGGCCGTCGACGCGGTCACCTACCTGTGGTCGGCGCTGTGGCTGCGGCGGATCGAAACGCCCGACGTGCGTCCCGAACCCCGGCCCCGCCGGCTGCTCCGGGAGATCGGCGACGGCCTCCGCGCGGTCCGCGACGACCGGATCCTGCTGGCCATCAGCCTGCACGGTGCCGTGTCGAGTTTCTTCCAGTCCGTGCACCTGGCCATTGTCGTCGTGTTCCTCGCCCGTGATGTCGGCCTTTCGCCGTGGGCGATCGGGCTGCTCGGCACGGTGACGCTGACCGGCGCCCTCGCCGGCGGCCTCACCGCGCGGTGGATCGGTGCGCGGATCGGCGGGGCGCGCGCACTGGTGGGCGCGGCGGTGCTGTACGGCCTCGCTTACCAGCTCTACCCGTTCACCGGCCCAGGCTGGGCGCTCACCTGCTACGTCGTCGCCGGGATCTTCACGGCCTACGGCGTCATCGTGCTCAATGTGTTCGCCATGAGCTTCCGGCAGGCCGCCGCACCGGCCGAGCTGCTCGGCCGGGGTCAACTCGATCACCCACACGCTCATCTTCGGCGCCGTCCCGCTCGGCAGCCTGCTCGGCGGCGCGCTGGCGAGCACCCTCGGGATGCGGGCGACGCTCCACATCGCGGCGGCCGGCGTGCTGGCGTCGGCGGCGATCATGGTGTGGTCGCCGCTGCGGAGGCTGCGGGACCTGACGCCCGCAGGCCGTCGATGACCACGCGGATCAGGTGCCCGCTGCCCGGCGCGTACCGCTCGGCCGCGAGGCAGCCGGCGATGAGGGCGCGCAGGTCGTCGCCGTCGATGTCCGTGCGGACCGCGCCTTCGGCCTGGGCGCGGGCGAGCAGCTCGCTCAGCGCCGCGCGGAACTCGGCGCCCGCACCGGCCTTGAAGGCGTGGCCGCCCGACTCGGCGAGGGCGTCGCAGATCGCCCGGTTGAGCGACGCCTGCCGGATGACGCGGACGAAGTAGTCGAGGAAGACCTTCCCGGGTTCTTCGGCGGCGGCAAGCGCGCGGGCCTCCTCGGCGAACTGCTGGATGCGTTCGAGCACGACGGCCTGGAACAACGCCTCCTTGCTGGGGAAGTGCCGGTAGACGGTGCCCGCCCCGACGCCGGCGAGCCGCGCGATGTCGTCGAGCGGCACGGCCAGGCCGTCGAGGGCGAAGGCCTCTTCGGCCGCGGCCAGCACCTTGGCCCGGTTGCGCCGGGCGTCGGCGCGCATCTTCTCCATCACGTTCTCCTCGTTGACAACCGGAACGCGCGCTCCGTATCGTCCTAAGCGGGCCCACCGTTCCGATTCAACGTCCAGTTTGGCAGGAGAATTCCGATGCCGCCCAGCCAGGCTTCCGCCCGCGCCGTGTTCGACCGGTTCCTCGCCGCCTCGGTGGAGAACCGCTGGGACGACCTCGCCGACCTCTACGCCGAGGACGTCACCCTGGAGATGCCCTTCACCCCGCCGGGCGCACCCCGAGTGACGAAGGGCCGCGAAGAGCTGCGGCGCCGCTTCCACGCGGCGGCCGGGTCACGGCGGATCACGAGGGTTGAGAACGTCGTGGTTCACGAGACGACCGACCCCGCGGTGGTGGTGGCGGAGTTCGACCTGCGACAGGAGGTTCGGGGCGAGCCGTTCGTCGTTTCTTACGTCATGGTTCTGACCGTCCGAAACGGACAGATCGCCCACTCGCGTGACTACACGGACACCGCCGCCGCGGCCGAGCGGCTCAAGGCGTGGTCGCCTGCTGGCTCGACGGCGGGATGAACAGCCGCTCGAACGTGCTCACCGTGTAGTCCCACACCCCCGGGACCAGGAGCACTCCCAGCAGCGCGAACACCGGGAAGATCAGCCGCTTCTCGACCTTCTTGCCCGTCCGGAAGCGCAACACCCGGGGCGGGCGGATCTCGTACCAGGTCTCGCCGGCGATCGGGATCGGGAACAGGAACGGGCAGCCGGACTCGGTGAGGGCGTCGCCGAGGCAGTGGGTCACGCAGCCCGCCGCCACCGCGATGCCGAGCCAGCCCGAAATCGCCGCCAGTTCGCCCGCTCGGTCGGGTGGTGCCGTGAAGAACCACCAGGCCACCGCCGCGCCGCTCACCGGGAGCAGCCAGTCGCCCAGTGCGCCCTCGGCCAGCATCAGGCCGAAGACCACCACGCCGACCACCGCCCACGGACCGCCCTGCGTCGTGCCCCACGACGTCAGCAGGCCGAGGCCGGCCGCGAAGAGGACCGTGTGGGACAGGTGGCGGTGCTTGCCGGAGACCTTCTCGTCGCGTGGGCCCTTCGTCAGGGCGTAGAACCCCGCCGAGACGCGGCGCAGCACCCACGACAGCGCGCCGGTCAGCCAGCCCAGCAGCCGGGACGCGCTCGCTCCGGGGTGGTCGAGGTCGGGCAGCAGAGCGAACCCCGCCGTGGTCGCCGCGAAGACGACCGCCTGGTGCACCGAACCGGCCCCGACCGCGGGCGCGATGGCCAAGCCCGCGCACCAGCCGGTCAGGGCGTGCGTCCGCCCCATCATCGTGCCGTCCCCAGGTCCGCGCGGAAAAATCAGTCCGCGGAACCGTAGCGGGCGGTCAGGCTTGGGGGTCCTCCGACACGCTCAGGTGTTCGGCCACGCCGGTGAGCTCGATCACCCGGCTCACCGCGGGGCTCGGGACGACCGCGAGTTCGACGTCCTGCTCGCCGGCCTGGCGTTGTGCGCGGAGCACCACGTTCAGCGCGGAGGAATCGAAGAAGGTCACCCCGGTCAGATCGGCCACGACCCGCTGCGCGCGCTTGTCCGCGATCAGCCCCGCCAGGGCTTCTTGCAGCTGCGGGCTGGTCAGCAGGTCGAGCTCGCCGGTGACCACCACCCGGGGTTCCGTCCCGTCGGTGTCCAGCGTGATGCCGAACCCGGGCGGGGTGGCGTTCTGGTCGGCTGCGGGCATGCAGTTTCTCCTCGTCAGGCGCTGCTCCTGCGCCGGGTACGCGCCTGTTGTCTCAAGCGGCAACCGTGTCACCGTGCCTTCCCAAAGCTCGCGCCGGGCACGGTCAAGGCAACTCCGGGGCCAACCCTAACCCAGGAAGCGACCGCGCCCGCCACGGCCGCCGCCCTTTCGCGTGTACTGCTCACCAGCGATCAAATCCTGCCTGCTCAGCGCGCTTCTCAGTGCGCACTCATCGCCTTCCGCGCCGCCCTGCGCTGGCGCAGGAAGAGCTGCCGTCGCTCGATCTCCCCGAGGCCGCCCCAGATGCCGTAGGGCTCCTGGACGGTCATCGCGTGCTGCCGGCACTGGGCCAGCACCGGGCAGGTCTGGCAGATGGCCTTGGCCCGCGACTCACGCCGCTCCCGCGCCGAACCCCGCTCGTTGTCCGTGTGGAAGAAAAGGCTGCTGTCCGCACCCCGGCACGAGCCGCGCAGCTGCCATTCCCACTCTTCAGCAACCACGTTGGGCAGCCGGCTCACGTCAGCCATGTCGTCCCTGCCTTTCCCCGGATGTCCCGTGTCGAGGACCTACATGCCCGCCGGTGGAGCGGATCAAACCCGGGTTTGGTTTGCTCACACCACGGGCATCTCGCTGACCGGGCGTGGCAGAGACCGCCGATCCCCGGCAGCGCGAGTGCGGAGAAAGGAACAAACGTGGAGGACAACGCCCCGCTCGTCCCCGAAGGCGCGCAGGTCATCGAGGTGCGGACGGCCGCGATCCCGCACGTCGTACCCACGCTGCGCACCATCGTGGCCGACATCGCGATGCGCCAGGACTTCGACCTCGACGCCGTCGAGGACCTCCGGATGGCGGTGGACGAAGCCTGCTCGCTGCTGCTGCCCGCCAGCTCGGACGGCAGGCTGACGTGCGTCTTCTCCTGGAACGGGCCGCGCATCGAGGTCTCCGTGTCGGTGCTGGCCGACAGCGCCGACCACGAGGACGACGCCGGCCTGTCGTGGCAGCTGCTGACCGCCCTCGCGACGACGGCGGAACGCACCATCACCCCGGAGAACGGCCGCTACGTGTCCCGGGTGGACCTCGTCCGGGAGAGCCAGGCGGCGGACTCGTGACCGATCCCGCCGGGAGCAGCGGGGACGACCTCGACGTCGGCGCGCTGTTCGTGCAACTCGCCGCCTCGCCGCCGGACTCGCCGGAGCGGGAACGCATCCGCGACACCCTCGTGCGCGCGCACCTGGAGCTGGCGCGGAACCTGGCCCGGAAGTTCCGCAACCGCGACGAGGCGATGGAGGACCTGGTCCAGATCGCCACGGTCGGGCTGATCCACGCCGTCGACCGGTTCGACCCCGAGCAGGGGACCGACTTCCTGGCGTTCGCCGTCCCCACCATCTCCGGGGAGCTGCGGCACCACTTCCGGGACAACAGCTGGTCGGTGCGGGTGCCGCGGCGGCTCAAGGAGCTGAACGCGAACATCTCCGCCGCGCGCGAGGAGCTCACCGTGCAGCTCTCGCGCGCGCCGAAGCCGAGTGAGATCGCCGCGCGGCTCGGGGTGCCCATCGAGGACGTCTACGAAGGACTCCGCGCCGGGCAGGGCCGCTACGGCGCGTCCCTGGACCACCTGCTGGAGAACGCGGCGCACACCCGCTTCGGGGCGCCGGACGCCGAGCTGGGCCAGGCCGAGCTGCGCGAGGCGCTGCGCCCGATGCTGGAGAGCCTGCCGGAGCGGGAGCGCAAGATCGTCGCGCTGCGGTTCGGCTCGGGGATGAGCCAGTCGGACATCGCCCGCCGCGTCGGGGTGTCCCAGATGCAGGTGTCGCGGCTGCTGGCCGCGACACTGAAGAAACTGCGGTCCGGCCTGGACGAATCCGAGCTGGCCGACGGCACCTGATTAGCCGTTCGGCCGCTTGGGTACTTGGCGGGCGGGACCGAACTCACTGGGAGGGGGACCGGATGACGACGTCGAGAATGCCGCAGCGCGCAGCCGCGGCCGCCGTCCCGCTGAGGGTGCTCCTCCCGGCCGACGTGACGGCCCCGGCGCTGGCCCGGCACGAGGTCCGGGCGGCGCTGCTGCGGTTCGGCGTCCGGGAGCGGCAGCTCGACGACGTCCTGCTGGCGACGTCGGAGCTGGTCACCAACGCCTTCGAGCACGGTGAGCGGCCCCAGCGGCTGGAGATGGACTTCGACGGCGGGCGGCTGACGCTGCGGGTGCACGACACCGGCCGGCTGCTGCCCGAGCTGCGTGCGCCGTCCCCGGCCGAGGCCCGCAGCCGCGGCCTCGTGCTGGTCCAGGCCCTGTCGCTGGACTGGGGCTTCGAACGCTGCCCCGGCGGCAAGTACGTCTGGGCGGTCTTCCAGCTGCCGGACGCCTGATCAGCTCAGTCCCCGGGCGGCGCCGGTCTCCCCGATCCGCTGCCGGAACGGCTTGCGCTCCAGCGCCTCCATGATCGCGTCGAGCAGGGCGCGCAGCGAGTACGGCAGCTCGGCTTCCAGCGCTTCCGTCGCCTCGGTCGTCGCCGTCCACTCCGCCTCGATCAGCGGCAGCAGGCCGCGCGTCTTCTCGGTGAGCGACACGATCCGCTGCCGGGCGTCGGCGCCCGGCTCGAGCGTCACGAACCCGGCCCGGTTCATCTGCGCGACGGTCTGGCTGGCCGCCGAGTGCGTCACGCGCATCTCTTCCGCGAGGTCGCGGATGGCGAGCGGGCCGCGTGCGAGCAGCGCCCGCACCACCGGCGAGTACCGCGGCCGGTAGTCGTCGAGGCCGATGTCGGCGAGGAACCGCGCGATGTCGCCGTCGAGGATCTCGAGGACGTGCCGCATCCGGGTCCCCAGCCCTTCCGGACCCGCAGTCATCGCCATGACGGCCGATCATAGGCGCCGGGCGTGTGCTTGGATCGCGACATGGAGAACCGGAAGATCGCCCGCCTGGGCCGCGAGGTGTCCGTCGTCGGGCTCGGCTGCTGGCAGCTCGGGGCGGACTGGGGCGAGGTCGACGAGAACGACGCGCTGGCCGTGCTGCACGCGGCCGCCGACAACGGTGTCACCTTCTTCGACACCGCGGACGTCTACGGCGACGGCCGCAGCGAGCGGCTGGTCGGCCGGTTCCTGGCCGAGCGCGGGGACGTCTTCGTGGCGACGAAGATGGGCCGCCGGGTCGAGCAGGTGCCGGAGAACTACGTCGCCGCGAACTTCCGCGAGTGGAACGACCGGTCGCGCCGCAACCTCGGCGTCGACACGCTCGACCTGGTCCAGCTGCACTGCCCGCCGACGCCGGTGTACTCCTCCGACGCGGTGTACGACGCGCTCGACGCGATGGTCGAGGAAGGCCGCATCAAGGCGTACGGCGTGAGCGTCGAGACCTGCGAAGAGGCGCTGACCGCGCTGGCGCGGCCGAACGTGGCTTCCGTCCAGATCATCCTGAACTGCCTGCGCCTCAAGCCGCTGGAGCGCGTGCTGCCCGCGGCGGCGGAGGCGGGCGCCGGGATCATCGCGCGGGTTCCGCTGGCGTCCGGCCTGCTCTCCGGCCGCTACACCGCGCAGACGACGTTCGCGGAGAACGACCACCGCAACTACAACCGCCACGGCGAGGCGTTCGACGTCGGCGAGACCTTCTCCGGCGTGCCGTACGACGTCGGGCTGCAGGCCGTGGAGCGGCTGCGCGGGCTCGTGCCGTCCGGTCAGACCCTCGCCCAGTTCGCGCTGCGCTGGATCATCGACCAGCCGGGCGTCAGCACGGTCATCCCGGGCGCGCGGAACGCCGAGCAGGCTGCGGCCAACACCGCGGCGGCTTCGCTTCCGCCGTTGTCGTCCGAGGCGCTCGCGGCCGTCCGCGAAACCTACGACGAGCTGATCCGTCCGCTGGTGCACGACCGCTGGTGAGCCCGGCATGATGGGCCGATGATGACGCCCGAAGAGCTGCTGACCACGACCAGGACCGTCCGCAAGCGCCTCGACCTCGAGCGCCCGGTGCCACTCGACCTGGTCAAGCACTGCGTGCAGGTGGCGCTGCAGGCGCCGAGCGGGTCGAACACGCAGCGGTGGCAGTGGCTGGTCGTCACCGACGCGGCCCAGCGGGCGGCGCTCGGCGGGATCTACCGCCGGGCGTGCCACGAGTACCTGGCGTCCCCGAACGCGGCGGGCAAGCTGTTCGCCGACGACCCGGCACGGGCCGCGGTCCAGCAGCGGGTCGGGGACAGCGTCGCCTACCTGGCCGACCGGATGGGTGACGTCCCGGTGCTCGTGGTCCCCTGCCTGGAGACGGCGTCCTCGGAACTGCCGTCCGGCAACCAGGCGGGGCTGTGGGCGTCGCTGCTGCCCGCGGTGTGGAACTACATGCTGGCGGCCCGGTCGGTGACGCTGGGCACGGCGTGGACGACGCTGCACCTGAAGTACGAGCAGGAAGCGGCGGAGGTGCTGGGCCTGCCGAAGAACGTGCACCAGGCGGCGTTGATCCCGACGGCGTTCTACACGGGCGACACGTTCAAGCCGGCCGCGCGGCAGCCCCTCGAGGAGGTCCTGCACCTCGACCGCTGGTAATCGCCCAAGGGGCACTTTCACGTGAAAGTGCCCCTTGGGGCGGCTAGCGGATGGTGAGGGTCAGACTCTGGATCCCCCAGGCGTCCGCCTGGGGGCCGGGCAGCCAGACGTCGACGATGTCGTCTTTGATCCAGCTCCCGATGTCGGCCGCGTAGCACTCGCCGTAGCCGGGCACGGAGAACCGCGTGCCCCACGGGACGAGCCGGGCGTCGACGGCGCAGAAGCCCGGGCCGGCCTGGTAGCCGAGCGCGGTCTGGGCGACGTCGTTGTAGGCGGTGACGCGGTAGTTCAGCGTCGTGCCCGCCGGGATGCGGTAGGCGGCGAGCCGGTTCGCGCCGTCGAGGCGGTAGGCGGTCGAGATCTGGCCGAGCGAGCCCGGGGAGTTGTCCTCCGCGGTCATCGCGTAGAGCTGGTAGTTCGCGTTCTGGCAGGGGCTCGCGTCGGTGACCGTGAGCGTCGGCTGGCCCCAGTCGCTGATCCACTGGAGGGCTTGACCGTTGCGGAAAGCCCGGTAGGCCTTCGCCCCGGGGACCCGGGCGAACGTGAAGGTGACCTTCCCGTCGCCGCCCAGTCCCCCGCCGACCGAGCCGGGCGCGGGCAGGCGGTTGCTCACGTCCACGGCGCCGACGAGCGTGCCGGGGCCGTGCCCGCCGGTGACCGGGCGGTCGGGGATCGGGCCGGGGTAGAAGTGCCGGCAGGCGGGCAGGGTCGCGGCCTCGGCGGCGGGGGCGACGAGGAGGCTGCTGGCGAGGGCCGCCAGCGCGAGCACGAGACGCATGAAACCTCCGTGGTGGGGACCGGGTGGAGGTGACGCACAGCGGGTTCGCCGCTGGTCAAGACCGTAAGTGGCCTGGACCAAGCAGTCAATAGGTCTAGACCTTTACCCGTCGAACGGCCCAGTCAGAGGTAGCTCACCAGTCGGTCGGCCAGCGGACCGGGGTGGCTGAGCGGTACGCAGTGCGGGCCGTCGATTTCGTCCGGCTCGATGCCGAGCCGCTCGCGCGCCACGCGGCGCTGGAAGTCCGGGACGAAGAACCGGTCGTCACGCGCCAGGAGCACGCGGGTCGGGACGTCCGGGTGCGCCGGGAGCGGCCACGGCTCGTCCCACTCCTTGCTGACCTGTTCGCGCCCGCGTGCCTGGCACGCCTCGGCGAGCGCCGCCGGGACGCCGTTGAAGAACTGCTCGGTCTCGCTCAGCCCCGTCGGCGCCGCGAAACCCGTGTTGCCCCACCACTGCCCCGGCGGCTCGCCCGGCGCCGGGATCATCCCGGTCAGGTACACCAGCAGCCGGGCGCGGACCTTCGCCGCGACCAGCGGCGCGGTGAACCCGCCGTACGAGTGGCCGACGACGGCGACGTCCGTGCGGTCGCCGAGCGCGGCCAGCACCGTCTCGGTGAACTCGGCCAGCCCGGCCGAGCGGTCCGTGATCGGCAGGTCCGGGGCGACCGCGTCGTGCCCGCGGGCTTCGAGCTCCGGGATGAGCAGGTGGAAGTCCCAGCCGCTGCCGCCGCCTCCGTGGATCAGCGCGAAAGTCGTCACGCCGGCCAGCTCAGCAGCGGCGCAGCATGTCGGTCAAGGCGGTCTTCTCGGCCTGCGTGACGGTCAGCCCGTAGTAGTGCTTCACGACGATCCAGTCCGTCGCGTAGGTGCACCAGAACGACACCAGCGGCGGCTTCCACTGGTCGGGCGCCTTGTCGCTCTTCTGCTGGTTGACGTTGTCGGTGACGGCGAACAGCTGCGGCCGGGTCAGGTCGTTGGCGAACTGCTCGCGCTTCTCGGTCGTCCACGACTTCGCGCCGCTCGCCCACGCCTGGCCGAGCGGGACCATGTGGTCGATGTCGAGGTCGGTCGCCTTGGTCCAGGTCTCGCCGTCGTAGATGCTGGTCCACGTCCCGGACGTGGCCTTGCAGTCCTTGTCGGTCTTGACGTCCTTGCCGTCGCGCTTGAGGACGACCTCGCGGGTGTCGCAGCCGGATCCCTGGCTGTCCCAGTGCGGGAACTTCTCGCGCGAGTAGCCGTCCATGGACGTCCGGTCGGCGATGGTCAGCTCGCCGAGCTGCTTCTGGGCGTCGGCCGCGCTGACCGGTACCGGCGCCGACGAGGACGAAGCAGGCGGGGCCGCGCCCGCGCCTCTCGTCGCCCAGTACCCGAAGAGCGCGACGGCCAGAACCGCGATTACCAGCAGGGTTCGCTGCGTCACGCTCAGCCGAAAACTCCGGGCCGCCACGATTTTCTCCTCTCACCTGCGCCGTCGCGCGGCGTAGTGTCGCCTCTGCCGACGCGGGACAACCGCGCCGACACGACGACCTGGCGCGAATGTGACGTCGCCCACCCACGGCGGAGCTGTCACACGGAGCCGATCTTCTGCGACTACCGGAGCAGGACCCATCCGGAGGGAGCAGCCGATGCCCGGCCGGCTCAAGAAAGTCGACGAGTTCTTCCAGCGCAAGGCCGCCGAGGGCGGCAACGTCGTCGCCATGGCCCGGATGGGCGCGGCGATGCGCGAACGCGGCGAGCTGCCCGAGGCCGAGTCGTGGTACCGCAAGGCCGCGATGGGCGGCGACCGCGTCTCGATGACGGCGCTGGCCCACCTCCTCGCCGACCGCGGCGCGCACGAGGAGGCCGAGCGCTGGTACCACGAGGCCGCGCTGGCCGGCGAGCCGCACGGGATGCAGTACCTCGCCAAGTCCTACGAGCGGCGCGGCAAGCGCGACGACGCCCGGCACTGGTACGGCGAGGCGGCCCGCGCCGGCGACCTGCCGTCGATGGCCGCGGTCGGCAGGCTCCTGCGCGAAGACGGCAGCGGCGAAGAGGCCGAGTCGTGGTTGCGCCAGGCCGCGGAGGCGGGCTTCACCGGCGCGATGATCGACCTCGGCATCGTGCTGCGCGACCGCGGCCAGGCCGCCGAGGCGGCCCGCTGGTGGCGGTCGGCCGTGCAGGCGGGCGACCTCGCGGCCACCTGCCAGCTCGGCAGGCAGGCGGAGCGCCTGGGCCGGCCGTCCGACGCGGAGTCGTGGTACCGCGAGGGCGCGGCCGGCGGCCACAGCGAGGCGATCGTCCGGCTCGGGCTGCTGCTGCACCGCCGCGGCGACCTCGAAGAGGCCGAGCGCTGGTACCTCGACGCCGCCGAGCTGGGCGACCCGGCCGCGATGACCAACCTCGGCGTGCTGGCCCGCAACCGCGGCGACGAGGGCGAAGCCGCCGCCTGGTACCGCAAGGCCGCCGAGCACGGCAGCGTCCCCGCGCTGACCAACCTCGGCCACCTCGCCGAGCACCGCGAGGACCTGACGGCGGCGGAGCAGTGGTTCCGCCGCGCCGCCGAGACCGGCGACATCCAGGGCATGCTCAGCCTGGCGCGCATGCTGCGGGTCCGGGGTGCCGCCCACGAGGCCGAGCTGTGGCTCGCGCGGGCGGAGACTTCGCAGGACCAATTCTGACTATTGTGTGATCGAACTCACAGTTCTAGCCTGGACGGATGAGGCCACGAGTCCTGGTCGCGGGCATCGGCAACATCTTCCTGAGCGATGACGGCTTCGGCGTCGAAGTGATCAGGGAACTCGACCGGGCCGGCCTGCCACCGTGGGTGCAGATAGCGGACTACGACATCGCCACGGTCCACCTCGCGTACGACCTGACGGGCGGCTACGACACGACGATCCTCCTGGACGCAACGCCGCACGGCGTCACACCGGGCACACTGTCGTTGACGTCGGCAACGGACACCCACGACCTGCACGGCGACGCGGTCATCCGCCTCCTGCGGCTATTGGGCGGCGACGCGGGCCGAGTCCTGGTCCTGAGCTGCGAACCGGCGTGCGTCGACGGCGGCCTCGGGCTGTCGGCGGCGGTCCGGGCCGCGGTGCCGGCCGCGGTGCGGGTGGTCACCGAGCTGGCTTGGGGCGCGAGCCCGGAGCTGCCGGTCAAGGAGAAGACCGAAGTGTGACCAGCTGCCGCTGTCACTCCTTCCGGTGACTCCAAGGCAAGCGATCAAGCTTTCTGTCAGCCCTCAGCGCTACCGTCGTTCACATGTTCGATCATCGCTGTCACGACGGCGACAGCCTCCCCTATGGGCAAGTGCTCCCAAACTCGCACCACGCGCCAGCCCGCTCGCACCAGAGCTTCGTTGGCGGCTTGGTCGCGCTCGACGTTCCGGCGCAGCTTGGGCGTCCAGTACCACTCGTTCGACGTCGGCTCCCTGCCGTGCTCCGGACACACGTGCCAGAAGCACCCGTCGACGAAGACAGCGACTTTCCTGGCCGTGAAGACGATGTCAGGCCGGACCCGGACACCCTCTGGCAAGTCGAGCCGGAAATCTTTGCGATACCGGTAACCAAGCCGGTGCAGCGCGCTACGCAACGCGACCTCGGGCTTCGTGTCGGCCCGCCGGTTCGCCCGCATGTTCCGGGATCTTCCCTCGCTGGAGGCCGCCGGATACAGACCTCTGGCATGCGCACGTTCCCGGGCATTCCCGCTGTCACGTGACGACACGCTCACCACTCACACGACCCAATCAAGCCGAGCCACCAGTCCGTGGGGGAAGATACCCGACGAGGACTGCGCGTGAGCTCGCTCCACCCGGAAGGCAGCAAATGAAGTACACCGTCGTCGAGATCTGCGCAGGAGCTGGCGGCCAAGCCCTCGGCCTCCATCGCGCCGGCTTCGAGCACAAACTCGCTGTTGAGCTCGACGCAACAGCCGCCAAGACGCTCGAGACCAACTTCGACAAGATCCTCGAGGTGGATGCGAAGGTCGCGGTCGGCGACGTCGCGGACCCAGCCGTCTGGGAGCCGAGGCACTACGCGGGCAATGTCGACCTTCTGGCGGGCGGGGTTCCGTGTCCCCCTTTCACCATCGCGGGCAAGCAGCTCGGCGCCAACGACGAGCGTGATCTTTTCGCGTGGGCCATCAAGCAGGTCGAGGTAGTCCAGCCCCGTGCCCTGCTCCTCGAGAACGTTCGAGGACTCAGCCTGCCGAGATTCGCCGGCTATCGGCAGCACGTGCTCGACCAGCTGGCAGAGTCCGGGTACATCGGAGAATGGCGCCTGCTTCACGCATCGGATTTCGGGGTTCCCCAACTGCGCCCTCGATTCGTCCTGGTTGCCCTCAAGCCGGAAGACGCCGCCTACTTCCACTGGCCGGAACCGCAGGGGGGTGAAGCACCGACAGTGGGCACGACCCTGCGAGACCTTATGGCGTCGAACGGCTGGGAGCACGCCGACGAGTGGGCTGCAGGCGCCAACAAGATCGCCCCCACGATCGTCGGCGGCTCCAAGAAGCACGGAGGAGCTGATCTTGGGCCCACCCGTGCTAAGCGAGCTTGGGCCCAGCTAGGCGTGGACGCGCTCGGCGTGGCCAACGAGCCACCCGGCCCCGGCGACAAGTTCGCCGTAGGCCCGAAACTGACTACCGAGATGGTGGCACGCATTCAAGGCTTCCCCGGCGAAGGGAAATGGGACTTCGAAGGCAGGAAGACCTCGCGGTACCGGCAGATCGGCAATGCGTTCCCGCCGCCGGTAGCAGAGGCCGTGGGCAGAGCCATCCATGCCGCACTCGACCACAAGGGCGAACCAGTCACTCGCGAAACGGTCGAGCACGACCCTGTCTATAAGGCTTTGAAGGGCGCAAAGGGATCCATCCGCGCCGATCAGATCTTGAATGGGCAAGGCGAGCCGCTCGACCTCGGCGAGGTGGAGAAGCGGATCACGATGCTCAGTGCAGACTTCGAGATCAAGATCGAAGTGAAGAATAACGTACCCCGTTACGAACTCGGCGAGTTCAAGGCTTTCACTGGACAAGATGACCACGAACGCCACGAGGTCTTCTTGAAAAACCGCACCCGAATCAGTTGACCTTCACCGGTGATCCGATTCGAAAGTATCGGATCACCGGTGACGCAATTCACCTTACCTGGAGTTTCGCGGAACAAGGGGAGCAGTAACGAGGGGATCAGATTCCTCGGCTCGACGCCAGCGCTTACCCTCGATCTCAGCCGCAGGCCGAACATCACCTGGTTCAGCGGGCACGACTCGGGTTACGACGAACTGGCCTTTCCTCGGTTGCGGCAACCCGAGGGCGGC
Source organism: Amycolatopsis tolypomycina (assembly GCF_900105945.1). NCBI lineage: Bacteria > Bacillati > Actinomycetota > Actinomycetes > Pseudonocardiales > Pseudonocardiaceae > Amycolatopsis > Amycolatopsis tolypomycina. Next base: position 708,995 of record NZ_FNSO01000003.1, on the reverse strand, counting down.
GATAACGGCGGGATCGTTATCCTGATGCCCGAGCACCAGCAAGCCCTCCTTGCGAAGATTTTCGCGAGCACCGCCATTGCTCCGCATCCGCTTCATCGGGTCGTCGAGCCCCCAGCCAACAGTCTCCACCGTCGTCCGGCTGATGACCTGGTTGTGCAGCTCGCGGCACATCTGAAACAACCTCGCCTGCCCATGACGATTACCCCGCCCGGCGCGGGCGTTCATTATCCTCTGCCGCTTATCCGGCTCCATGTGCAACAGTATGTTGGGCGGCAAGTTCCCGGCGTCCGTCCACAACCAGCGAATGCTTTCCCGGCCGCGCAGGCTGAGGGTCTTTTTGGCGTCCCGGTTGGTACTAGTTCGAAGCCGGTCTTGAGTCATCCGGACCAGACCGGCGCGCCACTCGCTCTTGAAATCATCAGCCCAGATAACTAGGCATATCTGCCCGATGAGCTCAGGCCCGACCTCCCAGCCACCTATCTTCTGCGAGAACTTGCAGTCCACTTCCACACCGGCGATCTTGTAGTCGGTGACACCTCCATCCTCGAACTCGAACTCCCGATGGAGATTGATTTCGACGAGCGTGCCCATGTATGTCTTCTCGGTCTTACGGAGTTCCTCGTAATTCCATCGCCCTCTCCGGCGCCCGTCGAGAAGCTGGTCATAGGTGTCGCGGAGGACTTCCGCCACCCGGCTCCCCGTGGGATCGGCTCGGACGAGGTGGTCTTCCACTGCGTCCAGGTCTGGATCGTCTCCCCTAGCCGGCGGTCCGGCAACAAGGAAAAAGGCTTCATCACTATCGTCAGTCACCGGTAAAGAACATCCCCTCACGGCCCGAGTCCAGCGCGCTATCCAGCGCCCTTCTCGAGGTTCTCGATCATCAGCGATCGTTCAGCAGCGGACAAGCGTCTTATTTCCACGTACAACAAATCAACCTTGGACTTCGTGCGCTCGCCAGCACGAACCCACTCCAGCAGAGTCCGCTTGTCGGCCCGAGGCAGTTTCCGGATCCTCGGAAGGAGCTCCGGCAATGTCACCGGGTCTGGCAGCTCGTCTCGCACCGTCTCGTTGCACCGTGCGCACTCGGTCTGCAGCTCGTTCACGGAAACTTCGCGATCAAGACGCTTTCCCGGTACGCGATGTCCCAAAGTCAAGCGCACACGTCTACCGGGCCGGTCGTCATACATCTCGCCAGCCGCGACCCCGCAAACGACACAAGCCCGCCCATCCCTCTCGAAAACTTGGCGGCGCACGCTGTCCGAAGGAGTGTCTAGCCTCGGCCGGGCCTTTCCCGACCCGGGGTACCAGCCCTTGGCATCCAAGCGGTACTCGTCGTGCCCGAGCGAGGCATCGTCTCTTGCCGATGGAATCTGCCAGCCGTCACGCTGCCTCAGCATCCGAAGACGCCGGTTGAGGTGCTCAGCCTCGTTTGGGCCATCCTCACCGCCGATAGCGGCACGCAATTGACGCATGGTGATGACATCGCCCAGCTCACAGTTGAAAGCAAGCCATGCAGCGAGTTTTTGCTCGTCGCCGAACGGCTGCTTCGTTCCCGGCGCCACACTCAGCTGCCACCAGAGACGCCCGTCCGGGGCGTAAGCCTCGGCGGGATAAGAACGTTGACTCCCCTCCACCCATAGAGATCTACCAGCTACGCGGCTAAGTATCACGCTCAATCACTTTCTGAAGTCGGGCTCCCACGACGGGTAGTCAGCGCGTGCCACTCCGCCAGGTCGGGCAGGTCCGGCGGCTGCCGCAGCGCCTCCAGCACCACGTTCACCCCCGCGCGCAACGGCGTCCCCCGGCGGGTGGCCGCCACGATCGTGCGGGTCACCGGGGTCGCCAGCTCGCGCGTTGCCACCCGGTACCGGCGGTCCACCGCCAGGCCCGGCAGCAGGGCGATCGACAGGCCGGCCTCGACGTGCTGCAGCGTCATCAGGTAGTTGCTGAACCGGCACACCACCCGCGGCTCGAAGCCCGACTCGCGGCACAGGCGCAGCGTCAGGTTCGCCATGTACGACTGCGGCATGTCCAGCGCCCAGGCCGCGTCCGCGTAGGCCGACAGGACCGCCGGGCCGCGGGGTGCGTCCGGCGGTGTCACCAGGACGATCGGGTCCGTCGCCAGCGGGACGATGTCGAGGTCGGGGCCGAGCGGGAGCTCGACGAAGTCGGTCGTGGTGATGATGACGTCGGCGTCGCCGCCGCGCAGGGCCGGGATGCTCTCGTGTGGCTCCAGCTCCAGGAGCTGGACCTCCAGGTGCGGGTGCGCCAGCCGCGTCACCGCCGGGACGGCCAGGGTGTGGATCGCGCTCTGGAACGCCCCGAGCCGGACCAGGCCCACCGGCTCCTCGCCGAGGCTGCGCAGCTCCGCCTCGACCGTGTCCATGTGGTCGAGGATCACCCGCGCCCGGCGGGCCAGCATCAGCCCCGCCGGGGTGAGCCGGACCCGGCGGCCGGTGCGTTCCAGCAGCTGGGTGCGGGTTTCCGCTTCGAGCACGGCCAGCTGCTGCGACACGCTCGACGCGCTCAGGTTGGCGTCCTGCGCCACCGCGCGGACCGTGCCCAGGGTGTCGAGCCTGCTCAGCAGCCGCAGGCGCCACGGGTTCAGCATCCACCGATTGTGAAGCAAAACCGAACACGAAAGCCGGAATCGTGAGATGGACGTGTCGCTCGCCGCGGACTTACCGTCGACGCATGGCTGACAGCTTCTGGGGCGACGTCGACCGGCACCTCGTGCGTTACGGCGGCGCCTTCACCCGCGAGATCATCGACCACGCCGAGGGCAGTTTCGTCTTCACCGAGGACGGCCGCCGGATCCTCGACTTCACCTCCGGCCAGATGAGCGCGATCCTCGGGCACGCGCACCCGGAGATCGTCGAGACCGTTCAGCGCCAGGTGCGCAAGCTCGACCACCTCTTCAGCGGCATGCTGAGCCGCCCGGTCGTCGACCTGGCGCGGCGGCTGGCCGAGACGCTGCCGGCACCGCTCGACAAGGCGCTGCTGCTGACCACCGGCGCCGAGTCCAACGAGGCCGCCGTCCGGATGGCCAAGCTCGTCACCGGCAAGCACGAGATCGTCTCGTTCGCCCGCTCCTGGCACGGCATGACGCAGGCCGCGGCGAGCGCGACGTACAGCGCCGGCCGGAAGGGCTACGGCCCGGCCGCGCCCGGCAACTTCGCCATCCCGGCGCCCAACGCGTACCGCCCGGACTTCACCGACGCGTCCGGCGAGCTGGATTGGCGTCGCCAGCTGGACTTCGGGTTCGAGATGATCGACGCGCAGTCCGTCGGCAGCCTGGCCGCCTGCCTGGTCGAGCCCATCCTCAGTTCCGGCGGCATCATCGAACCGCCGCCCGGCTACTTCGCCGCACTGGCCGAGAAGTGCCGCGAACGCGGGATGCTGCTGATCCTCGACGAAGCCCAGACCGGCTTGTGCCGCACCGGAAACTGGTACGCGTTCGAGCGCGACGGCGTCGTCCCCGACATCCTGACGCTGTCCAAGACGCTCGGGGCGGGCCTGCCGCTGGCCGCGGTGCTGACCAGCGCGGAGATCGAGCAGGAGGCGCACGACCGCGGGTTCCTGTTCTTCACGACGCACGTGTCGGACCCGCTCCCGGCGGCAGTCGGCAACACGGTGCTGGACGTGCTGACCCGCGACCGCCTCGACGCACGGGCCCTCGAACTGGGCTCGGTGCTGCGCCGCGGCCTGGAAGAGATCGCCGGGCGCCACGAGGTCGTCGGCGACATCCGCGGCCGCGGGCTGCTCGCGGGCGTCGAACTCGTGGTGGACCGGGAAACCAAGCGGAGTTCCGACGAACTCGGCGCGCGTGTCACGCAGCGGTGTCTCGAACTCGGGCTGCACATGAACATCGTGCAGCTGCCCGGGATGGGCGGGGTGTTCCGGATCGCGCCGCCGCTGACGGCGTCCGAAGAGGAAATCGCGCTTGGTGTGTCCATTTTGGACCAGGCCATCGGCGACGCCGTCAAGATGATGTGAAAAGGCCTCCTTGCCGGCCCGGGGAGCCGGCAAGGAGGCCGTTCACGACAGCGTCAGAAGCCCGCTGTCACCTTCGTGAAGTCCCAGTCGTTCTGGGCGATGCCGCTGCACGCCGACTGGACGCCGCCGCCGGGGCAGCCGCGGTCGCGGTTGACCGACCAGAACGCCAGGCGCGCGATCTTGTTCGACTTGGCCCAGTTGGTGATCTGGGTCCACGTCGACAGATCGGTCAGCTCCTGCTGGTCGGACAGGCCGTTCATGCCCGAGATGCCGAGGTGGGCGTACGCCGTGGCGTCGTTCCACCCGAACGTCGACTTCAGCTTGTCGCGCAGGCCGTTCGCCGCGCTCACGGTGCTGTTGTACATGTTCGCGCCGCCGCCGAAGTCGAACGGCATGATCGTGAACACGTCCACGTTCGCGCCGAGGGCCTTCGACTGGTCGATGAGCCGGTTCCCGTAGTAGTTGGGGCCGGTCGTCGACGTGCCGAACGTCAGGATCGTCTGGATCCCCGGGTTGTTCTGCTTGACGATCTTCAGCGCGTTCAGGATGCGGTCCTGCACGGCCTCGTTCTCGAACTCGTCGGAGTTCTCGATGTCGATGTCGATCGCCTTCAGCCCGTAGGCGTTGATCACCTGCTGGTAGGCGCCGGCCAGCGCGGCAGGCGTCGAGCAGTTCGGGCCCAGCTTGTTCCCGCTCCAGCCGCCGAACGACGGGACGATCTGGCCGCCCGCCGCCTTGATCTGCGCGATCGCGGTCGCGTCCGCGCTGCCCTGCAGCGGACGGCTGCTGTCCCACGCCGGGTTGCAGCCACCGCTGGCGTTGATGAACGCCATGGTGAACCACTTGATCCCGGTCGCGTTCATCACCGTCTGCGGGTTCGGCGGGCTGCCCCAGCCCATGTAGAGGTACGGCGCGCCGCGGCCACCCGGCGGGGGCGGCGTGGTCGTCGTCGGCGGGGTCGTCGTCGTAGGTGGCGTCGTGGTCGTGGGGGGTGTGCCCCCGGCGGAGCACGAACCCCCGTTCAGCTTGCAGTTCGACGGCGCGACGTACGAACCGGAGTACGTCACGTTGAAGCCGAAGCTCGCGCTACCGCCGTTGGCGACGTTGCCGTTCCACGTGTTCTTCACCGTGACGTGCTGACCGGACGCGGTGTAGCTGCCGTCCCACAGCGACGAGATCTTCGCGCCGCTGGGCAGGTCGAACTCGACGGTCCACGACGGGAGCGTCGAGCCCGAGCCGTTGGCGATCGTGTACTTGCCCTCGTACCCGGTGCCCCAGTCGGAGCCCTTCGAGAAGGTCGCGGACACGCCGCCCGCCGCGTTCGCGGGCGCGATCACGAACATCGCGCCGATCGTGGCGGCCGCGGCCGCCAGCCCGAGTGCGGGCATCCACCGGCGCCTCATGACAGGCCGTTCTTCATCGCGGTGATGAGCTCGCCGCCGGTGGTGTCACCGGTCAGCTCCCAGAAGAACGCGCCGCCGAGACCCTGCTGCTTGGCGTAGGACATCTTGCCGCCGATGGTCGCCGGGGTGTCGTAGCTCCACCAGTTGCTGCCGCACTTGGCGTACGCGGTGCCGGCGATGGTGCCGGTCGCCGGGCAGGTGTTCTTGAGGACCTTGTAGTCCTCGATGCCTGCCTCGTACGTGCCCGGCGCGGCGCCGGTCGCGGTGCCACCCGGCGTGCTCTGCGTGACGCCGGTCCAGCCGCGGCCGTAGAAGCCGATGCCCAGCAGCAGCTTGCTCGACGGGACGCCCTTGCTCTTGAGCTTCTGGATCGCCGCGTCGGAGTAGAACCCGGCGGTGGGGATGCCGGAGTACGACGTGAGCGGCGAGTGCGGAGCCGTCGGGCCCTGCGCGGCCCAGGCGCCGAAGTAGTCGTACGTCATCACGTTGAACCAGTCGACGTACGGCGCCGCACCGGCGTAGTCGGCGACGTCGAGCTTGCCGCCGTTGCTGCCGTCCGCGGAGATGGCCGAGGTGACCAGGAAGGACGACCCGAACTTGGCCCGCAGCGCGGCCATCAGGTTCTTGTAGGCCGCGGCCCCGCTGGTGTCACAGGACAGGCCGCACGCGTTGGGGTACTCCCAGTCGATGTCGATGCCGTCCCAGACGTCCGCCCAGCGCGGGTCCTTGAGCAGGTTGTAGCAGGACTGCGCGAACGCGGCCGCGTTCTGCGCCGCCTGGCCGAAGCCGCCCGAGTAGGTCCAGCCGCCGAACGACCAGATCACCTTGAGGCCCGGGTGCAGCTTCTTCAGCTTGCGCAGCTGGTTGAAGTTGCCGGCGACGGGCTGGTCCCAGGTGTCGGCGACGCCGTCGACGCTGCCCGCGGCGTCGTAGGTCTTCTGGTAGTCGGCGTACGGGTCGTCGTTCGCCGTGCACTGGCCGTTCTTGACGTTGCCGAACGCGTAGTTGATGTGCGTCAGCTTGCTCGCCGAGCCCGACGTCTCGATGTTCTTGACGTGGTAGTTGCGGCCGTAGACGCCCCACTGCACGAAGTAGCCGACGTTCTTCAGCGCGCCCGGCTGCGGCGGCGTGGTGGTCGTCGGCGGGGTGGTGGGCGTGGTCGGCGTCGTCGGGGTGGTGGTCGGCTGTGTCGGGGTCGTCGGCGTGGTGGTCGGGGTGCCGCCGCCGGGTTCGCAGGAGCCGCCGTTCAGCTTGCAGTTCGCCGGCGCCGAGTAGGTGCCGGAGTAGCTGACGTTGAAGCCGAAGCTGGCGGTCGAGCCGTTGCCGACGTTGCCGTTCCAGGAGTTCTTGACGGTGACGTGCTGGCCGGACGCGGTGTAGCTGCCGTCCCACAGCGACGAGATCTTCGCGCCGCTGGGCAGGTCGAACTCGACGGTCCACGACGGGAGCGTCGAGCCCGAGCCGTTGCTGATCGTGTACTTGCCCTCGTACCCGGTGCCCCAGTCGGAGCCCTTGGTGAAGGCGGCGCCGACGCCACCGGCGGCGTTGGCCGGCACGGTGACGAGACCGACCGCGAGCGCGCCGACCGCGGTGAAGAGACCGAGGAGGTGCCATCTCTTTCTGGACATCGCTCTCCCTTGAGCCAGGTTCAGGACGGCGGAAACCGGCACCGCCGGCGGGGACCAGGGCGGTGTTTTTGCGCCGTTTGCGCAAACGTTACGTGGTCCAGACCAATGAGGGAAGAGTCACCACGGAGCGTGGCCAGTGGTCAAGACCAGTCCTCGGTGACGCCACCGGAGTGGTCCAGACCGATTACGCAGCGCAGCCGATCGCACCCGCTGGGCGCCGGCGCGATCACCGCCGGCTGTCGCAGGCGATGCAGCGGTAGCGGCGGCCGACCAACGTCACCAGCCCGGCGACGACGACCCCGCCGACCGCCCAGCACCCGGCCGCGACGATGACGGCCGGGTCCGGGATGTCGCCGTGCGCCGCGGCCGGCACGCCACTGACGGTGACGGCCTTCGCGATGCCCCCGAGCGCGATGGCGATGGCGAGCAGCGCCCAGGACACCGAGATCGTCGCGGCGAAGTAGCGTCCGCCGCAGTTCCGGCAGGGACGCTTCCGGGAAACGGTTGCCTGTGCCATGAGACCCCTCCTCGCCTGCGCACCCGTCGTCCGGCGGGTGCGTGAAGGCGGAGGAGCCGGGCGGCCCGTTGATACCCGGCTACGCGGTGGTCCATTCGGTGACGATCTTCGTGCCGTCCACGCTGCGGCTCAGCAGCCGGAACAGGCCGGCAGGCCGGGGCCGGATCACGAACCACCCGACGTCGTCCACGGTCACGGTCGTGGCGGCACCGTCGCGGGTCTGCACCTCGACCTCGCCGGCCCGCGGGGGCACCACCTGGCCGAGCAGGGCGTCCTCGGTCACTTCGAGCTCGATGCCGGCGTCCCGGGCGGTGAAGGTCATCGTCCGCAACCGCGCCGGTTCCGCCCGCGCGCCCGCGAGGCCGGCGGTGGTCAGCGTGGCGAGCTCGGCGTCGACCGTCCGCATGGCGAACGCCCCCTTGCCGATCTCCACCAGCCGGTCCGGTACCTCCGTGCGAGCGCGCAGCGCCTTCCCCAGGTCCGCAACGAGGGAGTCGTCGTCGTTCCAGTGCGTCGGCATCGTTGTCACCTCCCGGTCGGGCTGACGTCCATCAGGGCCACCACCGCGGGATTGTCCCGCAGCCTGTCCAGGCAGCGGGCCCGGTTGGGGCCCACCCCGCCGATGGGCATCCCGAGTTCGTCCGCGATCTCCCGGTACGGCGTCGGCGGATCGGTGAACAGCAGCGCCAGCAGCCGCCTGCACTGCACCGGCAGTCCGGCGAAGGCGATCCGCAGCGCGAGTTGCCGTTCCTGCTCGATCAGCCACTCGTCGGACGCCGCCGGCGTCTCCCCCCAGAGCCCGTCGTCGTCGACCGGCACCTGGCGCTCGTGCCCCCGCAGCACGCGAAGGCACTCTCGCCGGGCGGTCGTGGCGATCCAGCCGGGCAACGCTGCGGGCTCGCGGATCGCGTCGATCCGTTCGACCAGCCGGAGCCAGACAGTGGCGGTGACGTCCTCGGTGTCCGCGCCGGTGAGGCGGAACCGCCGGCACACCGAGAAGACCAGCGCCGCGTACCGGTCGACGACCTGGTCCCACGCGCCCTGGTCACCACCTCGGGCGCGCTCGACCAGGTCCACCACTGCCGGGTCGTCCCGCATGCTAGGGATTCTGCCGCCATTCGTAGGGCTTCACCACCGGATCCGTTTCGGCCAGCAGCAGGTTGAACGCGTCCTTCGCGCTCACGACCCCGGGCACGGTCCGGGCCGCGACCATCCCGGTCACCTTCGCGGCGGCGAACGAGGTACCGCTCCACCGGGCGAAGCCGGGGAACTTCACGTGCTCTTCGGAGTACTGGATCACCTCGCCGGACAGGTAGGTGGACAGCACGTTGATCGCCGGTGCCGCGCACCTGACCCAGGGCAGATCGGGACTGAAGGAGGCACGGTGCCCCTTCCCGTCGGTCGCGCCCACCGCGATGACGCCCGGGAGCGCCGCCGGCCACATGGGTGCTTTCGCGTGGTCGGTCTCGCCGTGGTTTCCGGCCGCCGCGATCACGAGCGTGTCGGCCGACAACTTCTCGATCGCCCGGCGCATCGCGAAGGGGGCCTTTCCGTCGCCGGTCCGTGATCCGAACGAAAAGTTCACCATGTCGAAACCGCGACCGACGAACGAGACGAGTTTCTTGGCCACGTCCCAGGTCAGTGCGGAAGACTCGTTCTGGTTGAGGAAAAAATCGGTGATCAGAATCGCCGCCGGCGCGTGCGCGTGCACGAGACCGGCGACGAACGTGGCGTGGCCGTTTCCCGCCGACAGGGTCGTCCCGGCCTGAAGAAGCCCCTGCTCGGCCGAGAGGTACGCGCCCGCCAGGTTTGGATGGGCGAACATCTGCGTGTCCAGAATGCCGATCTTGACGTCCCGGCCCGCGGCCGGGTCGGCCACACCGCCGGGAAGCGCCTCGAGCAGGACCTGCTGCCAGGTCGCCGGCCCGTTCGGTACTTTCGGCTCGTTCGCGGCGCCCTTCGTGCCGGGCCAGGTCACGACGTTGGCCACCTGCCTGTTCTTGTCCATGTCCGGCGACCAGCCACCGAAGGCGCGGGCAAGCTGGGCCCGCAGTTCGCCGAGCACGATGTCGATCGGGTCGAGCAGGTCGATCGGGTCGCCGGCCGCCGACTCGGTCAGTGCCTCGACCACCTTGGGCTGTGCCGCCGAGATCCCGGCGGCGCAGTCCGCCACCCCTGGCACGCCGACCAGAGCGAGACCGAGGCGCTCGTCGAGCTCGATCAGATGCGCCCCCGGAAGGTGAAGATGTTTGCCCATGAAGTCGGCGACCATCTGCCAATGCTGCGCGTCGATGATCAATTCACCACTCATCGATCTCCCCTTTCCCTGGGTACAATCACACCACTGCACCTCTCTGGAGCCGCGGACGGCGAGGTTGATACGTGACTGTTGTGCTCGATATCGCCGAGAATGCCGCGCGGCTGGCGGATCTGAACCCGAGCACCGCGGTGAGCGCGGCTTCCGAGGCAGTCCGCCGGGCCGAACGGGACGGCGACAGCGCGGCAGCGTCGATAGCCGAACGAGCGTGGGGCCATTCACTCGTCCAATGCGGTGAACTGGACACAGCCATCCGGCATCTGCGCAAAGCCGTCGACCACGGATTGGCCGCCGATTCGGACGAACTGGTCAGCGAAGCGCGCATCAGGCTGGCCTACGCGTTGATTCTGCGGGGCAGGCCGAAACCGGCTCTCGCCGAGATCGATATTGCCCTGAACAGCGTTCGGGGTGACGCGCTGCCGCGGATACGGGCGCAACGAGGCGCGATTCTGGTGGAGATCGGCCGGCTCGACGAGGCGCTGGCCGACCTCGACTGCGCGGTGCCGTACCTGCGCCGGATCGATGACCGGGTCGGTCTCGCCCGCGCGCTGGTCAATCGCGGGATCGTGCACGGCTGGCTGCACGACTTCGCGGCCGCGGTCCGTGATCTCCGCGAATCGGGGCAGGTGTCGAGCGCACTGGGACGCGGCCTGGCCGTCGGGATCGTCGAGCAGAACCTCGGTTTCGTCGCCGCACTGCGTGGCCACGTGCCGGCCGCGCTGGACCACCTGGCCAGGGCCGAGCAGACCATCGCCGAGCACGGCGGCCAGCTCGCCGCGGTGCTGCAGGACCACGGCGAGCTGCTGTTGTCGGTGGGACTGACCTCGGAGGCACGCGAGTTCGCCGAACGCGCCATCGGCGCCTGCCAGGAGGAACAACGCCGGCTCAAGATCCCGGAGCTGCGGCTGCTCCTGGCGCAGATCGCGTTCCTGGACGGCGACTGGCAGCGTTCGCTCCGGCAGGCCGACCTCGCCCTGCGCGGCTTCAGCCGCCAGCAACGTGCGGAATGGACGGCGCTGGCGCGGCTCGCCCGGTATCGCGCCAAAATCGCCTTGGGACAGGGAGAGCGCATCAGTCTCGCGCTCGTGGCGACCATGGTCGGCACCCTGGCCGGCAGCGGCTGGCCCGCGGCCGAAGTCGAGGGGCGGGTGGTGGCCGCCCAGGTGTCGTTCCTCCGCGGCCGGCGCGGTCAGGGCGGCGAGCAGCTGCGTCAGGCGGCCCTGGCCCGCAGCCGCGGCCCGGCGGCGATCCGGGCGCGCGGCTGGTTCGCCGAGGCGAGGCTGCGCGAGGAGAACGGCGACCCGCGCGGTGCCGCGGGGGCGGCACGAGCGGGTCTGCGGGTGCTCGACGAGCACGCGACGGCGTTGGGGGCGACCGATCTGCGGGTGCACTCCGCGGCCCACCGGGTCGAGCTCACCGAGCTGGGACTGCGGACCGCGCTCCGCGACGGCCGGCCCGCCGGCGTGCTGGAGTGGGCCGAGCGGGGCCGGGCCAGCAGGCTGCTGCACCGGCCGGTGCTGCCCGCGGAGGATCCCGTGCTGGCCGGGCTGCTCGCGCAGCTCCGGTCCGTGGCGGCGGAGATCAGCCTGGGCCGGCCGAGCCCGGCGCACCGCCAGCTGACCCTCGAGCGGCAGATCCGGGACCACTGCCGGCTGCACCCGCCCCAGTCCGGCGGACCGCCGGTCGAGCCGGTCCGGCCGCACCAGCTCGGTGCGGCCCTGGGCGACCGGTCACTCGTGGAGTTCGTGCAGTGGGACGGAATCATGCACGCGCTCACGCTGGTCGACCGACGGCTGCGGTGGCGTCCACTGGGGCCGGTGTCGCCGATCGACGGCTTGATCGAACGACTGCTGTTCGCGCTGCACCGGCTGCCGAGGAAGGGGCCGGCCCAGCCGGCGGCAGCCGCGCTGCTCGCCGACGCGGCCCGGCGGCTCGACGACCTGCTGCTCGGGCAACTTCCCGAGCTGGGCGACCGGCCGCTGGTGCTCGTGCCGACCGGTGTCCTGCACAGCATGCCGTGGTCGGTGCTGCCCTCGTGTCTCGGCCGTCCGGTGACAGTCTCGCCGTCGGCGACCTTGTGGTGCGCTGTGTCCGGCGCGCCGGTCCGTCCTGGAAGGACGGTCGTGGTGGCGGCCGGCCCCGGCCTGCCCGGCGCCAGGGACGAAGCGCTCGCGGTGGCCGCCATCCACGGCTGCGCGCCCATGGTGGACGGCACCGCAACGGTCGACGGGGTCCTCGCCGCGCTGGCCGGCGCAGAGGTGGCGCACCTGGCGACGCACGGCAGCCTGGTCACCGACAACCCGTTGTTTTCCTCGTTGCGGCTGGCCGACGGCCCCCTGATCGCGTACGACCTCGAACGGCTCCCCCGGGTACCGCACACAGTGATCCTCGCGTGCTGCGACGGCGGCCGTTCGGTGGTGCGGACCGGTGACGAGCTGCTGGGGCTGAGCACGACGTTCATGGGCCGGAGCGCCGCCCAGCTGATCGCTTCGGTGGTGCCGATTCCGGACGCGGAGACCGCACCGCTGATGATCGCCCTGCACCGCGGAATCGCCGCCGGCCGGCCGGCACCGGTGGCGCTGGCCGAGGCCCAGCAGGAGATGCGGGACCGAAGCCTGGCCGACCTCGCCGCCGCAGCCGGCTTCGTCAGCATCGGCGGCGAATGACGGCTGTTGTTTCAGCGGGGATGCGGTCCAACGCAAACAGGTCCGGTGCCTCTCGAAAGAGGAACCGGACCTGCGTACTGCTGTCTCAACCAGACGTGCGCCCGAAGGGATTCGAACCCCTGACCTTCTGATCCGTAGTCAGATGCTCTATCCAGCTGAGCTACGGGCGCGTGTTCAGTTGTAACCTAGCACCCGGCGAACCGGGTACCAGCGGAGGCTCCGGGATTTGAACCCGGGAGGGGGGGTTACCCCCAACCGCATTAGCAGTGCGGCGCCATAGACCAGACTAGGCGAAGCCTCCTGGGCCCAACGACCACTGCTCAGATAGGTTACACACCCCTCGATCACCCCCGAACGCGGCCCCCCTTATGCCCGCTGCAGCAGCCTGAGCAGGCGCGGAGAGCGGCCGCCGAGTCCTTCGGCTTCGAACGTCGCGATGCCGACGCGCGGGAGTTCGCGCACGCCCGGGTACACCAGGTACCTGGGCACCCAGCGCGGCTGGAACTTCGCGTTGAAGCGGTACAGCGTCTCGATCTGGATCCAGCGCGAGAAGAAGTGCAGCACCTTCGCCGACATGCGGGCGACCGGTCCCGCGCCGATGCGCTGGCCCTGTTCCATCAGGGCGCGGAACGCCGCGAAGTTCAACGACACCCGCTCGACGCCGTGGCGGCGGGCCGCGAGCAGCAACTCCGAGATCATCAGCTCGTTGACGCCGTTGTCGGCCGTGCGGTCGCGGCGCATCACGTCCAGCGACAGGCCCTTCGCACCCCACGGCACGAACTGCAGCACCCCGCGGACGCGGCCGCCCTGCTCGGCCGTCACCAGGACCGACCGGGGGTCGCCCATGCGGCCCAGCGCCATCGAGAAGCCGCGCTCGGTGTCCGTGCCGCGCCAGGTGGCCGCCAGGACCTCCAGCTCGGCCAGTTCGCCGGGGCGCAGGTCCTCGGTGCGGCGCACCAGCACCTTGTAGCCCGCGCGCTTCGTGCGGGCCGCGGCCTGGCGGACGCCGCGCATGATCCGGCCGTCCAGGGTGAAGCCGGCCGCGTCGACGACGGCTTCGTCGCCGATCTCCAGCACCTCCAGGCCGAACCGGGCCCAGACCGTCGCGCCCAGCTCGGAGACACCCATCGCCGCCGGGACCCAGCCGCCGCGGCGGCAGACCTCCAGGTACTCCTCGATCGCGCCGGGCCAGGCCTCGTGGTCGCCCAGCGGGTCGGCCGAGCAGAGCGCGACCCCGGCGATCACGCGGTACGTCACGGCGGCCTTGCCCGTCTTCGAGAACACCGCGAACTTGTCCCGCCGCAGCGCGAAGTACCCCAGCGAGTCACGGTCGCCGTGTTCGTCGAGCAGCCGGCGCAGGCGGTCGACCTCCTCGTCGGTCAGCCGCGGCGCCGGTTCGGCCGAGCGCAGCAGGAAGTACGCCGACACCAGCACCGCGGCCAGGCCGAACAGCAGGCCGACGGCGGCCACCAGGTCCTCCAGCCACATCTGGTGGAACACCGCAGGCCCGCTCACCCCGACCAGCGCGAGCGCGGACTCCGTGAGCCTGCCGCCGAAGCCCAGCGGCTCCAGTGCCGCCCGCGGGACCACCGACAGGAGGATGACGTTGATCACGAACCCGGCCAGCGCCAGCTGGGCGAACACGCGCACCGCCCGCCAGCGCCCGACCACCGGGTCCGGCTTCGCGACGAAGTAGCGCCGGTTGGCGATCAGGCCCACCAGCAGCAGCACCGACACCAGGCCCGCGGCGAAGACGTGCTTGAGCCCGAGGTGCGACACCGTGAGCAGCACCGTCGCCCCCACCGCCAGCTGCCAGGCCCGGCGCTTGCGGCGGCGCAGGCCCGCGGCCAGCAGCACCAGCAGCACGCCCATGACCAGCGCCACGGTCGCGGCGGCGACCGTGGCCTCCTGCGGCAGCTCCAGCCATTCGGCCAGGTGCCCGCGCAGGCTGCGCCGCCCGGCCGGGATCAGGATCGACCCCAGCGTCAGCAGCCCGGCGAGGCGGGTCACCCAGGTGATCACCCCCACGGTGGTGGCACCGGCCACCTTCCAGGTGATCTGCGTGCGTGTCCCCGTCACCACCCGTACAACCCACCGTGGATGATCATGCTTCCCCCGTCTACCCCCCGGCGAGCTCCACGAACGGCGCCAACGCCGCCGGGTTGGCCAGCGCGTCGCGGCTGACGGCCCGGTCGGGAGCCACACCGGCGAGGATCTTCTTCACCGGTACCTCACACTTCTTACCGTTCAAGGTACGAGGAATCTCGGAAACCACGACGAACCGATCGGGTACATGCCGTGGTGACAGCGCGCTACGAAGCTCCTTGCGCAGGCGCGGTTCGACGTCTTCGAGCGCGACACCGCCGGCGAGCACCACGAAACAAATCAGCTGGCCGTCCTCGTTCCCGGCCGCCGACGTGTCCACGACCAGCGAGTCCGCGATTTCGTCGTAGCCCTCGACGACCCGGTAGAACTCCGCCGTGCCCATCCGGACGCCGCCGCGGTTGAGCGTCGAGTCGCTGCGGCCGTAGATCACCGCCGAGCCGCGGTTCGTGACGCGGATCCAGTCGCCGTGGCGCCACAGCCCGGGGTACATCTCGAAGTACGCCTCCCGCAGCCGCGAGCCGTCGGGGTCGTTCCAGAAGAACACCGGCATCGACGGCATCGGCTTCGTGATGACCAGCTCGCCGACCTCCTCGACGACCGCGTTGCCGGCCTCGTCGAAGGCGTTCACCGCGGCCCCGAGCGCCGGGCAGGACAGCTCCCCCAGCCAGACCGGCACGTCCGGCGCGGACGCGACGAACGCCGCGCACAGGTCGGTGCCGCCGGAGACCGAGCAGATCTGGACGTTCTTCCCGATCTCGTTCACGATCCACCGGAAGCCCTCGACGCTCAGCGGCGCGCCGGTGGAGCCCAGCGCGCGCAACCCGGTGAGGTCGTAGCGCTCGGCGGGCTTGATCCCGGCCTTGAGGCAGCTCTGGATGAACGGCGCCGACGTGCCGAAGTAGGTGACGCGGTGCTGCTCGGCCAGGTGCCACAGCGCGTTGAGGTCCGGGAAGCCCGGGCTGCCGTCGTAGAGCACGATCGTGGTGCCGACCAGCAGGCCGGAGATGAGGAAGTTCCACATCATCCAGCCGGTGGTGCTGAACCAGAAGAACCGGTCGCCGGGCCCGAGGTCGGTCTGCAGGGCGAGGGCCTTGAGGTGTTCGAGCGTGATGCCGCCGTGGCCGTGCACGATGCCCTTGGGCAGGCCGGTGGTGCCCGACGAATAGAGCACCCACAGCGGGTGCGCGAACTCGACCGGCTCGAACAGCAGCGGCGCGCCTTCGTGCTTCGCCAGCAGTTCGTCCCAGTCGAGGGTGCCGTCCATCCGGCCTTCGCCGACGTACTCGACGAGCACGGTCGCGGCGAGCGACGGCAGCTGCGCCTGGAGGTCGGCGATCGTCGTCCGGATGTCGAACTGGCGGCCGTTGTACGCGTAGGCGTTGACCGCGAAGAGCACCTTCGGCTCGATCTGGACGAACCGGTCCGCGACCGCGCGGACGCCGAAGTCCGGCGAGCACGACGACCAGATCGCCCCGATGCTCGCCGCGGCGAGGAACGCGACCAGCGTCTGCGGGCAGTTCGGCGCCAGCGCGACGACCCGGTCGCCCTTGCCGACGCCCAGTTCGAGGAACGCGGCCCGGGCCGCGGCGACCTGCGCGCGAAGCCGGCCGTACGTCAGATGGCTCGCGAAGCCGTCTTCGCGGTGGAAGATCACGGCCGTCTCGTCGTCGGCCTTCGCCGCGCCCGCGACGCCGGGGGTGAGCGCGTGCTCGGCGTAGTTCAGGGTGCCGCCCTCGAACCAGACGGCGTCGGGCATCTCGCCCGAGAGCACTTCGCCGGGCTGGTCGTGCCAGCGGACGCCGAGGAAGTCCGCGACCGCCGCCCAGAAGTCCGGGCCGCGCTCGACGGAGAACTCGTGCAGCGAGCGGTAGTCGTCCACCTCGACGCCGCGCTCGGCGCGCAGCCACCGGCGGAAGGCATCGATCTTGGTGTCGGCAACGTGGCCCGGCTCGGGGCGCCAGAGCACTTCGGGGGCGTCGGCGGTGTGCGTCACGCCCCGAGCCTAATCCTTCCGATCGGGAAGTCACCGTGGTCGCAACCGACACGGAAAGGCGGTTGGCGGTGGTGACCGCCCACACCTACCGGAGGTGCGCGTCGAACCAGTCGAGCGTGCGCTGCCAGGCCTCCGCGGCCGCGCCCGGGTCGGCGTCGAAGCGGTGGTTCGCGCCCGGGTAGTGCACGACGTTCGTGGCGACCCGGGCCGACGCGGCGGCGTCGCGCAGGCGCTCGACGTCGGCGCCGCCCGCCTCGTCGCCGGCGTCGCCGTACATGCCGAGCCACGGGCTGGTGAGCCGCCCGGCGATCTCGACCAGCGCGGGCAGCTCGGCGGCCCGCTGCCCGCCGACGCTGACCGCGGCACCCAGCCTGCGGTGCGACGCGACGACGAGCGCCGCGGTGCCGCCGAGGTCGAAGCCCATCACGCCGAGCAGGTCGGCCTGGACACCCCGCTCGACCAGCCAGGCCAGTGTCAGGTCGGTCGCGTCGAGCAGGTCCTGCTGCGTGAGCTCGTCGTTCTCCAGGTGCGGGGTGACGGTCAGCCAGCCTTCCGTGGCCAGGCCGGCGAGCAGCAGTTTCACGCCGTCGGTGACGCCGTCGGCCTCGTGCAGCACCACCAAGCCGCCGCGTAGCGCGCCTTCGGGTTCCGAAAAGGTCAGGCGGAGGGTGCGGCCGTCGGTGCGCTGGTAGTCCACGGTGCTGGTCGACGTCATTGCGTCACCCAATCACTTCGAGGTGAACGGAAGGCACTCAGTGTCGCAGGTCACTGCTCCGGCTACCGCTTGAAGGGAGTCGCGGGGCGCCGGGCGGAAAAGATACGGTGAGCGGGTCGTCCCGTCGACTTCCAGGAGCGCCGAAGATGCCGTCCGTGTCCCCGCGTGCCGATCTCGAATCGTTGCCGAAATACGTCCCCGGCCGGACGATCGAAGGCGCGATCAAGCTGGCGAGCAACGAGGTGCCCGGCGGCGCCCTGCCGAGCGTCGCGCAGGCGATCGCCGACGCCGCGGCCGGGGTCAACCGCTACCCGGACACCGGCTCGCAGGCGCTGCGCGAGCGGCTGGCGCGCGAGCTGGACGTGCCGGTGGAGCGCGTCGCGATCGGCTGCGGCTCGGTTTCGCTGTGCCAGCAGACGATCCAGGCGGTGTGCTCGCCCGGCGACGAGGTCATCTTCGGCTGGCGCTCCTTCGAGGCGTACCCGATCGTCACGCAGGTCGCGAACGCCGTGTCGGTGAAGGTCCCGATCACCGAGGGCCAGGAGCTCGACCTCGACGCGATGCTCGCGGCGATCACCGACCGGACGCGCGTGGTCTTCGTCTGCAACCCGAACAACCCCACCGGGACGGCGGTGCGCCGCGCCGAGCTGGAGCGGTTCCTCGAGGCCGTCCCGGAGCACGTGCTGGTCGTGCTGGACGAGGCGTACAAGGAGTTCGTCACCGACCCCGAGGTGCCCGACGGCGTCGAGTACACCCGCAGCCGGTCCAACGTCATGGTGCTGCGCACGTTCTCGAAGGCGTACGGCCTCGCGGGTCTTCGCGTGGGTTACGCCGTGGCGCCCGAGCCGATCGCGGACGCGCTTCGCCAGGTGTACGTGGCTTTCTCGGTGAACATGCTGGCCCAGGTGGCCGCGCTGGCGTCGCTCGACGCGGCCGACGAGCTGCTGGCCCGCTGCCAGGACATCGTCGTCGAGCGCGGGCGGGTGCGCGAAGCGTTGCTGGCGGCGGGGTACCAGGTGCCGGAAACGCAGGCGAACTTCGTCTGGCTGCCGCTGGGTGACCAGGCCGTCCCGTTCGCCGAGCACGCGCTGGACCGCAAGCTGGTGGTGCGCCCGTTCGCCGGCGACGGCGTCCGCGTGACCATCGGGACCCGCGAGGAGAACGACCTGTTCCTCGCCGCGGCCCGCGAATTCAGCTCGCGAACTGCTTGACCACCAGCTGGATGACGGCGGCGACGCCGATCACCACGATCACGCCGCGCAGCACCGCCGGCGACAGCTTCCGGCCGATCTTCGCGCCGAGGAAGCCGCCGGCGGTGCTGCCGACGGCGAGCCACAGCACCACGGCCCAGCTGACCGGCGCGACGAACGCGTAGATGACCCCGGCGACGAGGTTGACGACGGCGGCGAGGACGTTCTTGACGCCGTTGAGCTTCTGCAGCGGCTCCGACAGCAGCATGCCCATCACGGCCATCAGCATCACGCCCTGCGCGGCGGTGAAGTACCCGCCGTAGATGCCGATGAGGAAGATGAAGAACATCAGCAGCGGACCGGGTTTGTGCTCGGTCCCGTTCTGCTCGCGCCGCTCGGCGACCCACTTCGACACCTTCGGCTGGATGATCACGAGGACCACGGCCAGTCCGACCAGCACGGGGACGACGGCTTCGAAGGCGTCCTTCGGCAGCGAGAGCAGCAGGATGGTGCCGCCGATGGCACCGAGGAAGGACGCGACGGCGAACTTGGCCGTCTGCGGCCAGTAGCCCTTCAGCTCGTGCCGGTACCCCCAAGCGCCGCTGAGCGTGCCGGGGGCCAGGCCGATGGCGTTGGACGTCGTCGCCGTCACCGGCGGGTAGCCGAGCGCGACGAGCACGGGGAAGGTCACGAGCGTCCCCGACCCGACGACGGCGTTGATGGTCCCCGCCCAGATCCCGGCGACCACGACGATCAGCGCGTGCCACCACGTCATGAAGCATTCACGTGCGGAGCCTAAGCATCGTGGGCCGCTCCCGCGCGGCAGATGTGTCAGGTCAGACACTCACGACGGTGCAGCGTTTCGGTCGCCCACCGCGTAAGAAGCCGTACCTGACATGAAGGAGGCCCCATGCGGGCAGCCGACGAGGATCGGTTTCGCGAGTTCGCCAGGGACAACGCCGTGCCGCTGCGTCGCTACGGCTACCTGCTGTGCGGCGACTGGCACCTGGCCGAAGACCTCGTCCAGGCCACGCTTCACAAGCTGTACGGAGCCTGGCCGAGGATCCGCGGCACCGACCGGCCGGTGAGCTACGCGCGGCAGACGCTGACCCGCTGCTGGCTCGACGAACGGCGGCGGCCGTGGCGGCGGTCCGAACGCCACACCGACGCGCTGCCGGAGGTCGCGGACGCGGCCGCGGACCCGGCCGTGCTCCAGCAGCACGCGGGCCTGCGCGCCGAGCTCGCCACGGCGCTGGCGACGCTCGCGCCCCGGCAGCGGGCGGTGCTGGTGCTGCGGTACTTCTGCGAGCTGCCGGTCGCCGAAACCGCACGGGAACTGCGGTGTTCCGAGGCCACGGTCCGGAGTCAGGCCACCCGGGCGCTGCGGACCCTCCGCGGCGCCTTCCCGGATTCACTGGCAGAAAGCGAGCTGTGATGGACGAGCAGATGCTGGCCCGCGAGTTCACCGCGGCCGTGCGCGCCGAACCGCCGCTGGGCTTCGACCCCGACGAGGTCGTCACCCGGGTCGCCCGGCGGCGGCACCGCCGTCGGGCCGTCCTGCTGGCCTGCGCGGGTGTCGTCGTGGCCGCCGCGGCCGCCGTCGCCATCCCGGTCACCAGGCCCGCGGCGGACGTCCCGCCCCGGCCGGCGGCACCGCCCCGGCCTGCCCCCTCCGCCGGGGAACGGTGGTGGCCGCCGGGCACCGGCGAGATCGCCCAGCCGACCGACGCGCGGATCAGCGCCCGGGCCCCCCGCATCGCGGAGCACCTCGAAGCGCTCCTGCGGAAGATGCGGCCGCCGGGCGAACCGATCCGGCGCGATTCACTCACGTCCGCCCACTTCGGCGGCATCATGCCGACCAGCCAGCGCGGGGTGAGCATCACCGAGCGCGGCGGGCCGGAAGCCACCGCCTACTCCCTCACGGTGGAGGTGTTCGTGCCGACCAACCCGGTGCAGCGGTTCCAGCCCCAGCAGCTGTGCGCGGAGCTGAAGGTGCAGATCAGCCCCTCGACGACCTGCCGCTACGCCGCCGTCGGCGCCGGCGGGATCCTGATGACGTCGGAGGCGGACACGTTCGACCGGGAGGGCACGCTGCAGCGCGGCATCACGGTGACCGACTACCGGGCGGACGGCAGCTACGTCCTGGTCAGCTTGGGGGGCACGGTCGGGGTCATCGCTCCGTTGGCGATGACCGCCGAAGAGCTCGCGACCGTGGCCAGGGATCCGGGGCTGACCTTGTAGTGCCGGGCCGTCATCGTGGGGTGAAGACGCAGAACTCGTTGCCCTCGGGGTCCGCCAGCTGGTCCCAGTCCACATCACCACCTCGCGCGCGGATCAGGGTCGCGCCCAGTGCGAGCAGCTCGGCCCGGTCGCCGAAGACGTCCAGGTGCATCCGGTTCTTCACGGTCTTCCGCTCCGGCACCGGGTTGAGCCAGATCAGCGGCCCCTCGCCCGCCGGGTCGACGATCGGGACCGGCCAGTCGTCCGGGCGGGTGTCGCCCGTCAGCGCGTCGCGGCGGACGTAGCCGAGCGCGCGGCACCACCAGTCCGCCAGTGCCTGGTGGTCGTTCGCGTCCAGGGCGAGGTCTTTGAACCGTGCTGTCATGCCGCTGCTTCCGGGACGTGCGCCGGGACGACGTCGGACACCACACGCCAGCCCAGCGAGGTGTACAGCCCGCGCCCCGCCGCCGACGCCAGCAGCACGCTCGACGGCGTGCCGGCCGCCGCCGCGAGCCGGTGCATCACCACCCGGCCCAGGCCGCGGCGGCGGTGCTCCGGCTCGGTCTCGATCTTGTCGAACACGGCCACTCCGCCGGCCACCGCGACCTGACCGCGGGCCGCCGGAGCGTCGCCGGAAGACACGGCCACCTCCCAAACCGGCCCCTCGCCGGACACCGCGACCGAGTACGGCGGTGGCACCTCCGCCGGCGGCAGCGGCCCTTCGAACGCCATCAGGTACTCCGTCTCCCCCGCCCGCCACACCTCGGTCAGGCCCGCCAGCACGGCGGAACGCGCGCCGCACGTCTTCAGCCAGGTGCCCGGGGCCGCCGCCGTGCGGGCCCGCGCGGGCACCGCCGACGCCGAGCGCAGCAGGTAGCGCACCCGGTGCCCCGGCAGGCCGACGTCGACGCGGTAGCCGTCGGGCTCGGCGACCGGCGGTGCCGTCGCCCGCGACACCGCCCAGCCGCGGACCCACGCCGTCAAGATGTCCATGCCGGTGATCATGGCAGCCACCACCGACAGTTTCCGCGGGTCGCGGCTCAGTACATGGCCCGGAACTGCCCGAGGAGTGCCATGGCCTCGTCGAAGGCGCCGGAGCAGCCGGCGTTCTTCCGGCCGCGGACGGCACCGTTGCCGGCGAACCACGCCTCGCACCCCTGCAGGGTTTCCGCCCGCCGCCCGGTCTCGTCGAGCGTCCGGAGCGCGTCCGCGTAGCGCGGGGCGTCCGGGTCGGCCTTGATCCTGGCCTGCGCCTCGGCGATTCCCGACCGCAGGACGGCGACCGTGGGATAACAGCGCGGCAGATCCGGCACGCAGGAAGCCAGCACGCTGCCGATCGCGTCCAGCTTGGTGACCACCGCCTCCCCGAGCACGGTCGACAAGGAGTGCGCCGTCGCGGTCGTGGGAGTGGGCGTGGGCGTTGCCGAGGTCCGCGACGCGGTCGTGGTCGGTGGCGTGGTCGGCGGCACCGCGCTGCCGCAGGCGGTGAGCAGGAGGCCGAGTGCCCCGATCCCGGCAAGGCGCAGCGTGGTCATGTCGCTATCCCCCTCGGTCGGCGAGCCGCAACGCTACGTCCGGGCCACGGGGACCGGTCCCGCGGCTGAGAGGATGAGCGGCGTGGACACCGAGCAGGTCTGGAGCGCGACCGTCGACCGGCTGCGGGCCCGGATCGACTCCGGTGACCTGCCGCCCGGCTCCCGGCTGCCCGCCGAACGCGTCCTGTGCGAGGAGCTCGGCATCAGCCGCGGATCGCTGCGCCAGGCCCTGCGCGTCCTCGCCTCCATCGGGTACGTCCAGATCCGCGCCGGCTCCGGCACCTACGTCCGCGAACAGCAGGAACAGCCGCTGCGGACGTGGTTCACCGAGCACGACCAGCTCGTCGAGAAGCTCTTCGACCTGCGGGCGACGGTCGAGCCCACCCTCGCCGAACGGCTGGCCCGGCACGCGACCGCGAAGACCGTGAGCCGGCTCGAGGACAACGTCGCCGAGATGGCGCGGGCCGCCGAAGACGGGGACATGCTGCACGTCATCGCCGCCGACGCCGAGTTCCACCGGGTGATCGCCCAGAACGCGGGCAACGACGACGTCGCCGGGCTGCTGCGGTCGGTGCTCGCGCTGGTCGGCGAGGAACGGCGGGCGGCGCTGCGGCTGCCCGGGCAGATCCGCAAGGCCGTCGCCGACCACCGCGCGATCCTCGACGCCATCCGCCGGTCCGACCCGGCCGCCGCCCGCGAGCTGACCCTCAAGCACCTGGTGGACGCCAAGACCTACGCGCACGACTACGCCGCCCACCCCGAAACGCGCTAGACTTTTCACAACATTGTGAAACTTCTGGGGGTCGTGATGGAGAAGGTCCACTTCACCGAAGAAAAAGCCACCAACCTGGCCACGCTGTACGGCCGCGCGCTCGACTACCGCAGCGCCCACCCGATCCTCGGCGACCAGGCGGCCGACGACGCCGTCCGCCGGATCGACTACGACTTCACGAAGATCGGCATCACCCCGGACCGCGCGGTGTCGGTCGTCCTGCGGGCGAAGCCGATCGACGAC